>CAVKOL010000075.1:8313-11838 GCA_963658035.1 Bacteroidaceae bacterium
CGAGCTCGACGCCCGCGCGCTCGGCGTCGGCGCGCAGAAGCGCCAGGCTGTCGCGGGTCGTCTGGCCGGCCGGGCCCTGCGGCACCTGCACGCACACGTCCACGCGGCCGTGTGCCGCCATGCCCACCAAGAACTCGCGCTCGGCGCGGGAAAAGGCCAGGTGGCCGCAGGTTACAAGGCAGATCTTCTGAGCTTGGGCGGCAGGCAAGACGCCCGGCAGGCGGTCGTAGACCTCGGAGGCCTCCACGTAGCCCTCGCGGTGCAAAAGGCCGCGGTAGGCGCCCGCCACGCGAATGGCCGCGACCTCGGACTCGCTCAAACCCGCCGCCGAGCACACGGCCTCCTGGGCCGCGCCCTCCTGGTCCAGCGGAAGCCACGGCAGGGCGCGGCTCGCCAACTTAGAGATGACGTCGACGGTGCCGGGGTTGTCGCGCATGTCTCCCATAAGGCCGGCCGGCACGGCGCGCATGGCTCGGCGCACCAATAAACGCCTGGTCACAGGGTCCACGCACGAGGTGCCGTCGCCCCACAGGCGCCAGAGGTCGCCCGAGATGCTGGCTAAGGTGCCGGCGTTGACGCCCAGGCCAAGGCCCGCGGCAAAAAGCTCTTTTTGCAGGGCCATGCCGTGGTCGAACGAGGGCGCCGCCAGGTAGGCGACGTCGTTTTTCTCGCATGCAAGATTAAGGGCGCTCGCGGCGGCCGCAAACAGGCCTGCCTCATCTTTTGTCGTGCGGACGCGTAGCATCGGCGCGGGTCTCCTTACCAAGAAAGGGGCGGTTTCCCGCCCCCTGTAGAGTCGAAACTTTATCTATGGTAGCAAGTGGCGCGGACGTTAATCGGCCGCGGGGGCCTCGTCCAGGCGCGAAAGCACAAGGCGGTAACCGCCGGCCGGGCCGTTCAAGCACTTCGAGACGCGGCTCACCGTGGTGGACGAGACGCCGGTTGCGCGGGAAACGTCCAGGTAGGAGTGGCCGCGCGAGAGCATGGTCGCGACTTCCAGGCGCTGCGAGAGGTCCTCTATCTCGCGCGAGGTCAAAAGGTCGCTGAGAAGGGCCTCGACCTCTTGGGTCGTTTGCAAAGAGCACAGGGCCGCGACCAGTCTTTGCCGCTCGGTTTGCTGCTTGTCCTGCGTCTCTTCCATGCGTGTTCTTCCCCTTTGCGTCGTTTTTACCCCTAGCACTTTAGCGCATTAAAGTGGCTGGCGGCACCCGGGGTGGGTAAATAAGACGAAGGCAACGTATAATCAAAGGGCTTGAAAACCTTTAGTTGGGAGAAAATCATGAGCTTCATCAGCAACTGGTTGGTTACCGCCATCGCCGTCGCGGTGGCCGCCTGGATCGTGCCGGGCGTGGAGATCGTGGGCGGCAACGTCGTGGCCGCGGCCGTGAGCGCGCTGGTGCTGGCGCTGCTCAACGCCACCGTCAAGCCCATCTTCAACTTCTTGTCCCTGCCCATCACCTTCTTGACGCTGGGCCTTTTCCAGCTGGTCTTGAACGCGATCATCCTCGAGCTTGCCAGCTACTTCTCGCGCAACATCTTCCACGCGGGCATCGCCATCGACTCGTTTGGTGCCGCGCTGTTTGGCGCCATCGTCATCTCGCTGGTGAGCGCCATCGTGAGCAAGGTCATCTAGCGCGGCCGTTTTGCCACTTGTGGGAAGATATCCCGTTCATCTCGCCGCTTATGGGAAGGTAAGGAGCCCCAAACCTTCCCATAAGCGGCGATTTTTTATGGCAAGAAAGCCCGCCGGGGCGGGTGGTCATTCGCCCGGACCCCTCACGAGGCTCTCTCGAAAGCGGTTCGGCCGATTTATCCCGGTTTAAAACCCGGTTCTGCGAGTAGTCAGGCAATAGCCGCCCGCGTTTGCCCAGTTGGCGGACGCGGGCGGCTATTGCCTGACTACTCGGCAAAATCGAGTTTAAACCGGGATAAGTCAGGCGGGCGGTGAACAAGGCCCCTGAAAGGCGCCGTGCCTGCGGTTGGAAGTTCGACCGCGACGAAATGGACCACTTCAAAAGCTACGCAGAGTGGCAACCAATCGCCGTTTCGACCCTTGCGAGCGCTCTTTAGGGCCTAGATGTCCATCGCCGCGTGATAGCCCTCGTAGACGGCGTTGGTGATCGTGCTCACGCGGTCGGCGTCGCCAATAACGCGCACGTAGGGAGCAGTATTGCGCAGGGCGGCGGCCACGTCGGCGCAAGGACACTGGCCCAAGGCGCAAATCACCGTCTGCGCAGAAAGCTCAACGCGCTGGCCCGCGGCGTCCTCGCACACGACGCCCGTCTCGCCCACCTCGACGCAGCGCAAGCCGCAGCGGGCATCGACGTAGCGCTCCACCTGCTCTAGCAGCAGCGGGCGGTGACGCACGTTGGCGTCGGGCGCCAGAGCGTCGCGCATCTCGACCAAGGTGACCTGCTTGCCGCATTTGCCCAGGTGAATGGCAAGCTCGCAGCCGGCAAGGCCGCCTCCCAGGACCACGACCTTCTCCCCCACCTCGTCCTTACGCAGGTAGTAGTCGGTGGCGAGAATGACGCGCGGGTCGCGAAGGCCGGGGATGGGCGGCACCAAAGGCGTCGAGCCCACGGCCACGATCAGCGCGTCGGGCGCCCACTCTTCCACGAACTCGGGCGTGACCTCGCAGCCGCAGCGCAGCTCGGCGCCCGCCTCGGCGGCCAAGCGCGCATAGGTGCCCGCCAGCTCGTACATCTCGTGCTTGAAGGGGATGGCTTGCTCGCCCTTTAATACGCCGCCCAGCTCGCTATCCTTCTCGCATAGCAGCACCTCGTGGCCGCAACGGGCCGCGGTGTAGGCCGCGTACAGACCGCCGGGGCCGCCGCCCGCCACCAGCACGCGGCGACGGCGGGGTGCTGGCACAACCTCAAAACCCTCGTCCTCGCGGCCGATCAGCGGATTTACCGTGCAGCGGCGGGTCGAGGTGGCCGCGCGCTCGGCCATACAGGTGAAGCAGCGCAGGCAGCGCACGACCTTCTCGTCCTGGCCGCACATAACCTTACGGGGCAGCTCGGGGTCGGCGAGAAGGGCGCGGGCCATGTAGACCACGTCGGCCTTGCCGCTGGCCACGATCTCTTCCATCTGCGCCGGGTCGTTAAGGCCGCCGATGGTTGCCACGGGCACACTGACGTGCTTCTTTATCTGGGCCGCCAGGTAGACGTTGCGGCCGTGGTCCTCGAACATCGAGGGGTGCGTGAGGCCAAACCCGCGCTGGTAGGTGCCCGCCGAGACGTGCAGCAAATCGACACGCGACTCCAGCGCCTGCGCGACCCGCACGCCTTCCTCAAGGTCGTAGCCGCCGTCAAAGAGTTCCGAGCCGCTCATACGAAACTCGATGGGAAAGCGCGGCCCCACGGCGGCGCGCACGCTGTCCAGCACCTCGCAGGCAAAACGGCAGCGGTTCTCCAGGCTGCCGCCGTACTCGTCGCCGCGGTGGTTGAAGTACGGTGAAAGGAACTGGTTGATCAGCCAGCCGTGGCCGCCGTGGATCATGAGCATGCGAAAGCCCGCGCG
>CAVKOL010000076.1:0-11822 GCA_963658035.1 Bacteroidaceae bacterium
CAAGAAGCTCAACTCCGCCGTCTTCCCCGGCACCCAGGGCGGCCCGCTCGAGCACGTCATCGCCGGTAAGGCCGTCGCCTTTGGCGAGGCCCTGCAGCCCAGCTTCGCCGACTACACCGACGCCATTCTCGCCAACGCTAAGGCCCTGGGCCGCGGCATGGAGTCGCGTGGCCTGCGCCTGGTCACCGGCGGCACCGACAACCACCTGCTGCTGGTTGACCTCACCCCGGCCGGCGAGGTCACCGGTAAGGATGCCGAGAAGGCCCTGGACGAGGTGGGCATCACTGTCAACAAGAACACCATCCCCGGCGAGAAGCGCTCCCCGTTTGTGACCTCGGGCATCCGCGTTGGCTCTGCCGCCGCCACTACCCGCGGCTTCAACGAGCAGGAGTGCGAGCGCATCGGCCAGCTCATCGGCGACGTGGTCAACGGCATCAACAGCCCCGATGTCATCGACCGCACCCACGCCGAGGTGCAGGAGCTTCTCGCCGCCCACCCGCTTTACCCCAACCTGGACTAATTGGGCTACACTAGTTCCCAATCAGACAAACGGGCCTCGTCGCACCTGCGGCGGGGCCCTTATGTGAAGGGACGTGGCATGGACAAAGACCTCATCGAAAACGATCGCCTTGTGGTTGTCGACCACCCGCTGGTTCAGCACAAGCTGCACATTCTGCGAGACGAGAAGACCCCTACGGGACAGTTTCGTCAGCTGGTGAGCGAGCTTGCCATCTTTGAGGGTTATGAGGCCATGCGCGACTTCCCGCTAGAGGACGTCGAGGTCACCACCCCGCTCGAGACCGCCACGTGCAAGCGCCTGGCCGGCAAGAAGGTCGCCGTCGTCCCCGTCCTGCGCGCGGGTCTGGGCATGGTCGACGGTATGTTGCAGCTGGTGCCGTCTGCCCGCGTGGGCCACATCGGCATGTTCCGCGACCCGCAGACCCACGAGCCGCAGCCCTACTACTGCAAGCTTCCCGCCGACATCGAGGAGCGCACCTGCCTGGTCGTCGACCCCATGCTGGCCACGGGCGGCTCGCTTGTCGCGGCCATCAAATACCTGCGCGACGCCGGCGCCAAGGACGTCCGCGTGCTTGTCCTGGTGGCTGCCCCCGAAGGCGTGCGTGCGGTTCTGGCCGCCGACCCCGACGTGCGCATCTACACTTGCTCGGTGGATCGTTGCCTCAACGATCGCGCCTATATCCTGCCGGGCCTGGGAGACGCCGGCGACCGCATTTTTGGTACTCGTTAGTCACCATCTGGTTACCCGCAAATCAACAGCTGGTGGAAATGTGACGAATCAGCGGCAATCGGCGAAATGTCGTTGATTTTTGAACAGCGTTTAATTATTGTTCGACAACGGTTTTAAAACCTTCTTAAAGGGAGTGGGCCATGGACTTCCAGACGGCTATAGTCGCCGGTATTCTCTGCTGCCTGGCGGGTTCAATTGCCCCCGCTTTTCTGTTTGAGAAGGCCTTGAAATCGGGTACAAGGGTGAGCATGGGCGCGGGCATCGCAAGCATCATGGTCTCGTTCGTGTTCTTGTCCTTGGCGCTGCTTGCGGTGTACGTTCTTGCAAGCACAGAGGTCTTGGCCTTTGGGTGCGCGATGGTTTTGGCTTTTCTGCTCTTCTGGGCAGTAGAGGCGGTAAGGGCCTGGAAGGCGGCGCAGGTCGCCCAAAGGGCTAGAGAAGGAAAGGAAGCGTAAGTGAACCCACTTGATAGCCTGAGTGGTGAGGTCAACGAGCTCGTCTCGAGCTTCAAATCCACCCCAATTGCAGGCAATCTGGACACCGTCGGCTTCACGCAGTACTCGTTCTGGTTTGCTGTGGCGGTTGTCATCATGTTGGTGTTGCTGTTTGCCTTCAAGAGCAAGCAGTCCAAGAGCCTGGTCCCCCAGGGCCGCTTTGTCAACGCCATGGAGTACCTGGTCGAGTTTATCCGCGACGACATGTGCAAGGGCCTGCTTGGCGACACTTGGCGCAAGCACTTCCCCTTCATCGCCTCGTTGTTCCTGGTGATTCTCGCCAACAACATCGTGGGCATCATCCCCGGCTGCAAGCCCGGTACCGGCACCATCTCGACCACCGCGGCCCTGGCTATCGTCTCGTTTATCTACTTCATCGTCTGCGGCATCAAGAAGCACGGTGCCCTGGGCTATGTGAAGAGCCTGGCCCCCGCCGGCGTCGCGTTCCCGCTTAACGCCCTGGTTTGGCTCATCGAGGTCCTGTCCACCATTCTTCGCCTGGTCACCCTGGCCGTTCGTCTGTTCTGCAACCTCTTTGCGGGCCACGTCGTCATGGGCACCTTCGCGATTCTCGCGTCCCTGTTCTTCGAGCCTCTGGTCTCTGCCTTCTCGGCAATGGCCGTGGCCCAGGCGGGCGCATCGGTTCTTTGGGTCGCCATCCTTCTGGTCATCTACGTGGTAGAGATCATGGTCGCCGCGATCCAGGCGTACGTCTTCGCCCTTCTCTCTGCCGTCTATATCCAGATCGCAGAGTCCGACGAGGAGTAAGTAAGGCAACTCGCGGTTTTTCGGCGCCTCGTGCGCCCGGCCGCAGGTGATAGCAAGTAAGTAAGTTGGTTAAAACTCGTCCCATCAATCTAGGAACTTTAGGGGCGAATGACAAAGGAGGAACTGTGGGAGCTCTCGGTGTCGTTGGTTACGGTCTTGGCGTTATCGGCGCTGGCATTGGTATTGGTCTTGCGGCCAGCGGTGTTGCGCAGGGCATGGCGCGCCAGCCTGAGGTCCAGGGCCGTCTGTTTACGGTCTTCATCCTTGGCTCTGCATTCGTAGAGGCACTTGCACTCATCGGCTTCGTTGTCAGCCTTATCGTTAAGTAAAGACTGATCGCGAACTCGTAGGAGGCATCTATGAAAACCCCGATGAAAGGTCTTCTCGCCAGCGCAGGCACGGCAGCAGCTGTCGTGACCCTCGCTTGCCCGACCTTCGCTTTTGCAGACGAGGCGGTGGGCGCCGACATCTTGATCCCCAAGGTGGCCGAGTTCGTCCCCGCTCTTATCGCCTTCCTCATCATCTGGGCTGTCCTGGCCAAGCTCGTTTGGCCGCAGGTCCTGACGATGATGGACAAGCGTCAGCAGAAGATCCAGGAAGACCTCGACGCAGCCGAGAAGTCCAAGCTTCAGGCTGCCGAGGAGGCAAAGGGCTACGAGGGCAAGATCCTCGAGGCCCACAAAGAGGCCGAGGCCATTATCGCCAAGGCCAAGAAGGAGGCCGAGGAGGAGCGCTCCCAGATTCTGGCGAAGGCCCAGCGTGAGGCTGCCGATATCATCGCCAAGTCTCACGGCGCCGTCGACTCCGAGCGCCACAAGGCCATGATCGAGCTTTCCAGCTCCGTCGTTGATTTGTCCGTTGAGATCGCGACCAAGATCATCGGTAACGATCTTTCCGAGGCCGAGCAGCGCAAACTTGCTGAGAAGTACCTCGCGGAAGTAGGCACCTCTAATGACCGTTAAGCGTTCTGACGCCGATAAGGTCGAGGCCTACACCAGGGCGCTCATGGAGGCGGCCCGCTCCGAGGGCCGCGCCAACGCCGACCTGGTGCAGTGGCAGCACGCTCGCAAGTTTTCGCCCGAGGTCCTGGAGACCCTCGCCGCCATGCAGCGCGAGGACGACCTTGACCTGGTGGCAGAGGTCGCCAAGCAGTACAAGGAGTACCTCGATGCCGAGGACAACACCGTGTCTGTGACGGTCACCACCTCTGTGCCCATGGACGACAAGCTGCGCGATCAGGTGCGTGCCAAGGCTTCTGCCGATCTCAACGCCCCGGTCTACCTGGTCGAGCGCGTTGACCCTTCCATTATTGGTGGAATCATTCTCGAGGCTCGTGGACAGCGTTACGACGCCTCGGTGCGAGCCCAGCTCGCAAACATCAGAAAGACGCTCTCCTCTTCGTTTAATGGAGGTGAGGAATAATGTCGGATGCTATTAGCTCCAGCAAGATCATGGACACCCTGCGTCAGAACCTTGACGCAATCAACGCTACCGTGGATCGCCAGGAGGCCTCTGTGGTCACCGAGGTCGGCGACGGTATCGCGCACGTCTCTGGCTTGAAAACCGCTATGGCAGGCGAACTCCTCAAGTTCACCAGCTCTAAGACTGGCTTGGACGTCTACGGCCTGGCCCAAAACCTTGACCGCGACGAAGTCGGCGCCGTTCTCTTCGGCGACGTTGAAGACATTAAGGAAGGCGACGAGTGCCGAACCACCGGCCGCGTCATGGACATCCCCGTGGGACACGCCATGCTCGGTCGCGTCGTGAACCCGCTGGGCCAGCCCATCGACGGCCTTGGCCCCATCGTCACCACCCACCGTCGCCCCATCGAGTTCAAGGCCCCCGGCATCATGGAGCGCCAGCCCGTCTGCGAGCCGGTTCAGACCGGTCTTCTCGCCATCGACGCAATGGTGCCCATCGGCCGCGGCCAGCGTGAGCTCATCATCGGCGACCGTAAGACCGGTAAGACCGCCATTGCCATCGACGCCATCGTCAACCAGGCCAACACCGATATGGTCTGCATCTACGTGGCCATCGGCCAGAAGGCCTCCACGGTTGCGACCATTCGCGAGTCCCTGGCCCAGCACGGCGTCCTTGACAAGACCGTTATCGTCGCCGCTACCGCAGCCGACTCCGCGCCGCTGCAGTACATCGCCCCCATGGCCGGCGCCGCTATTGGCGAGTACTTCATGTACAACGACGAGTACGGCAACCCCGCCGACGAGACCCACCCCGGCGGCCACGCCCTGGTCATCTACGACGACCTGTCCAAGCAGGCCGTTGCCTATCGTCAGATGTCGCTTACGCTGCACCGTCCGCCCGGACGTGAGGCTTACCCTGGCGACATCTTCTACCTGCACTCTCGTCTGCTCGAGCGCGCGTGCAAGCTTTCCGACGCCAACGGCGGCGGCTCGCTTACCGCCCTACCGATCATCGAGACCCAGGAAGGCGACGTCTCGGCCTACATCCCCACCAACGTCATCTCGATTACCGACGGTCAGATCTACCTGCAGTCCAACCTCTTCTTCCAGGGCCAGCGCCCTGCTATCGACGTGGGCATCTCGGTGTCTCGCGTCGGCGGTGCCGCGCAGGTCAAGGCTATGAAGCAGGTCTCGGGCACGCTGCGTCTGGACCTCGCGTCCTACCGTGAGAAGCAGGCCTTCTCGCAGTTTGGCTCCGACCTTGACGCCACTACTCAGTACCAGCTCAACCACGGCGCCCACATGATGGAGCTGCTCAAGCAGCACCGTTACTCGGCTCTCGACGTGCGCGACCAGATCATCTCGATCTTTGCCGCCAAGGAGAACTACCTTGACGACGTCGACATCGATCACGTCGCTCTCTTCCGCGATGAGCTGGCCAAGTACATGGCCGACAAGCACCCGGCCCTTCGCAAGTCGCTGGTCGACGGCAAGCTCGACGACGACAAGCAGGAGCGCCTTAAGCGTCACATCGCCCACTTCAAAGAGGAGTTCCTCAAGGAGCACCCCAACAAAAAGCTGGCAGAGGACGTTGAGGGCAACGCCGAGAAGACCGTCGTCTCTTCCGATCCTTCCGATGAGAAGGGTCAGGAGTAAGTCACATGGCTAACCTTCGCGAGATATCCAGGCGCATGAGCTCAATCAAGAGCACCATGCAGATCACGCGCACCATGGAGATGATCTCCACTGCGCGTATCCGCAAGGCCCTTGAGCGAGCCGAACAAGCAGAGCCCTACAAGGACGCTGTCACGCGCATGCTCGCCAACGTTGCCAGCGCTGGTTTTGACGCATCGCAGCCTCTTCTGGCCAAGCACCCAGAGGAGAAGAGCGTCCTGTTCATCCTTATCGCTTCTGATCGCGGCCTGGCGGGCGGTTTCAACATCGCCCCCCAGCGCGCGGTCGAGCATGAGATGGATAAACTTGCCGCACAAGGCATTAAATCCCAGGTGATCACCTGCGGCCGAAAGCCTACGGAGTACTTCACCTACCGCAAGAATCCCCCGGCGATGTCCTTCGTCGGTATTTCTTCCGAGCCCAACATGGACCAGGCCGATCGTATCGCCACCTACGCCATGGAAGGCTACGAGAAGGGCGATTTTGACCGTGTCGTTCTCTATTACTGGCACGCGAAGAACCGCGTCGATCAGACCCAGGTGACCGAGCAGCTTCTTCCCATCACAAAAGAGCAGCTCACGATGCCTAACAAGCCCCGTACCGCCGAGGCCCTCTCTCAGATTGAGGCCCACGAGTACACGGACTTCGCCTTCGACCCCTCCGCGGAAGAAGTTTTGGGACAGCTCTTGCCGGCGTACTTCAGGACGGTAATCTTCCACGCGCTGCTCGACTCGGCGGCCGCGGAGCACGGTGCGCGCCGTCGCGCCATGCAGTCCGCGACAGACAACGCCAAGGAGGTCCTTGGCAACCTCAGCCGTACGTATAACCGTACGCGCCAGGGTTCCATCACCACCGAGCTCACCGAGATCATCGCCGGCGCGTCCGCATTGGAGGAGAATTAATGGCAGAAAACACCCAGGAGCTTACGGCCCTTGAAGAGGCTGCGCTCCAGAAGCTCAATCACAGCGTGGGCACCGGCACCATCGTCCGTGTCGTCGGCCCCGTCGTCGACGTCAAGTTCGACGACCAGGTCCCCGGCGTCTATACCGCCCTCGTGGTCGACGGCGACACCCCCATGGGTCACGTCAACATCGTCCTTGAGGTCGAGTCCCAGCTCGAGGGCGGCGTCGTTCGCTGCGTCGCCATGTCCTCGACCGACGGCCTCACCCGCGGCCTGCGCGTCAAGGACACCGGTCACCCCATGCTGATGCCCGTCGGCCCCTCTACGCTGGGCCGTGTTTGGAACGTCGTGGGCGAGCCCGTCGATGGCGGCGAGGTCCCCGGCGACGTCCAGTACTACCCGATCCACCACCCGGCCCCTGCCTTCGAGGACCTCACCACCCAGACCGAGATCTTCGAGACCGGCATCAAGGCCATCGACCTTCTCGAGCCCTATGTCCGCGGCGGCAAGACCGGCCTGTTTGGCGGCGCCGGCGTCGGCAAGACCGTTTTGATCCAGGAGCTCATCAACAACCTGGCCCAGGAGCACGGCGGCACTTCCGTCTTCACCGGCGTGGGCGAGCGTACCCGTGAGGGCACCGACCTCTACCTCGAGATGACCGAGTCCGGCGTCATCAACAAGACCTGCCTGGTCTACGGTCAGATGAACGAGCCGCCCGGAGCCCGTATGCGTGTTGCTCTTGCCGGCCTCACCACCGCAGAGTACTTCCGCGACCAGGGCCAGGACGTCCTTCTCTTCATCGACAACATCTTCCGCTTCTCACAGGCCGGCTCCGAGGTCTCCGCACTTCTCGGCCGCATGCCTTCCGCCGTCGGTTACCAGCCCACCCTGGCTACCGAGATGGGCGAGCTCCAGGAGCGCATCGCGTCGACCAAGGAGGGTTCCATTACCTCGGTCCAGGCCGTCTACGTCCCCGCAGACGACCTTACCGACCCGGCCCCTGCCACCACGTTCACGCACCTCGACGCCACCACGGTTCTTTCCCGCTCCATCACCGAGCTGGGCATTTACCCGGCCGTCGACCCGCTGGCTTCCTCCAGCTCGGCCCTTGACCCCACCATCGTGGGCGAGGAGCACTACCGCGTGGCCATGGCCGTCCAGGAGACCCTGCAGGAGTACTCCGACCTCCAGGACATCATCGCCATTCTCGGTATGGACGAGCTTTCCGAGGAGCAGCAAAACGTCGTCGCCCGTGCCCGTAAGATCCAGCAGTTCCTCTCGCAGTCGTTCCACGTCGCCGAGAAGTTCACGGGCAACCCCGGCGCCTACGTCTCTGTCCAGGACACCGTGCGTTCCTTCGGCGAGATTATCGACGGCAAGTGCGACGACCTGCCTGAGCAGGCCTTCCGCTACGCCAGCGACATCGACGACGTTCGCGCCCGCGCTGCCGCTATGGCCAGCGAGAACTAGGACTTGCTATGGCAGAGCTGAACGTTCAGTTCGTAAGGCCGGACAGGGCCCTCTTTGAGGGCCCCGTCTCCAGCCTTGTACTGGTTACTTACGCGGGTGAGCTCGGTGTTTGGCCGGGCCACGCCCCCGAGATCGTCGCTTTGGGCGACGGCGTCGTGCGCATGAAGCAAAAGGCCGCGGACGGCAGCGTCGTGGAAACCGACGTTGTGGTTTCTGGCGGTTATGCAGAAATTGCAAACGACGAAGTCATCGTTTTGGCCGATCACGCGCGCCGCACTGACGACATTGATGCAGATACTGTGCGCAAAACGCGTGACGAAGCCATTGACGCCCGTGATGCGTGCGCCGAGGGCGACTACCGAAGGGCGTATTGGGACAATAAGGTCAACTGGTGTAACCTTTTGCTAAAGCAAGTTCTCTAGGCTAGTTCCTAGCCCGGCAATAAAAGAGGTTACATGGACGTTATTCAGGTTGAGGGTGGTCACAAGATCACCGGCGAGGTTACGGTTGAAGGAGCCAAGAACTCGGCTCTTAAGTTGATGGCCGCGACGATCATGGCCAAAGGGGTGACCACCCTCACCAACGTCCCCAACATCGCAGACGTGCACGTCATGGGCAAGGTTTTGAAGAACCTGGGCGCCTCGATCGACGTCGTCAACAAGCACGAGCTGCGCATCGATACCACCAACATCGATTCTTGGGAGACCCCCTACGACCTCGTCGTGCAGATGCGCGCGTCGACGGCCGTACTGGGCCCCCTTCTTTCTCGCTTTGGCAAGGCCATCGTCGCCATGCCGGGCGGCTGCAACATCGGCGCCCGCAAGATCGACATGCACATCCTGGGTCTTGAGGCCTTGGGCGTCGAGTTCAAGTTCGACCACGGCAACATCAACGCCAGCGCCCCCAACGGCATCCACGGCGCGACCGTGACCTTGGCTTTTGCCAGCGTCGGCGCCACCGAGAACCTCATGATGGCCTCGGTCTTTGCCAAGGGCACCACCATCATCGACAACGCCGCCCGCGAGCCCGAGATCGTCGACCTCGCCAATCTCCTCAACGAGATGGGCGCCAACATCAAGGGCGCCGGCTCTCCGGTCATCGAGATCGAGGGCGTCTCGGAGCTTCACCCCGTGACCCACGCCGTCGTGGGCGACCGCATCGAGGCCGGTACCTTCCTGGCCATCGGCGGTCTGTGCCAAGACCCCGTGACGGTCAAGGGCTTTGACCCCCTTCACCTGGGCCTTGTTCTTAAGAAGTACGAGCAGATGGGCATCTCGGTAGAGCGCGGCGACCACCAATGCACCTGTTGGCGAGAAGGGCCTCTTCTCCCCACCGACATCCAGACCCTGCCGTTCCCCGGTTTCCCCACCGACATGCAGGCGCAGACCATGTGTCTTCTCGCCTTGGCAAACGGCAGCTGCGTCATCACCGAGAACGTCTTTGAGAACCGCTTCATGTTTGCCAGCGAGCTGCAGCGCATGGGCGCCGAGGTCGTGATCGAGGGCCACCACGCCATCGTCCACGGCGTCGACGGCTTCTCGGGCGCCCAGGTCAAGTCCCCCGACCTGCGCGGCGGCGCGGCCCTTGTCATGGCCGGCCTTGTCGCCGACGGCGTCACCACCGTGAGCGCGATCCACCACATCGACCGCGGCTACGAGGGCTTTGTCGACAAGCTCTGCACGCTCGGCGCCTCCGCCTGCCGCAAATCGATAGCTGATCCAACTTTGGTCGATTAGTGGGTATCATTGCAAAGTGCCGCTAGTTTCTCGCGGTGTAATGCAACTAAGAACGGTGGGTCCGCATGATTAATACCGGTGTGCAAGACGATCACTCCCTCACTCGCGCAGGCGAGGATTACCTGGAGTCCATTTACCGCCTCTCCCGCGACAGCGCAGAGGCCGATAAGTCCGTGCGCTCGGTCGACGTGGCCGAGCAGCTGGGCGTTTCCAAGGCCAGCGTTAACAAGGCCCTTTCCATGCTCAAAGAGATGGGCATGGTCGAGCAGTGCCGCTACGGTTGCATTACCTTGACCCAAGACGGCGAGAAGTACGCCCGCATGGTGTGGCGTTCCCACCGTGCCCTGCGCGCTTTTCTCGAGACCGACCTTGGCGTAGACCCCGATACTGCAGATGAAGAGGCGTGTCTCATGGAGCACGTCCTATCTTCCGAGACCATGCAGCGTCTCATCGAGTATCTGGAAAAGCAAGGGGTTAACATCCCCAAGGAGTAGCACGTCAGGGGCTTAACCTTGGATAGGCAGCAAGAAATCATCCGTTTTGGCAACGATGGCTGGCAGTCTCGCTTCGACGACGGCTTCACCGAGGAAAACGTGGTGAGGGTCGTTGATGGCTTGGGACTGTTGTGGGCAGACTCGGCGCCGGGCGCAACCGTCTACGTTGGATACGACACCCGTGTGGGTTCGCGGCTGTTTGCCGAGACCGCCTCGGCGGTCTTGGGATCCTATGGCCTTCGCGTCTGTATGTCGGACCGTCCGTGCCCCACGCCCGCTGTTGGCTGGAACTGCGCCCATGACCCGCAGGCCGCGGGCGGCGTGATCATCACCGCCAGCGACAAGTCCTGCGAGTACGGCGGCATTCTCATTCGCAAAAGCGACGGAGGGCCGCTTCGCCAGGAGTTTCTCGACGATCTCGAGCAGCAGATCTCGGGCGACGCCACGCAGTCGCGTGGACCCTACGAGCTGTGCGACTTGATGAGCAACTATATAGATGGTCTTCTCGCCCAGGTGGACGCGCAGGCCATTAGCGCGGCGGCCCCGTCGATCGTGGTCGACCCCATGTACGGCGCGTCTTCTCACTACCTGGCCGATATCCTGCGTAAACTCGGTTGCCAGGTGGCAGAAATCCACGCCCAGGCCATGCCCGATTTCAACGGCCTGCACCCCATCCCCGTCGACCCCTGGGCCGACGAATGCGAGCAAGAGGTCGTTTCTCGCGGCGCCAACCTGGGCCTCATCCTCGATGGCGACGCCGATCGCGCCAGCGCCATCGACCACGAGGGCAACCTTTTGTCCGCAAGCCAGATGGTCCCTCTCATCATGCGTCACCTTGTAGCCGAGAAGAACCTCTCGGGCCGCGTGGTCACCACGCTGACCTGCTCGGCCTCGATCGAGCGCCAGGCCAGCGAGCTGGGCCTCACATGCGTCAGCGTCCCCGTCGGCTTCTCACGTATATATAGAGAAGTGCTCGAGGGCGACGTCCTCATGGGCGTCGAGGAGTACGGCGGTATCTGCCTGCCGCAACACTTATATGAGAGGGATGGCATTCTCGCCTGCCTTTTGCTGGTCGAGCTCGTTTGCCAGAAGGGCCAAAGCCTCAAGGACCTGGTCGCCGAGCAGCAGTCCCGTCTTGGCCGCATGTGCTATAAGCGCCGAGACCTGCACCTCGACTCCGCCTACACCCAGGCTTTCCGCAACATCTTGCCGGGCCTCAACCCGCCCGACGTGGCCGGTAGGGCACCGGTTGACGTAAGCCACGCCGATGGCCTGCGCCTATCGTTTGCCGATGGCTCCTGGGTCCTGGTTCGTCCGTCCCGTGCAGATGCCGTCGTTCGTCTTTACGCAGAAGCCCCAACCGAGAAGGACCGAGACGACCTTCTCGACGCCGTAAGCTATCTAGTAAAGAACGGCATGCCAAACTAGGCGAACGCGACATCTTCTGCCGTCACCGGTAGGAAATGTGTAGGAAATATGCAGAGGGATTCTCTCGTTCTAATCACCGGGTTTCTCCCGTATAGTTATTCCTCGCGCACGGGTGAGTCCAAAAGACAAACCGGCGCGGTGGACCTTGAGAACCGGATACCGCGATCGAGAAGATCGGACAAGACAG
>CAVKOL010000077.1:0-7999 GCA_963658035.1 Bacteroidaceae bacterium
ACGCGGATCAGCGAGCGCGCCACCAGCGCGATGCCCATGCCCTCGCGGGCCCACAGGGCGGCCGTCATCTGGTCGGCTGTCTGCACGGCGCAGCAAAAATCGATGCCTTGCTGAGAAAAGACATGCTCAAGACGGGCACGGTCGTCGCGGGCCACCACCAGGGGCGCTCCCGCCAGGTCACCGGCGCCGCAGTCCAGGTCGCCGCCTACCTCAAGCGCGGCCGGCATCACGGCCACCATCGGCTCGCCCGCCGCGTAGCGGCAGCGCAGGCCGTCGCTCGAGAACGGGGTGCGCACGACGGCCACATCGGCCAGGCCCGCGTCCAAGAGCTCCAGCGCCTCGGGGGTCGCTGCGCGCGTGACCTCGATCGTCACGTCGGGGTACAACCCGGCAAGCTCGCTCAAACGAGCCCCAGGTACAAGGCCTGCCGAGCTAGGTACGCACGCCAGGCGCAAACAGCCCGTCATGCCTTTGCCCACGCAGGCGACCTCGGCTTTGGTGGCCTGCGCCATGGCAAGAAGGCGAACGGCCCGCTCGTAGAGCAGCTGCCCCGCCTCCGTGAGGGTACAGGCGCGGGGCCCGCGCACGACCAGCCGGGTGTCCAGCTCGGCCTCGAGCTGCGCCAACTCGTAGGAAAGCGGCGGCTGCGAGATGTTGAGGCGCCTCGCCGCGGCGGTGATCTGGCCCTCCTCGGCGATGGCGACGAAGTACTCCAGCTGCTTGAGGTTCACGGCCTACTCCTCGGCCGCGGCCACGAGGACCTCCGCCGCAGGCATCCCGGCCGCAACCGGCTCCGCCGCGACTCCGGCCACCGCCGGCACCTCTCCGCAAACGCGCCCCAGCATAAGCCCCATGATCAGCGCCAGCCCGCGCTCCAGGCTGTCCTTTTCCACCCACTCCTCGCGGGTGTGCAAAAGGTCGCCCACCACGGTTCCGATCGTGTGCGCGCAGATCCCCTGCGAAAGCGGCACGTTGGCGTCGGTCGAGCTCTCCTGGTGCATCGGCTCCTCGCCGCCCAGCTCGCGGATCGCCTCGTCGCCCGCGGCAACCAGCGCGTCTTGGCCCTCGGGCACATCGCTGCCGCTCGCGGGCCGCCGTCCAATAAGGTCCACGTCAATGCGGGTGTGCTCCTTTAGGTGCTCCTCGACCAGCGCGACGAACTTGCCGTACATGGTCTCCAGGCACTTCTCCGATGCAGAACGGTACTCAACCAGCACCGAGGCCTTCTCGGCAATGGAGTTGATCGACGTGCCGCCCACAAAGCGCCCCACGTTGACCGTGGTCTTGGCCGAGGTGGGCCGCTTGGTCGCGTACAGGTCCTCGATGAAGGAGCACAGCGCCTCGATGGCGTTTTCGTGCCCAAAGTCCTCCCACGAGTGGCCGCCCTCGGTCGCGCAACGTACGCGCCAGCGGTGCGAGCCCACCGCGCTCGTGATGTGCATGCCCAGGTACAAATCGAAGCTGGTGAAGTCGCGCACGCGCACCCGCTTGGCCTTTAAAGACGAGAAGAGCGTGCGGGTCCCCAGCAGGTTGCCCAGCCCCTCCTCGCAGGAGTTTGCAACCACGTAGACGTCGCGGTCCAGCTGCGGACGGGCGCGCAAAAACCAGCGAGCCGCCATCAAAAGTCCAACCAAGTTTGCCGTGTCGTCGCCCACGCCGGGGGCGTACATGCGCGTCTCGTCCTCGTGAAAGGGCAGCTCGTCGGTATCGTCAAACACCACATCGGTATGCGCCGAGAAGACCGAGCACTCGTCGTGGTTCTCGCCCGGCAAAAGCAAAACGACGTTTTTGGCCTGGTCGATGCGCACGTTCCAAGGTGAGGCCCCTTGCGACAAAAGCCACTCGCGCACCGCCTCGGCGCGCTTCTCCTCGTGGTGGGAGGGGGCGGGAATCTTCGCCAGGCGGCGCAGGAGCTCAAGCTCCTCTTCTTTGCACTCGCGGGCATAGGCGCGCGCGAGGTCGATGGTCTTTTGGTCCAAGGCTCCTCCTGGGCCGGGCGGTGCGTCGTGAGGGGTGCCCGGCCAACGACTCATTGCAGTCTAGCCCCAAACTGTTTCTGTTGCGTTTAGAAGCAAGATTTAGGTGGCGCCCGCCGCCCGCCGGTGATAGGGTGTATCCCATCGACAGAGGAGCGAGCACGAAGGGTCCTGGGCTAGCCGGCGGGCGATAATCCCAAGACGAGGCGAGGTTCGCCGAACTGCCGCAGTTGGGCGCAACGCGGCGGTGGGCTTAGGGGAAATACCCCTGGGACTGTCTGCGGGAATCCTCGCAGGGGCGCTGGCGTGCTGGTCATGGGCGGCCATATGGCTTGCTTTTATGCCCGCAATCTTGCGCTGCTGCAAAAGTAGTACAGACCGGGCAAGGAGAAAAGCGCCATGCAAAAACGGCCCTTTGTGACAAAAGAGCAGCTAGAAGACATCTGCGCAACCCATCCCACACCGTTTTACCTCTATGACGAGGCCCAGATCCGCGCGCGTGCCCGTGCGCTTAACGCCGCGTTTGCCTGGAACCCTGGCTTCAAGGAGTACTTTGCCGTCAAGGCCACGCCCAACCCCTGGGTCGTCTCGATTTTGGCCGAGGAGGGCTGCGGCTGCGACTGCGCCACGGCAACCGAGCTTACCCTGGCTGCCGCCTGCGGCGTGACCGGCCAAGACGTCATGCTCTCCAGCAACGACACGCCCGACGCCGATTACGTGCAGGCCGCCCAGATGGGCGCGATCATCAACCTGGACAGCCTGGACATGGTCGACTGCCTGGCGCGCGCCCTGGACGGGCATCTGCCCCGCATGGTGTGCTGCCGCGTGAACCCTGGCGGCAACTTCACGGCCGCAAACACCATTATCGGCAGCCCCCAGGACGCTAAGTTTGGCATGACGGTTCCGCAGCTCATGGAGGCTTTTTCTCGCCTGCGCGACCTGGGCGTCCAGGAGTTTGGCATCCACGCCTTCCTGGCGAGCAACACCCAGACCGACGACTACTACCCCAGCCTTGCTCGCCAGCTCTTTGAGCTGTGCGTTCGCGCCAAGGACGAGCTGGGCGTGCGCGTGGTCTTGGTCGACCTCTCGGGCGGCATCGGCGTCGACTACCTGCCCGGCGACCCCGCGGCAGACATCGCGGCGATCGGCTCGGGCGTGCGCGAGGCCTACGAGGACGTCCTGGTACCGGCCGGCATGGGAGACGTGCGCCTGTGCTCCGAGCTGGGCCGCTGGATGCTGGCCCCGGCCGGTGCCCTGGTCACCCGCGTGATCCACCACAAGGTCACCTACCACGACTACCTGGGCGTCGACGCCTGCGCGGCCAACCTCATGCGCCCGGCGATCTACGACGCCTACCACCACATCACCGTGATGGGTAAGGAGGACGAGCCCGCGGCGGGTAAGTACAACGTTGTAGGTCGTCTGTGCGAGAACAACGACCAGTTTGCGCACGACCGCGAGCTTCCCGCCACCGACATCGGTGACCTGCTGTTTATCCACGACGCCGGGGCCCACGGCTTCTCGATGGGCTACAACTACAACGGCTCCTTGCGCTCGGCAGAGCTTTTGCTGCGCGAGGACGGCTCGGTCCAGCAGATTCGCCGTGCCGAGACCCAGGCCGATTACTTTGCCACGTTTGACCAGGACCCGCGCTTCTCGGCCCTGGCAAAAAAGTCAAGCTAGAACGTATTAAACGGATAAAGACGCTTAGAAGAAAGGACGTAGCACCATGGACATGAACAACCTCACCGGATCGGTCGTGGCCCTTGTCACCCCGTTTAAGAAGGACGGCTCGGTCGACTTCGAGAAGCTCGAGGGCCTGGTCGACTTCCACCTGGCCAACAAGACCGACGGCATCCTGGTCTTGGGCACCACCGGCGAGTCCGCCACGATGACCGACAGCGAGGACCTCTCGGTTGCCGAGTGCGTGGTCCAGCGCGTGGCCGGCCGTGTGCCCGTCATTGGCGGCTCGGGCTCCAACTGCACGGGCGAGTCTCTGCGCAAGTCCCTTGAGCTGCAGAAGCTCGGCGTCGACGGTCTTCTCATCATCTCCCCGTACTACAACAAGTCCAACGAGGAGGGCATGTATCACCACCTGGCCGACGTCATGGACGTCGTCAACGTGCCCTGCATTCTGTACAACATCCCCGGCCGCACCGGCTGCAAGATCTCTGTCCACAACGTCGAGCGCCTGTCCAAGCACCCCAACGCGTGGGGCATCAAGGAGGCCTCGGGCGACATCTCCTACGCCGCGTCGATCGCCCACTGCCTGTCCGACGAGTTTCGCATGATGAGCGGCAACGACGACATGGTCGTGCCTTTGATGAGCCTGGGCGCCGTGGGCGTCATCAGCGTGTGGGCAGACGTCGCGCCGGCAACGGTCCACGACATGTGCGAGAAGTTCCTGGCGGGCGACGTGGCGGGCGCGCGCAAGATCCAGATCGACAACCTTGAGCTTATCCACTCGCTGTTCTGCGAGGTCAACCCCATTCCCGTGAAGGCCGCCCTGGCCAAGATGGGCCTCATCGACGAGTACTACCGCAAGCCGCTGTGGCCCATGGCCGACGGCACCCGCGAGCGCCTGTACGCCGCCATGGAGGGGGCTGGTCTTCTTGGTTAGTGTCGTTTTGGTTGGCGCGGGGCGCATGGGGACCTTGATCCGCCAGACCCTGGAGGCCGACGGCGGCTTTGAGGTCGTGGGGACCTACGACGTGGCCAACGCTGGCGAGCTTGACGCCGCGGCGCCCGCCGCCGAGCTGGTCATCGACTTCTCCAACAAGGCGTCGCTTGAGCACGTTTTGGCCTACGTCGAGCGCACCGGCGCCGCCCTGGTGAGCGGCACCACCGGCTATACCCCCGATGAGCTGGCCCGCGTTCGTGCGCTTGGCGAGAAGACCCGCGTGATTTGGTCGGCCAACTACTCGCTGGGCGTGGCGGTTTTGGCTCGCGTGACCCGCGAGGCCGCGGCTGCCCTTGCTGCCTGGGACGCCGAGATCGTGGAGACCCACCACAACCAGAAGGCCGACGCGCCCTCGGGCACGGCAAAGCTGCTGCTTGACGCCGTGGACCCGGCAGGGGAGGCCCCGGTGGCCTACGGCCGCGAGGGCATGGTGGGGGCGCGTCCCGCTGGCGAGGTGGGCATGCACTCGCTGCGCGGCGGTACCGTGGCCGGCACCCACGAGGTGCACTTCTTTGGCCCCGACGAGGAGATCTGCCTCACGCACCGCGCGACGAGCCGCCAGATCTTTGTAAATGGTGCCGTGGGCGCGGCAAAGCGCCTGCTTGCCCGCAAGGAGCCCGGTTTCTACACGTTTGACCAGCTGATGTTCGAGAACTAACCCTTAAGGAGAAACACCCAAGCATGGACGCCCAGGAAATCATCAACTACATCGCGACCGCGCCCAAGAAGACGCCGGTCAAGGTCTATCTCAAGCTCAAGGAGGGCGCGCAGGTCGACCTGAGCGCCGCCGACCACGTCTTTGGCGAGGGCGCCGATAAGGTCGTCTTTGGCGACTACGCCAAGCTCGGGCCCGCGTTTGAGGCGGCCGGCGACGCCATCGAGGATATCGTTATCGAGAACGACGGTCGCAACACCGGCGTGCCCATGCTCAACAAGCTTGGCGTCAATGCCCGTATCGAGCCGGGCGCGATTATTCGTGAGAAGGTAGAGATCGGCGACAACGCCGTCGTCATGATGGGCGCCATCATCAACATCGGCGCTGTGGTGGGCGAGGGCACCATGATCGACATGGGCGCTGTCCTGGGCGGCCGTGCCATCGTGGGCAAGCACTGCCACGTGGGCGCGGGCACCGTTTTGGCCGGCGTCGTGGAGCCCGCGAGCGCCACCCCGGTCATCATCGAGGACAACGTTTTGCTGGGCGCAAACGCCGTGGTCATCGAGGGTGTCCACGTGGGCGAGGGCGCCGTTGTGGCCGCCGGCGCCGTCTGCGTCGAGGACGTGCCGGCAGGCGCCGTGGTGGCCGGCTGCCCCGCCAAGGTCATCAAGCAGGCCAGCGAGGTCGCCGAGGGTAAGGTTGCCCTGGTAGACGCCTTGCGCGCGCTGTAGGGTTTCTCGCCAGCCGGTTTGCCGCTTGCAACAAAACGCGCGGCGCGACCTGGGTTCCAGGCCGCGCCGCGCGTCTTTTGTGCCGGCGGTGTTTGCGTTAGTTGGTGATGGGCTTGAGGCCGTCGGCGGTCTTCTCGAAGTAGGGGAGCTCGCTGGCGAGGGCAGTGTAGCCGCACTTGGGGCAGATGAAGCCCCTGGCATAGATCGGCACCGACTTTTTGAGTATGGGGTTGTATTCCTCTCCAAACTCGGGGCGGGTGAAGGTGCCTTCTTTAAGGGCGCACATGCAGGTAGGGCAGATGGCCCATTGGGCCCTTTCGCCGATCGGGGCCTCGTTGCCGCCGGTGACGGCATCCAAGTCCTCTTGGCAAAGCTCGCGCACGTTGGGATTGGTCATGGTGGCACCTCGCATCTTGTTGGATGGCCATGGACGGCGGCCCGCCCCGCTACAGGTGTAGTGTATCACCGGTTTTTTGCGGCTGATTTGGGGCCTGATGGAAGCTGCCGCGACTTTTCTTGGTTTAAATCCGGACCCGTCGAGTAGCCGGCCAAAAAACGCCGGCGTTTGCCCAGTTGGCAGACGCCGGCGCTCCGTTCGCTACTCGAGGTGTTGCGATTTAAACCAAGAAATCTCGCGCGTGTTTGCTGGCGACCCCGCAAAAGCGCCCTAGCGCATCGAACCCAGGTGGAAAAGACTGGGTTTGGAGGTGCGCTCTTGGGTCGCGCGGTCGACGGCGATGAGGCCAAAGGTCTTGGAAAAGCCGTGCTGCCACTCCCAGTTGTCCAGCAGGCTCCAGTAGAAGTAGCCGCGAACGGGCAGGTCATCGGCCAGGCAGCGGCGCACGCCTGCCATCGCCGCGTCGATAAACTCGCAGCGGCGCTCGTCGTCGGCGGTGGCGATGCCGTTCTCGGTCACGTAAAGGTCGCCGCCAAACCCCTGGGCCACCTTGCGCAGCACGTGCTCGAGGGCCTGCGGGTAGTACTCGTAGCCGGCCTGCGTGAGCTCGGCGCCCTCGGGAACGGGCAGGTCGCCCTCGGGGCCCGCGATGGCGCGCGCGTAGTTTTGCACGCCAAGGAAGTCGTCCTCGGCAAGGGAGGGCAGGTAGTGGGTGAACTCCTCGTCCCACTCGGCCGCGGCCACGGCCTCGCCGCCGGGGATCCACTGGATATCGTGCAGCGACAGCGTGAGGCCCACCTTGGCGTTGGGCGCCGCGGCGCGGATGGCCTCGCGGGCCGCCTGGTGCGCGCGCATGACGATAGCATCGCCCGCCGCCGTGCGGGCCGACTGGAAGACGTGCGGGTCGGGCGTGCCAAATACCTGGGCATACTCGGCGGCCTGGAGCTTTTGCTGCTCCATCATCTGCTGCAGGTTGATGCCCATCTGCACGTTGTTGTCCAGGTTTGCCGCGCCCTCGCCGCCGGCCGCCGCGGCCTTCTGCGCGGCAAGGCGGGCCATCATCTCGTAGCGCTTCATCAAGCGCGCGATCTGCGTGCCCATGTTGGCCTCGTTGATGGTGCAAACAAGCCCCAGGTCATCGGCCAGCTCGGTGGCAACGTGGCCGGCATAGCGGGCAAAGTCGTCGACCGTTGTCTCGGCCTCCCAGCCGCCCTTCTTGATCAACCACACAGGAGAGGTGAAGTGCATCAACGTGACCATGGGCTCAAGACCCAGCTCGCGGCAGGCGCGGATCATCTGGCGGTAGTGCTCGATCTCGCCCTGGTCAAAGACGCCTTCCTCGGGCTCGACGCGCGACCACTCGATGCTAAAGCGGTACGCGTTGAGCCCGGCCTCGGCGGCGCGGCGCAGGTCCTCCTCGTAGCGGTGGTAGTGGTCGCACGCGTCGCCCGAGAAGTCGTTGTAGGTGGAGTGCTCGATGTGCTCCATCGCCCACACGTCGCACTTGTCGTTTTGGCCCTCGACCTGCTGGCCCGCGGTCGCCGCGCCAATAAGGAAATC
>CAVKOL010000077.1:8285-11744 GCA_963658035.1 Bacteroidaceae bacterium
GCCGCGGGCTCGATGCCCAGCACGTGGCGGTACAAGAACTCGCCCACCGAGCCAAACGCGTAGTGGTTGAACGACACCATGTTGTCGCCGCCTCGCGTGGTGCTGCTCTCGTTGACCGAGCCGTCGGGCCGCAGCGAGTCCCAGCGCTCCCAAATGGTGGTGGCGCCGCGGTCGACCTCGTACATCCAGCCGGGGCACTCGGGCTGCAGCAGCAGGTCAAAGGCCAGGCGTTCTTCTCCGCCCTCGACCAACAGCGGCAGCAGGTGCTGCGTGGAGAAGAAGCCAGTCTGCATGCCCTCGCAGCGGATCTTCTCGACAAGGCGGTCAAACAGTGCGCGCCACAGCGTCGCGTGCTGGCCCTCGCGCGGGATGACCAGGGCAAGGGCCATGATGTAGGCGCCCTGGTAGTCCTCGGCGATGCGCGGCTCGCCGCGGCCAAACACCCCGCGTGTCACGTACTTTTTGATGTAGGCGTCGCGAACCAGCTCCAGCTCGGAGGCGTAGCGGCAGGCGTCGCCCTTGTGTCCAAGCAGCTCGGCCGCGCGTACCAGGATGCGCAGGTCGTTGACGAGAAACGCGTTGGAGACCGGGCCGTTGTGCATGGCCATGTACTTGACGTCGCGGCCTAAGGTGAGCCAATCGCCCAGGTTGGGCGCGCACCACAGGTGCTTCTTGCCGGCGCGGGCCAGCTCGCAGTCAACGAAGCGGCGCATGCAGTCGTACTGCTGGGCCAGGGCGTCCAGGTCGCCAAACTGGTCGTAGAGCAGCTCGGGCACGATGGTGCAGGCGTTGCCCCAGCCCTGCATGGTCACAAAGCCGATGCCGGTGGGGCCCACGGCGGGCACGGTGGCGGGCACGTAGCCCTCGGAGTTGTCCTGCTGGCTCGCGCGCATGTCGGCGCAGAACTTGCGAAGGAAGGCCTGGGTATCGAAGTTGTAGGCGCCGGTGCGCGCGAAGACGTGGCCGTCACCGGTGTAGCCTTGGCGCTCGTCTCGCTGCGGGCAATCGGTGGGAATCTCGACGTAGTTGCTGCGTTGGCCCCACACCTGGTTGAGATACAGGCGGTTCATGCCCGCGTGCCCGCAGGTAAAGTTGCCGGTGCGCTCCATTGCCGTGTGGACGGGGCGGGCGGCGAGAAGACCGTCTTGCCAGGGGCAGCCGCTTAGCTCGACGTAGCGAAAGCCCATGTAGGAGAAGGTGGGGTGCCAGGGTGTTGGGGCTGTGGCGGCGTCACCCGCCGCGGCCTTGTGATAGTCGACCTCGGCCTTGGCGCGGCGCAGGTTGGTGGTGTAGAGGTCGCCCGCTGCGGTCAAGATCTCGCCGTGGCGCAGGTGAATGTGGTCGCTCGCCATCTTTGCGGGGTCGATGACCACGACGCCCGCCATGTTCTGGCCAAAGTCGACGATGGTCGTGCCGTCTGGGCGCGGCGTCACGCAGACGGGCTCGATGACTTCGTGCAACGTTGTACGTATGGGCGACTCGCAGAGAAGCTCGGGCAGCTTGCCGGCATAGGCCACGGGTTGGATGACCTGTGGTGCGTTTGCGCGACCTGCCGAGCCCTGAGCCCAAAAGACCTCGCCGTCGTAGAGGCTCGCCGCGTCCCAGGGGGACTCGACGGCGCGCACGCCGACATCGGCCGAGGTAAGGCGGCGGCGCGACCCGTCGCTTGTCTCGACGTCCAAAATCCACGCCACCGCCGGGCGCTCGCCGTACATCTGCGTCTTGTTCTCGCAGGTAAACCGGCCGCAATACCAGCCCTGGCCCAGGGCCACGCGCAGCGTGTGGGCTCCGGGCGCGGCCAAGGCGGCCGTCACGTCGAAGGTCTGGTAGTGCAGCTCGTGGGGGTAGTAGGTGAAGCCGGGGGCGAGAAACGCGTCGCCCGCGGGCCGGCCGTCGATGCGGGCGTCGGCCACGCCCAGGGCCGTCACGGCCAGGGTCGCCTTGGCCACGGCGGCATCCGCGGCCGCTGCGTCGGCACCCGCCGCCGCGCCCTTCTCGCCGCCTGCGTCCGTCGTACCCAAAACGACCTGCTCAAAAACCTCGACCGTGCCCTCGACAAACTCGCGTGGCACCTCGATGAAGGCGTCCCGCAGGGCGGCCTCGACGTCAACCATGTTGGTCAATGCAGCCACCCCCTAGGCCTTCGCGATCTTTTGCAGAGCGTCGTTCAACTGCTTGATCGTCTGCGGGTCGGCCGCGCCGGCCTGGGTAAGCAGGCTCTCCAGGCTGGAGCGCTCCATGATCTGGCGGATCGCCGGGTTGCTCATGGCTTGGCTCGCCACGTCGCCGCCGTAACGCTCGGCCGCGGCCTCCATCATGCGGCCCACAATTGCGCCCGCGACGGGGTGGGCCTGCAGCTCGCCTATGGTGTCCTTGACCGAGAAGAACGCCGGGTCGATAGCGATGTCGTCAAACCAGTTGACCACTTCCTCGTCGCTTTGCAGGGTGTAGCTGGGGTCCGCATCGGCCACGTGCTCGAGCTCGATGGTGTCGCAAAGCTCACCTGCGCGGGCGCAGATCTTGTGGTGTCCGCAAATCGCCACGTTAAAGCTAAACACCCGCCCGGCATCCGATGTCCCGGCCAGCACGCCGTCGACATACAGCTCTACCTGCGGCTGGTTTGAATACACGACCACGCGAGTCACGTCCTCGGTGCGGTGGACGTAGCGCCGCCCGCACACGTGGACAAAGGGCTCGGCCGACCAAAACGCGCGGTACAGGTAAAACGCGTCCTTGCGCACCTTGCGGTCGATGGTGACCAGGCCTTTTTGGTTCTTGCCGTCGTTGCCGCCGCCGTTGCGGCCGTCGGCGCCAAAGTCAAACATGTTCCACACAAACGAGCACCACATCCAGGGGCGCGCCTCAAGCATGCGCAGCATGTGCTCGTGATAGACGCACTGGTACTGCTCGCTGTAGTCGCCGCGCGCGGGCTCGGCCGCCTGAAATTGAGGGTTGCAGTCGGCGCCGTACTCGGTAAGGCCCATGGGCTCGGCGGGATAGGCGGCGTGCCAGGCGTCGAAGAACTCGTCGTTTTGCCCAAGTTCGCCCACGTACCAGCCGTAATACAGGTTGTAGGCGTTGACGTCGGCCAGGTGGGCAACGGGGCTTTCGGGGTCCAGCATAAAGACGTGAGCGTTGGCGGTAGGGCGCGAGGGATCCAGCGCATGCGCCAGGTCGTTCAAGCCGTTCAAGGTGGCGAGAAGACCCTCGTCTATCGAGCTGGCCGTCGTGATCTCGTTTGAGAGGGCCCAGCAATAGACGCAGGCATGGTTGCGGTTTTGCTCGATCAGCTCGCGCATCTGCAAGAGGGCGTTTTGGTCGCCGGCGGCCAGGCGCATGGTGATCACGGGCACCTCGGCCCAGCAAACGAAGCCCTGCTCATCGCACAAATCGTAGAAATCCTGGGCGTGCTGGTAGTGGGCCAGGCGCACCGCGTTGGCGCCCATCTCGCGAATAAGG
>CAVKOL010000078.1:0-7813 GCA_963658035.1 Bacteroidaceae bacterium
AACGCAAAGCAGCTCAGCGACCAAGAAATCGAGCATGTCACCGGTGGCGAGACGGGCGGCGGCGCGAGCGGCGACTGGGGCGATGATGACGGCAGCGGCGGCATGACCGTGAGCTGGGCAAGGCGCGTCTGTCCCTTCTGTCACGGCGACGTAAGGCTGGTGCGCTCGACGGCCATTGTCGATTGGAGCCGGTACGAATGCCGCAATTGCCACAAGACGTGGGAGGAAGAAGAGCTCGTCGATGAGTCGTAAAGGCCGCGCCGGCAGCCCGTTGAGGTGGGCGCGTCCCGCCCACTGAACATCGTGTCCCGATAAGGAAATCGCGCGTCTGCAGCCGTTCCCCGGTGATATGTTCTTCTCAGCAGCCGGGGCGACAATCCCCGGGCCAAGACATGACTGGTAAGGAGGCCGATTACCATGACCGAGAAGAACGCCAAGCAGCTTAGCGAGCAGGAGATCGAGCAGGTAACCGGCGGCGAGAACGGCGAGGACGGCGCGTCCGTTAGCTGGGCGGAGCCGAAGCCCTTCCGTCTTGTCTGCCCCGTGTGCCACGAGAAGGTGGAGGAGGTGCGCACAAGAATCGGCCTCACCTGGTACGAACTGGTCAGGTACCAGTGCAGCAAGTGCGGAAAGAAGTGGAAGAAGTCGGAGCTCGTAAAGGAAGAGTTAGGCCGCGCCACCAACCCCTAAAGCAGACGCATCCCACGCGCTTTGCCAATCCCCTGCATTTTGAGTCAGTTTCGATGCAAAAAATGACCAAAATTGCAGGGGATTTTGTTGCCGCGACGGGCCCGGGCACGCCCCGTGCGCGATGAGCGCACTAAGGGGAAGATGAGCAGCTCAGTTGCAGGCTAACGACTTCAAAGGGGCGCGTCGGGCGGCATAGAATGCTCGCGACTTGGACGGCGCGCCGGCGCCGTGGGCGCAGACTTTGGAGGCAATGGGTTGGCTTCGGCGATCATGGGGCAGATGGTCAGCTTCGCGGCCATGCTGGCAGTCGGGTTCCTGTGCGCCCGCGCGGGCATCGTCGAGCGCACGTCGCTGGGCCCGGCGATCGGCCTCTCGACCAAGGTGTTCCTGCCCGCGATGCTCTTCTCGACCGTCTGCCGTCGCGTTGACCAGGGGTTCATTTGCAGTCAGCTTCCCATGGCGGGCCTCACGGCGCTCTTCTACCCCGTCGTCATCGCCGTCGTGACCGCGACCGCGCACCTGCTGCGGCTGGACGGCTCGTGCTCGCGAGCCTTTCGCATGGCCTTCATCTTTGGCAACACGGGCTTCATCGGCCTGCCGGTCCTTGTCGCGGCCTTCCCTGCGACGGGCGCGGCAAACCTCGTGCTCTTTACCCTAGTTGACCAGGTGGTCTTTTGGACCTACGGCATAACGTTGGCAGGCGGCGAGAAGACCGCGGGCGACTGGAAGGAAAGAATCAAGGGCATCCTCAACCCCAACGTCGTGGCGATCGCGGCGGCCCTCGCCTGCCGAGCGGCGGGCGTGCCGGTAAGCGACGCGATCATCGACTTCACGGGGACGATTGGGGCGGCGGCCACTCCCCTTTGCATGGTGTGCCTGGGCGCGATGTGCTCGCTGCCGAGCCTGGCGCAGGTGGTGCGCAGCCGCGACCTTTGGGCAGGCGTGCTGGTCAAGATGGTCGCGCTGGCACTTGCGGTGGCCGCGGCGGTCAAGGCACTGCCGGTGGCGAGCGACATCGCCACCTCGATGATCCTCATGGCCGGGATGCCGCCGACCACGCTTGTCCCCCTGGTCATCGAAGCAAACGGCGGCGACGGCGACTACGCCTGTGCCCTCTCGGTCGCGGCCATCGCGCTTGCCGCGGCCACGTTGCCGTTGGTCGCTTTTGTCACCGGGGCATAGAAGCCTCTCGCCGTGGCGACACCCCCACTGAACATCGTGTCCCGATAAGGAAATCGCGCGTTCACTGCCGCCCCCAGGTGATATGTTCTTCTCAGCAGTCGGGGAGACAATCCCCGCCCAAGGCGCGACTCACAAAGGAGGCTGATTACCATGACCGAGAAGAACGACAAGCAGCTGAGCGACCAAGAGATCGAGCAGGTCGTCGGTGGCACCGAGGGCGGCGGCGCGTCCGAGGACTGGGGCGATGAGAGCGGCGGCAAAACCGTTAGCTGGGCAAGGCTCGTTTGCCCCGACTGCCACGGCACCGTGAAGCTGGAGCGCTCGAGGGCCATCACCAATTGGAAAGCCTCCATCAGCTACGTGTGCCAAAATTGCGGCAAGGCGTGGAGTAAGTCGCAGCTCGTCGAGGAGCCGTAACGCCAAGCGCGCAAAAGACACCCGCAACGGGGGCGCCGGGCAGGTCCGCGAACCTGCCCGGCGCCCCCGCGACTTTACTCGATGAACCCGACCTGGGCGCTAATGCGCTCGATCGCCTCGTCCTTGCGTCGGTTGAACTCGACCTTGTTCTCTTCAAAGAGGTTTCGTCCCTGCGCGTCGATAGACACGATGAGCGGCCCAAACTCGCGCACCTTGCAGCACCAAAGGGTCTCGGGCATGCCTAGCTCGTCCCAGTGGTGCTCGGCGATGCGCTCGACCTCGGTCGCCGCCACAACGGCGCACCCGGCGGGAAACACGCAGTGAATCGCACCGAACTCGCGGCAGGCGCGCTCGGTGTTGGGGCCCATGCCGCCCTTGCCCACGATGACGCGCACGCCCGCGGCCTTGACAAACTCGTACTCGAACTTCTCCATGCGGCTCGACGTGGTGGGCCCCACCGAGACCATCTCGTAATCGGGTTCGCCCTCGGCCGCGCCCTCGACGGGCCGTGTGATCGGTCCCGCGTGAAGGATCGCCTTGTCGCGCACGTCGTAGGGCAGCTCGCGGCCGTACTCCACAAGACGGCGGTGCGCCACGTCTCGGCAGGTGACCAAATCGCCGTCGAGCCACACCACGTCGCCCACGTGGATGTCCTCCAAATCCTGCGCGCTTACGGGCGTGACCAGGACTTTCTTGTCTCCACGAATCTCCAGCATTAGAGCTCCACCCCCGAGTGCGTCGTGACGGTCGCGTTAAGATCGGCGTCAAACACCACGTGCCCGCGGCGGTGGCTCCAGCAGCCCACATTGACGGCGACACCGATAGTAGACGGGTGGCGCGCGGTGTTCTCGATGTTCACGCCCATGACCGAGGCGCACCCGCCCATGCCCTGCGGCCCCAGGCCGATCGAGTTGATGCCCTCCTCAAGCAGGCGCTCCATCTTTGCGGCGCGCTCGTTTTCGTTGTGCGAGCCGATGGGCCGCATAAGGGCCTTCTTCGAGAGAAGCGCCGCGGTCTCGACGCTTGTGGCCACGCCCACACCCACCAAAAGCGGTGGGCACGCGTTGATGCCGTAGCTCGTCATCTGGTCAAGAACGAACTTGGTCACGCCCTCGTAGCCGGCGCCGGGCATAAGGACCATGGCTCGTCCCGGCAGGCTGCAGCCGCCTCCGGCCATGTAGGTGTAGACCTCGCAGCCGTCCCAACCGGGGACGATGTCCCAAAACACCGTGGGCGTACCCTTGCCCACGTTCTTGCGGGTGTTGACCTCGTCAAACGTCTGGACCGAGTTGTGGCGCAGGGGCGCGGCGAACGTCGCCTGGACGGTCGCCTCCTTAAGCAGGGCCTCCAAGTCGCCAATCAGCGGAAAGTCCGTCCCGCATTTCACCCAGTACTGAAGAACACCAGTGTCCTGGCAGCTCGGGCGCCAAAGCTCGCGCGCGAGGTCCTGGTTCTTTTGCATCGTCTTGTAAATCGCGCAGGCCAAGGGCTTGGTCTCGCTGGCCTGCAGCTCATCGATCTTCGCGCGCACGTCGTCGGGCAAAACCTTGGCGGTGTGCTCCACGAACTTGGCGATCTTGTCCGTCATAAGGCGAACCTGCTCGTCGTGGGTCATGCGAATCTCTCCTCTCTCAATAAAATCTTGGCAGCGGCACGTGGGGCCGTGCCCTACTCGTCGTCTTCTTCTGCCTCGACGGCGTAGGTGTTGAGAAGCACCATCGCGTTTCTCGCCTGGTCGATGGTCTGCTCGATGAACTCACAGGTAAGCGGCTCGGCAGAAAGCGCCAGCTCAAGGCAGCAGGCCACGTTGACGCCCGCGACGATAAAGACGTGCTCGCCCAAATAGGGCACAAAGGCCTGGTTCACGCTGCCCTGCAGGATATCCGAGAGCACAAGCACCTCGTCTTGTGGACCCACCTGGGCAAACGCCGCGGCCGCGGCAACGGCCGAGGCGACGGCGGGGGCGACCTGCGGGTCAAGAGCGGCGGGCACGATGTGGTCGGCGTCGAGGGTGGGCGCCGCAAGGGCGACGAGGGCGCGGACGGCGGCCACGAGCATGGCGTCGTTTATCTCGGTAGCACGAGCGTCCAGGGCTCCGCGAAAGATGCCGGGGAAAGCAAGCAGGTTGTTGACCTGGTTGGGGAAGTCCGAGCGACCGGTGGCCACAACGGCGGCGCCGGCGTCCTTTGCCTCTTGGGGCATGATCTCGGGCGTAGGGTTGGCAAGGGCAAAGACGATGGCCTTGGGCGCCATCGAGCCAACGACCTCGGCGTCGATCGCGTCGGCCTCCGAGACGCCGATAAGGACATCGGCTGCAGTGGCCGCCTGGGCAAGGCCGCCCTCGACGCCGCGCGGGTTGGTGCGGCAAACGACGCTGCGGGTGTAGTCGGTGCACTGCGGGGACTTCTCGCCCACGATGCCCTCGCGGTCGACGAGTATGACATCGGTGGCGCCAAGGGCCAAAAGAAGGTCGGCCACCGAGATGCCCGAGGCACCGGCGCCCAGGATAACGATGCGGGCGTTTGCCAGGTCGCGGCCCGTCACGCGGCAGGCGCCGAGCAGCGCCGCGGCCGCGGCCACCGCGGTGCCGTGCTGGTCATCGTGGTAAACGGGGATGTCTAAGGTCTCGCGCAAGCGCGCCTCGATCTCAAAGCAGCGCGGTGCAGAGATGTCTTCCAGGTGAATGGCGCCAAACGTGCCGGAAAGCAGCTCGACGGTGCGCACGATGTCGTCGGTCTTCTCGGATTTAATGCACAAGGGGAAGCCGTCGACGTTGGCCTGGCTCTTGAGCAGGGCGGCCTTACCCTCCATGACGGGCATGCCGGCCTCGGGGCCAATGTCGCCCAGGCCCAGGACAGCCGAGCCATCGGTCACCACAGCCACCAGGTTGCCGCGGCGCGTGTAGTCGAAGCTCAGGTCCGGCTCGCGGGCGATCTCTTTGCAGGGCGCGGCGACGCCGGGGGTGTAGACCTTGGCGAGCTTTGCCGGCGAGTCGATCTCTACCCTGTTGACGACCTCGATCTTTCCGTGCCAGTTGCGATATTCCTCAAGTGCCGCGGCTGCTGTCATACGTGCCTCCCTTTGTTGCGCTGACTTGCTGCACACGGTAGGCCTCGCGCGGCGGGACAACGGGCGCGGCGAGCGATTCTCGCCACAAGGGGCGGCTTTTCGACGCTTGCGACGGGCGCGAGGGCCCTTGCTAAGCAGAAGGTGCGTTTATTGGCCCTCGGAGCGGCCGAGAAGGTCGCCCAAAGAGGCGGTCGCGGCCTCGGCGGCGGCCGTGGCGGCCTCGGCAAGACCGGTGCTCCAGCGCTGGTAGATAGAGGCCACCTGCGCACTCACCATCCCGGCAAACAACGCCCCTACCAGGTCTTTTGTGCGCTGGTCGGCGTCGGAGAGGGCCGCTAAGACCTTCTGGGCGCCGCCGACGCTGCTGGTGACCTCGTCCAGGGTGGTGGCGCCGCCCGCCTGCAGGACCTCAAAGAACTCGTCGGTAAAGCGGGCGCGCTCGTCCATGGGGATCTGGTCGACCCAGTCGTGGATGGCCTGGTCAAGGCGCAGGGCCTCGGGGTCAAGGCCTTGCGCCTCGACCAGCGCATCGGGCACGCACTGCCAGGTCATGGGGTCGTGTTGCAGCGCGCCCTCGGCCGAGCTTGCCACCACCAGGCGCGGGCGCCCGTCGTCAAAGAGCATGCCAACCACGTCGTAGGCCGGGACCACATGGGTCAGGCGGTCGCCAAAGATGTCGTGCGGGCGCGCGAGCACAACGGCCGAGTCCATGCACGGGCCGTCGTCGCTCCACACGTGTGCGATGACGTCGCGCAGCTCGGCGGGCACGCTCACCGCGGCATACGTCGCCAGCACGCCTCCCTTTGAGTGGCCGCAGACAAGCACGTGGTTGCCGTCGGCAGCCGCGACCTCAAGCTCGGTCTGCAGGTACTTTGCGGCCGCGACCTGCGACTCCATGACCGAGAAGCTGAGCATGAAGTCCTCTTCCCAGCCCACCAGGGTAGAGTCCGTGCCGCGAAAAGAAACCAGCGAGTTGCCGTCGTCCAGGTCAACCGTCAACGCCGCGAACTGCAAGACGCGGTCGGGGTCGACCACGTCAACGTAGTCGCGCACGGCCGCTGCGCCAAAGCGGGCACTTGCCGCCAGGGCGCGAACAAAGCGCAGGTCAATAGTGGCGAGCGAACGCACATAAGGCGAAAGATCGTCGCCCGCCTTGGCAAGAAGCTCCTCCAGGCAGGAGCGCACGGTACGGGTGCCCTCGCCCGGCCCGGGCGCGATGCCGGTGAGGTCAAGGTAAGAAAGACTCGCCATGATGACGTTGTCGACGTCGTTGAACGGCCGCTCGGCCAGCGTGACGTCGCCTCTCCACTCGAGGTAATCGCGAACGTCCCCCATATCGCACCCCCACATAACCCGCGCGTGATCGCTTACGGGCACCATCATAGGGCATGCGCGGCGCACCGGGGGCGCCCCTTGGGGCCTCGCAAAAGGCACGCGCGAGATTTCTTGGTTTAAATCGCAACCTGCCAAGTAGCCAATCGGATTCGGGGACGCGCCAACTGGGCAAACGTCGGCGATTCTTGGCCGGCTACTCGCCGGGTCCGGATTTAAACCAAGAAAAGTCGCGCGAGCTGTAAAAGCGGGGCCTTCCGGCGCCCCCGGGGCCTAGCGCACGTGGGCGCGAAGCCACTCGGCAGACATCTCGGCGCTTGCCAGCGGGGATTTATCGACCCAGTTGCGGTGGCTTTCCAGCACAACGGCGTCGACGCCCGCCGCTAAGGCCTGCTCGCACAGGGCATCCAGCGGGATGTTGCCGCGCCCCAGCTCGACCGAGTCGGATTTCAAGATGGGCGTCATGCTGGGGCCCGCCGGGCGCGTGCCGCGGTCGGCCACGTGCCACAGCTTCATGCGACTACCTAAAAGGCGCATAAGTTCCAGCACGTCGGCGCCCGCCTCGCTGGGCCAGTAGGTATCCAGCTCGAAGTTGACAAAGCGCTCATCGCAGGCGTCGAGAAGGATGTCGTAAGCGCGAACCCCCGGCTCCACCTGCAAAAGCTCGCAGTTGTGGTTGTGGTAGAGAAGCGCGATGCCCTCGGCCGCGAGCTTTTGCCCGCAGTCGTTGAGGTCGGCCGCCAGCCCGCGCACGGCATCAAGATTCGAATAATCAAAGCGGTACATGCCGGTAATCACGGCAAAGCGGCAACCAAACTCGCGGCACCGCGCGGCCACGGCCGCCGGGTCTCTCTTCAACGAGCCCAGGTCGACATGAAGCGACGTCACGCCCAGGCCCGCCTCGCGCACAAGGCGCGGCCAATCTAGCTTGCCGCCTCGTCCCGTGGGCATCCCGGCCGCGCGAGTCAAGCCACGCACCAAGAAAGGCGTGGGCGTGACCTGGAAGTTGTTGAGCTCAATCTCTTGGAAGCCGTCCGCCGCCAGGCGTGCAAGCGTCGCCGCGGCCGACGCCTCGCTGCCGGTCACGGTGCCGAGCATGATCTGCTGGATGGAAATCTTGGCC
>CAVKOL010000078.1:8416-11640 GCA_963658035.1 Bacteroidaceae bacterium
GCTTGCCAGCACGGGAAGCAGCAGCTCACCCACCGCGTCGGGCTCAAGCGATGCCATCGTGCCGCCCGCCGAGCCGCCCGCGCAGGCAAACGCCACCAGCACCCCGTCGTCGGCCTCAAAAGCCGCGCAGTTGGGAAGCGCCCGTTCCACGCGGGCCACCAGGTAGCTCACCGGCAGGCGGCCCCGAAACCGGCTGAGCCCCAGGCAGACGCACACGTGAGGCTCGCCGCAGGCGGCCTCAAGCAGGTCGCGCTCGCGCTGGTCAAGCGGTCGCTCGTCCACCAGCCCGTGCAGGGCCCAGCGCCGCAGGTCGGCGTCGGTCTCAAAGGGCCTCGCCCCCTTGAGCAGTGCACCCTTGACCGCCTGGGCAAAGTAGCCGAGAAGGGCCGCCGCCCCCGCTGGCACGCCCGTCTCGCCGTAAAGCACAAAGACGCAGCCCAAGAAGCGCCCCGCGTCCACCATGTTTGCCGAGAGCGACTCGCCGCCGTCGTGGCGCAGGACAAAGGGCTCCTCGGTGATCGCGGCCAGCTCGCGGGCGTCGCCGTAGCGCTGGATGGTGTCAAGCGTCATGCTCGTGCGCTCGTCGGCCGGGTCGGTGCGGGCAAGGAACCTAAACGACTCGTCGATGACCACCAGCTGGTTGCCAAAGACCGCGCGCGAGGCGTCGGCCATGACCTGGATCGGCTGCTCGGCCGCCTGGGCGGCGAGAAGGGCGCGCTCCCACTCGTCCATCTGGTCAAACAGCCGCTGGCAGGCATTGAACGCCTGGAAGAAATCGGCCTCGTCGGGCACCAATATCACGCGGCAGCGATCCTCGTACCAAGACAGCAGCGAGCCGCGGCCAACCACAACGACCACCACGCCGCGGCCTATGCGCGGGTAGCGCGGCAGCTGGCGGCCCAGGCACACGTACAGCTGGTTGTCGGCCAGCTCGCCCGCCGTGCCGTCCAGGGCAAGCGGCCGCTTGAGCAAAAGCTCGGCCAAGACGGGGCCGCTGGCGCTCGCGCCCAGCTCCACGCGCAGGCGGTCATACAGGATATCGGCATTGAGCAGCACGTTTGTCTCCCCTCTTGGCACAATTCGCCGGCCCGGGCGCCCTTCTTGCCGCCCGCACCCGGCCCTTCCCTGCCGCAACTCTACGCACCTGGCACGGCGCCGCCCGTGCCCCACCCGGCGAGCGGCCCCGCCCGGCCCGCGAACGGCCGCGCGAACCCCTACGAATCGTCTGGCTGTACCCTCGAAACTAAGGCGTTTTGCCGCCTTACTCCGGTGGCCCCACAGCCGCACGATGGAGCCACGGAAAAGGTGCGCCCGCCGTGGGCGCCAGCAAAGGAGGAAACGTGCGAACCGAGAAAACCGCGTCACAAACCGACGGCGTGGAGTACCGCCGGGCCAAGACATGGCAGATCGCCCTGACCATGATGTCCAACTCGCTCTCGATGACGTTCTACACGCTCATCGGCTACATGAGCTATCTCGCAAACGTGGGCTACGGGATCGCCCTGGCCGCTGCGGGCGTGATCCTTACGGTGACGCGCCTCTTCGACGGCGTCATCGACCCGTTCTTGGCCCTTCTCATGGACCGTGTGAACACCAAGCACGGCAAGCTTCGCCTCTTCATGGTGGCGGGCTGGGTCCTGCGCACCCTGGCGGTGATGCTGCTGTTTGTGTGGCTCTCTGACACGGGGCGCGGGCCGGTGCTCTTCGTCGTGCTGTACTGCCTCTACATCATTGGCGCTTCTACCTGCGACATCGCGGGCAACATGGCCGCGGCCGTGATCACCAACGACCCGCAGCAGCGCCCGATGGTGGGCGTGTGGGGCACCGTCTACGCCTATCTGGTGCCCACGATCCTCTCGGCTTTGATCGTCATGCTGGTCCTGCCGCAGTTTGGCAACGAGTACACCGCGCAGATGCTGGCCACCACGGCCTTGATCGTCGTGCCCGTCTCGCTGGTGTTTCTCGTCTTGACCTGCATCGGCATCAGCGAGGCCGACAAGCCCCAGAACTTCGAGAACGTGAGCGCCGCGGGCGACGACGCGGGCGTCACCCCGGCCGACATGTGGCGCCTGGTCAAGGCCAACCGCCCCTTCCAGATGTACGTCTTGCACTGCGTGTCGTCCAAGCTCTCGCAGCAAACGATGAGCCAGGCCATCGTGACCACCGTGGTCTTTGGCATCTTGATCGGCAACATCCAGTACGGCACCATGATCAGCATCGTGGCAATGCTTCCGTCCATCATTTTTGCAATCATCGCGGGCAAGTTCTGCGGCAAGGTTGGCAGCAAGAAGATCGCCGTGTTTGCCATGCTCACGGGTATCGTGGCCACGGCCGTGATGGTCATCTTCTGCGCGGCCATCGACATGACCTCAATCGCGCACTTCTCGGTGCAGATGGTTGTGTTCTTTATCCTCATCCTGATCATCAACGGCCTTAAGATGTGCATCACCACGGCCGACAACGCCATGCGCTCCGATGTGATCGACTACGAGCTGTCGCGCTCGGGCAAGTACCTGCCCGCCGTGGTCAACGCCACGTACAACGTCATTGACCAGGTCATTTCTTCGCTTGGCTCCACGATTGCGGCCGTGTGCATCTCGTTTGTGGGCTATGCGAGCACCACTCCGCAGCCCACCGACCCCTCGACACCGGCCTTGAAGGCGATGGGTCTCTTTCTGTACTTTGGCCTGCCCGTGTTGGGCTGGCTGATAGGCCTCTTTGCCATGAAGCACTACGACCTGGGCCGCGCCCGCATGGTTGAGGTCCAGAAGGACATCGCCAAGAAGAAGGCCGCGTTGCACGAGGGCGGGGCTGCGGGGGCCGTGGCCGGCGATGCCGCCGCTGACCCCGAGGCTGCCGACGCCGCCGACTCAGCGAAGGAGGCCTAGGCGATGAGAAGGACGATTGAGCTTGACGGCGCCTGGGACTTCACCTGAGCTCGACGGCGCCTGGGACTTCACCCGCGAGGGTTTTGAAGCCGAGAAGGTCTGCCTGCCCCACACCTGGAACGCCGTGGACGGCCAGGACGGCGGCGGAGACTACTGGCGCGGCCAGGCGACCTACGAGACCGTGCTGCCGCCGCTGGACCTTGCGGCAGGCGAGGAAGCCTGGCTGGAGTTTGAGGGCGCCTCTGCGGTGGCGGACGTCTACGTCAACAAAGCGCAGGTCGCGCACCACGAGGGCGGCTACTCGACCTTTCGCGCGAACATCACCGGGGCGCTGGC
>CAVKOL010000079.1:0-11716 GCA_963658035.1 Bacteroidaceae bacterium
GAATTGGGATAATCAACGAATCCGCAGCAATAAGCGCATTAATCGTGAGAAGACCTAAAGACGGCGGACAATCAATCAAAATGTAGTCAAACTCGTCAACAATGCCTGAAATAGCCTCTTTGAGGATAGATTCACGAGCCATTGCGCTAACGAGCTCAATTTCTGCACCCGCAAGCTGAATAGTTGCCGGTGCAACAAAGACCTTTTTCTCACACGTCTCCTGGATAATGTCCTCAATCGGCGTATCTTGAAGAATTACGTCGTAGATATCGCTCTCAAGGTCCTCTTTTTCAATTCCAAAACCGCTGGAAGCATTTCCTTGCGGGTCAAAATCAATAATTAAGACCTTTTTCTTTAATTCACCAAGACATGCAGCAAGATTAATTACGGTCGTAGACTTACCAACACCGCCTTTTTGATTCAAAACCGCAATTACGCGCGTTTTTCGATCAGGAAAGCCACGTTTGATGTCCTTAAAGCCCATTCATCCTCCAAATAGAAGATTCTCAACCTTTTATACCTATCCATAATAGAGGATTGTTTCACGTGAAACACCCTCATCTTCCTTGTATTTTGATGATTGGAAACCAATATCAATGTTTCACGTGAAACCAGTATTAATCGTTCATTGATTTAGTCGAAATTGCTCCAGAAACCGACGTTTTGCGAGAAACAGACAGGGTAACGACGCTATATTGAATTAACAATACCTGCCAGCTATGTTTCGCGTGAAACATAGCTGGCAAATCAAATTGCAATCTCTACACCAGCATAGATACAGAAGAAGCCCAGGTGATGTTCCACGTGAAACATCACCTGGGCTTCAAGTAACAAACTCAAATCGAACAGCCTAGATTCCTAAAGGACTTTGCTTAGCCAACCCAGTTCTTCTCGGTAACTTAATTGAGGGCTGGTTTTCTTTGATATACATAAGAATCGTTCTATGACCCAGCTCATTAGGGAGCTCAAATTCAACAGGCTCAAGCATTCTAAGACCACAAATCTTTGCAGCCTTATTGGAAGCATTAATCTCGGTCATCTCGGGCTTAGCCTTCTCTAGAACAAGCATTCCATTCTTAGCCAAGAACGGAGTCGCATACTCAACCAAGACATTGGCTTGAGCAACAGCACGAGCAAAGACCAAACCAAACTCACCACGGTGAGTCACCGCCAATTCCTCGAGCCTCCCATGCTTTCCATGGACTTTCTCAAGCCCCAACTCGTCACAAAATTCGTTGACTGCAGAAATTTTCTTTCCAACCGAGTCAATAAGGACGCCCTGAGAGCCGCTGAGAAGCCCGATTGGAATGCCCGGGAAGCCAGCACCCGTACCCATATCAAGGTAGGCCTTAGAAAGCCTCTCAGAGACTTCTGGCAAAGTAAGGGGTAGCAAACTATCTAAAATGTGCAAAACAAGGGCTTCTTCAACATTAGTAATGCGAGTAAGGTTCACGACTTTGTTCTTCTCGATGACTAACTCTAGGTGCTTAAGAAGTCCTTGGACCTGATTAGCCGATGCTTGGATACCATAGTCAGTAAGATAGCCCGAGAGCTTTTCTTCATAGCAAGAGAGTTCAAAATCTGTCATGTCATAAGCTCCTGACAAAAACTTGTGAGTCAAAAGAAATTGGCAAAAAGAAAGGGAGGATGATTTCTCATCCTCCCTCACTACAATACACTGTAGCTGAGCTTTTATCTAACAGCAGTGATAACAACCCTGCGGTTAGGATCCTCACCCTCGGAGTGGGTGGTGACCTCATCGTCGTCAATCAAGGCCAAGTGCACCAAGCGACGCTCAGAAGCATTCATGGGGTTCAATGCCACACGACCCTGCTTCTTGGCACGGTCTGCAGCAGACTTAGCCATTCCCATGATCTTCTTCTTACGACGGGTCTTATAGCTCTCGATATCCACGACGATGGGATAGTAGAACTTGATCTTGCTGCTCATCAAAGAAGAAAGAACCATCTGCAGAGCATCAAGCGTACGGCCGTGACGACCAATAAGAACAGCCAGGTCACCACCGTTGACGTCGAGGATAAGCTCACCCTCGTCTCCGTCATACTCATCGATGGAGGACTGCGTCTCACCAAAGTAGGCGAGAATAGCCTTAAGGTAGTCAACCGCGAGGTCGGCAATCTTATCCATCTCTTCTTCGGACAAAGCTTCGTTGGCTTCGTACTTCTCCCTGATGGAAGCAAACTCATCGACAGCCTCGGATGCAGGCTCTACACCCTCATCCAAGACAATCTGATCTTCCATGCCAACCTCCTGTGAATACAATAAATATCGAAACTAAATACGACAAGTAACCAGCAACTAAAAGAAGCTAACCAGGCAAACTAGTTCTTTTTGCGGGGACGGGGCTTCTTCTCCTTGCGAACAACGTCGACCTCGACGCCCTTCTTGGCAGCAGCTTCCTCGGCCTCGGCCTTGGCCTTCTCCATGACCTTGGAAGTAATGAACTTCTGCTGGACAACCTGCCAGATGGCAGAGGCGTTGTAGTAGAGAAGGACGGCGGCGGGGACGCTCCAGCCAAACCAAACCATCATGATGGCCATGACGGCGCCCATGGTGATGGACTGCATCTTTTGCTCGTTGTTCTGCAGCGAGGAGTTGAGCAGCATCGGGACAAAGGTCAGGACACCAAACAGGATGTCAAAGAAGATGTAGGCAGCGGCGCCGACCCAACCCGCAGAAGCCACGACGTTGGCCACGGAGTCAGAGATGGAAGGCAGGATGCCGTAGAAGCAGGCGTCGGTAGGGACGTTCTTAACAACCGAGAAGAGGCCAAAGAAGACCGGCATCTGCAAGAAGATGGGCAGACAACCCATGATGGGGTTGAACTTCATCTCGGAGTAGATCTTCATCGTCTCTTCCTGCTGACGCACAGGATCGTCGGCGTACTTCTCCTGGATCTCCTGCAGGCGAGGCTGCATGACCTGCATGCCAGCAGTGGACTTGACCTGCTTGGTCATAAGCGGAGTTAGGATAATACGAATGATGATGGTAAGGATGATGACCGCGAGGCCCCAGTCGCCAACCACGCTTTGGATGGCCTGAAGGACCCAGGTCAAGAAATTAATGAACCAATCCCACATGATTCCTCCGTGGCTGTTCCTTGGCTAAGGAACAGGGTCGTATCCACCAGCATGAAAGGGATGACATCTCAATACTCTACGAATAGCAAGCGAGGCGCCGCGAAGGGCGCCGTACTTGGCAATGGCCTGCCTGGCATACTCAGAGCACGTGGGCCTGTAGATGCAGCGGGCAGGAAATAACGGAGAGATACGCCGCTGGTAAAACGCGATGGCCGATAAAAGCCACCTCTTACCAAGGCTGTCTTTCCTGGTTTTACTCACCTAAGACGCCGGCCTTCTTAAGAAGCCTTCTCAGCGACACGGCGACGTCTTGCGAAGAGGCGTCGCGGGTGTCCTTTGTCGAGAAGAGAATCATGTCGTAGCCGTCTTTGGGAAGACCGCAAGACCTCGCGGCCTCCCTTAAGACGCGCTTGCACCTGTTTCTAAAAACGGCGTTGCCAAGCCTCTTAGGCGCGACAAAGGCGACCCTTGCGGAGTCGCCCTCGTCGATTCTAACCACGCGAATTCGTAGAAGAGAGTCGTTGTATCTCTTCCCGCAGGAGAAGACCTTCTCAAATTCAGCTTTGGATTTGATGGTCTTCATCTTAAGTTACTAGACGGTGAGCTGGTGACGGCCCTTAGCGCGACGACGAGCGAGAACGGCGCGGCCGCCCTTGGTGGCCATGCGGGCACGGAAACCGTGAGTGGTGGCACGCTTGCGCTTGTTGGGCTGATAAGTACGCTTCATAGCTATTCCTCCCAGTTGGGTTTAGACGTCAATACAGAGCAATAAGCCCAAAGATTGTAAAGGTAGCGGCCGCTAAGTGTCAATTTAATCTTTGAAAAGGCCCAGCTCTTTGTGGGGTTTGCACACAACTATATGGATGCGCCCGCGTGAATTTGGTTGAAAAGTTTGCGAATCCATTCTTTCAAAAGGGTGGAAGCAATCTTTCATAGGCACTGAAAGTTGTTGATTACATGGTATGATTTTCCAGCCGAATTCGTATGTATCGACCGAGTTTTCTACAGGTTTTCTCGCTTTGTTGAAAACTTTTCTTTCATATAGAATTCCGTCTGAAAAGTTTTCTTCAATCGATGAAACATTGTTGAAAAGGGGGCTAAAGGCGTGGCCAGGGACTTCTATCCCTTTGTCGAGAAGGACCAAACGCAGTGGTCGGCGAGCGAGGTGCACAACCCCGCGCGCATCGCCGTGTACGACGACGCGGCCGCGGCCCCCAGGGTCGTGGTGGTGGAGCCCCAGGACGTGCGCTCTTACCTGGAAGAGATCACCGCCACGGTCAACAAGCTCTCGCACGAGCAGGGCGGCAACATCCCCTTTATGGTCATTCGCGAGATTGTCGAGAACTTCATTCACGCCTACTTCCAGGCGCCCACCATCACCATCCTGGACGGCGGAAACACCATTCGCTTCTCTGACCAGGGGCCGGGCATCAAGGAGAAGAACCTGGCCCTTGAGTACGGAACCTCTTCTGCGACCGAGGAGATGAAGCACTACATCCGCGGCGTTGGGAGCGGCCTTCCTTACGCGCAGCAGTACATGGAGGACAAGGGCGGCAGCTTAGAGATCGAGGACAACATCTCGGGCGGGACGGTGGTCACCATCTCGACGAGAAGGGCCAACGAGGCCCGCGAGGTCTCTGGGGGAGAGGCACCCGCCGCAACGCCGCAGGTCAATGCCGGTATCCCGATGGCGGCGGCGATGCCACAGATGGGACAGATGACGCAAGGGTACGACCCCGCGCAGGCCTGGGCCTACCAGCAGCAGCCCCAACAGATGCAGCAGCCCATGGGCTACGGCTTTGGTTATCAACAATTCCCAGGATACATGCCCCAGCCTGCCGCGACGCAGCAGCAGATGCCCACGCAGGTACCCATGCAGGCACCTGCCCAGGCCCAGCCGATGCAGCCCCAGGGCGGCGTGAACTTCTCGACAATGCCGCAGACGATGCCCGCAGCGGCCCCGCAGCCACAGCGTCCGGCCCTCACGCCGCGCCAGGAATCGGTGATGGAGTACCTCTCGCAGCACGAGTCTTGCGGCCCCACCGACCTCACGCAGGTCTTTGGCAGCTCGGGCCCCACCTGGTCGCGCGAGCTCAAGGGCCTCATGGAGATGGGAATCATCACCAAGACGGGGCAAAAGTACCGCCTGACCGTCATAGGCAAGTCGATGATTTAGCGGCGCGGCAGCACCTCTCACATGGGAATTTAAGAAAACCGGTGGCAGGTTTTCAACAATCGTATATACTGTGTGGGCACTTTTCGACAATTCGACGAATGGGCCCTCATGGACTTTTCGATAGAGCTTGACCCAGAAGACCTGTGGCAAGACACCCTCGACCTGCTTGAGCAGGAGGGACTGCCCGAATCTATCCTCGCGATGCTGCGCAGCTGCACGCCCACGGGCGTGGACGAAAACACCCTGCACGTCGTGACGCCCATGCGCCTGGTGCTAAAGACGGTGTCGAAAAACGCCGACCTTCTTGAGAAGTGCCTCTCGGCTGCGGCGTTCCAGGACGGCATGCACCTTGACCTGGCCTTAGCCGAGAAGGACGGCAAGCCCGCGCAAAAGGCGGCCGCCACCTCGCAGATGACCCCCGACGAGATCGCCCGCTGGAAAAACGAGACGTCGCAGGCCCCTGCGGCCCCCGCCCCCGCGACACAGGCGGCGGCCCCGCAGTACCGCGAGCGCCGCATCGACGAGCAGATGCTCGACGAGTCCACCATCGCGGGCACCCTTAAAGAGACGAACCTGCGCAAACAGAGAAACCCCCTGGTAGAGACTATCCCCGAGGAAGATTCCAAGCTCACCTTCGAGCGCTTTGTCTGCGGCGAGGAAAACGACATGGCATACAACGCCGCCCTGCAGGTGGCAAACGGCTCGAAGAACTACAACCCGCTGTTCATCCACGGCAAGAGCGGCCTGGGAAAGACGCACCTGCTGCGCGCGATCCAAAACTACATCGCCACCAACGACCCCACCCGCATCTGCGTGTACAAGGACGCCTCGGCCTTCATCAACGACTACACGAGCGCCATGGGCGCCCACGACCTCTCGGTCACCGAGGCCTTGAAGAAAAACTACGAGGACATCGACGTCTTGATCATCGACGATGTCCAGAAGCTGGCCGGCAAGACCGGCACCATCACGTTTTTCTTCGACACTTTCAACGTGCTCAAGTCAAACGGCAAGCAGATCGTGCTGGCGGCTGACCGCACCCCCGCCCAGCTGGGCATGGGCAAGGACGCCTTCGACGAGCGCGTGACGACACGCCTGGCCTCGGGCTTTCCCGTGGGCGTCCAGGTGCCCAACTACGAGCTCAAGCTGCGCCTGATCAAGACCTTCTGTGACCGCATGTGCCGCGACTCGGCGGCCGAGCACGTGGGGGCAGACCTGGCGCCTGTCTCGGACGAGGCTTGCCAGCACATGGCCAAGCGCGCGGGCTCGAGCATCCGCCTGATCGAGGGCTTTTGTCAGCGCTGCCTCATGTCGCAGGGCCGCGCCCAGAAGAAGGGCGAGGAGCTCACCTTCGACCAGATCGACGAGATCGCCAAGGAGACCTGGCCCACCACGGGCATCGTCATCTCTATCGAGGACGTTCAGAAGGCCGTCGAGAAGTTCTACGACATCGACCACGCCGACCTTATCGGCGAGAGCCGCCACAAGGGCCTGATGGAGCCGCGCCACGTGGCCATCTGGCTGTCGCGCGAGCTGTGCAGCAAGACGCTGGCCGACATCGGCGAGCACTTTGGCGGCCGCAGCCACGCGACGGTGAAGAACAGCCTCAAGGTGGTCGACGACAAGAAGAAAGAGGACAAGATCTTCTACGACCGCGTCATGCGCCTTAAGGACAGCATCACCTCCGAGGCCTAGCGCCTGCGGCAAAAAGGTCTTCTCGCCGGTTTTCTGGGCACAAAGAGGGGATTGTCGATAAGCTGTCTAAGGGTTGTGAGAAAGGGTGAGAAAACCCAAGGGTTGTTGTAAATGAGTTTTCTACAGCAATCGAAAATGTTGGAAACCGTAGGGAGTAACACTAAGCCCTCGTTCGCGCGAATGATTGATTTACCTGCGCGTTTAGAGAGTTTTCTTCTTTTCTACAGAGCTTATTATTACTACTGTATTTAGATTTATATATAAGAACTAATAGAAAGGTCCGAGATGAAATTCACCGTCAGCCAATCGTCGTTGATGAAAGCCATCACGGTGGTCTCCAAGGGAATGGGCACCACTTCCACGATTCCTATTTGCTCGGGCATCTATATCAAGGCGACCGAGGGAACCATCGAGTTCCAGTCCAACAACCTCGTCATCGCCATCAGGCACCTCATCCCTGCAAACGTCGAGGAGCCGGGCGAGACCGTGGTCTCGGGCAAGGTCTTGTCCAACATCGTGAAGAACCTCTCGGACGCGGCCGTGACCTTCGACGGCGGCGACAGGACCATCTCTATCTCGTGCGCCAAGTCGACCTTTAGGTTGAACACCCTCGACTGCTCCATCTGGAACTTCGTGCCCGAGGTTGAGGCTGAGAAGGAAATCGAGCTTCCCTCGGACATGCTGTCGCAGATGGTCGACAAGGTCTATAAGGTGACCTCGAAGGAGACCTCGCGCCCCATCCTGCAGGGCATCCAGCTCACCGTCGAGGACAACACCATCCGCCTGGTGGCCACCGACTCCTTCCGCCTGGCCGTGTGCGACTCGAGCGTCGAGGCGGGAAGCGAGGAGCCCTTCCGCGCCATCGTCTCGGGCAACGTCTTCCACGACGTCTTGAGCATGCCTTCCGTCACCGACACCATCCGCATCGGCACGACCGAGAGCCAGGTCGTCTTCACCTTTGGCACCACGACCTTCGTCGCCCGCCACATCGAGGGCAACTTCCCCGACTACAAGCAGCTGCTTCCCGCGAGCTGCGGCACCGCCGTCAACATCGACGTCGAGAGCTTCTCCGCGGCGCTGAAGCGCGTCTCGGTCATCGCGCTCACCAACTCGTCGGTGCGCTTTGACATCGACGCCGACGGCCGCCTGATGAAGATGTCGGCCTCTTCTCCCGAGCAGGGAGAGTCGTCCGAGATCTTGAACGTGGACGTCGAGGGCGCGAGCCTGTCGATTGGCCTCAACTACCACTACGTCTTTGACTGTGTGAACGCCGTGGGCGGCACCAAGGAGCTGCGCTTCGAGCTGCAGAGCTCTTCTCAGCCGGGCATCTTCAAGTCCAACGGCAAGATCAACTACCTGTACCTGCTGATGCCCGTGCGCCTGTAGCGCGCGGCGAGAAGATCGCGGCGAGTGGGGCTTAAGGTCACAGAACTGAGCCTTTTGGGCTTTAGGAACATGGGGGAGAGGAACATTTGCCTCTCCCCCTCTACAACTGTGCTTTTTGGCCGCAACGCCACGGGCAAGACCAACACCGTCGAGGCCCTGCAGATGCTGACGGCGGGGTACTCGTTTAGGCGGCCAACGCCGGCGCAGCTTATCCACGAAGGCGAGCAGCGGGCGAGAATCGCAGCCGTCCTTGAGGGCGACGGGCGCGTGCTGGACGTGAGCTGCGACATCACCGAGCGCCGTCGCCAGTTTGTGAAGAATGGCAAGAAGTGCCAGGCCGCAGACGTCGCCGGCACCTTGATGTCGGTGCTCTTCACGCCCGACGACCTCTCGCTGGTCAAGCGCGGGGCCAGCGAGCGCCGCGCCGAGCTGGACGACTTTGGCCGCCAGGCCAACCAGGGCTTCTCGCACGTGCTGGCAAACTACACGCGCTCGATCGAGCAAAGAAACCGCCTGCTCAAAAACGACGAGTGCGACGCCGGGCTTCTCGACGCCTGGGACGCGTCGGTGGCGTTGGGCGGGGCCACGCTGCTGCACAGCCGCCTGCGGCTCTTCTCGCGCATGGCCGCCAAGGTGAGCGAGGTCTACGCCCAGATCGCTCCGGCCGAGACCCTTGAGTGCGCATACCGCTGCTCTTTGGGCGACGAGGCACTGGACATGGGCAAAGACGAGCTGCGCGACCTCTTCTTGCGCCGTCTTGAGGAGGGCCGCGCCGAGGACCTGCGCCGCCAGCAGACCTGCACGGGCCCGCACCGCGACGACGTGGCGTTTTCTATCTGCGGCCGTGACGCGCGCGCCTTTGGCAGCCAGGGGCAGCAGCGCTCGGTGGTGCTTGCCCTCAAGATGGCCGAGGTCCTTCTCGCCGAGGAAATCGTGGGCGAGAAGCCCCTGTTGCTGCTGGACGACGTCATGAGCGAGCTGGACGCGGCGAGAAGGGACGCCGTGGCAGGCTTCTCGCGCGACGGCGTGCAGACGGTGGTCACCACGACCAACCTGGATTACTTCTCGGCGGAGATGCTTAAGGGCGCGGAGGTGGTCCGCTACCATGATCGATGACTTCGCCTCTATCTCGAGCCTGGGCAACATCATGGGCGGCTACTTCAACAACCCCGAGGTAGACGCCAAGATGACGGTCAACCGCCGCGTTGGTTTGGCCTGGCACCGCATGAACGGCGACGTGGAGAGAAAGCACACCTGCGGCCTGTTTGTGACTAAGCCGCGCCGTCCCAAGGAGCCGCCGGTGCTGGTGGTCTACGTCGACTCGCGCATGCGCGCCGTGGACTTCTCGGCAAACAAGGACATCTACCTGGCCCGCATGGCAGATGCCGGGCTGACCTTCTCGGACATACGCTTTGAGCAGGACAAACGCGGGCGCACGCCTGGTGCCGCCGCCGCGCCCTCCACGCCCAAAAAGCCCGAGCGCCCCGTCTTGCCCGAGCTCACACCTGCCGAGGAGCAAGAGGTAAGAAAAGCCTGTGAGGGCTTGTCTCCCAAACTCGCTCAAAGCGCTTATAAAGCCATGAGCAATTCCTTACGCCGTCAAAAGGCAAAGTAGAGCGGAATTCGTGTATAAGCGCTCAGATAGGCTCTGAGCGCCCTCAAAAGCGCTATCATGATTTAGCTATACCTATTTTTAATTTAAGACTTGCTAAATCAGCCTGTCATTTCGTCGTGAAAAGAGAGGACGTGCGCGTGGCAGAAGAGACACAGAACCGCTACGACGGCAGCGAGATCAAGATTCTCGAGGGCCTCGAGGCGGTCCGTAAGCGCCCGGGTATGTATATCGGCTCCACCAGCGCCAGCGGCCTGCACCACCTTGTGTACGAGATCGTCGACAACTCGGTGGACGAGGCGCTGGCCGGTTTTTGCACCAAGATCCAGGTCACCATCCACAAGGACAACTCGGTGACCGTCGTGGACAACGGCCGCGGCATCCCCGTCGACCCGCACCCCGTGAAGAAGATCCCCACGCTCGAGGTCGTTCTCACCATCCTGCATGCCGGCGGCAAGTTCGACAACGCGGCCTACAAGGTCTCGGGCGGCCTGCACGGCGTGGGCTCCTCCGTCGTCAACGCCTTGTCCAAGCAGATGATCGTCCAGGTCTCCCGCGACGGCAACATCTACGAGATGCGCTTCGAGCGCGGCAAGACCACCCAGAAGATGACCGTGGTGGGTACCAGCGAGACCACGGGCACCACCATTACCTTCTGGCCCGACGACCAGATCTTCGAGACCTGTGTCTTTGACTTCGACACCCTGCACGACCGCCTGCAGGAGATGGCCTTCCTCAACCGCGACCTGGCCATTGTCTTGACCGACGAGCGCGAGTCGACCCCCAGGGTCAACGAGTTCTGCTACTCGGGCGGCATCATCGACTTCGTCAAGTTCCTCAACAACGGAGAAGAGATTGCCGAGGGCTTGAAGGAGCCCATCTACCTCTCGGGCAAGAACGAGTCGGACGACCCGGCCAAGCGCGGCGAGGTCGAGGTGGCAATCCAGTGGAACGGCTCGTACTCCGAGCACGTCATGAGCTTTGCCAACAACATCTACACGCCCGACGGCGGCATGCACATGGAGGGCTTCCGCACCGCCCTTACCCGCGTGATCAACGACTATGCCCGCAAGGCCGGCATCCTTAAGGAGAAAGACGCCAACCTCACCGGCAACGACATCCGCGAGGGCTTAACCGCGGTCATCTCGGTTAAGCTGGGCGACCCGCAGTTCGAGGGCCAGACCAAGGCCAAGCTGGGCAGCTCGTTCATGCGCCCGCTGGTCATGAAGATCGTCTCGGACGGCCTGGCCGAGTACCTTGAGGAGCACCCCAAGCCCGCCCGTGTGATCGTCAACAAGGCCATGCAGGCGTCCAAGGCCCGCACCGCCGCCACCAAGGCCCGCGAGGCCACGCGCCGCAAGTCCCTGCTCGAGACGGCTCACCTGCCCGGCAAGCTGGCCGACTGCTCGTGCCGCGACGCGGACCTCACCGAGCTCTTCATCGTGGAGGGCGACTCGGCAGGCGGCTCGGCCAAGGACGGCCGTCGCCGAGACATCCAGGCAATTCTCCCCTTGCGCGGCAAGATCTTGAACGTCGAACGCGTGGGCGACCACCGCGCCTTCTCGAGCGACACCATCCAGTCGCTGATCACCGCCATTGGCACGGGCGTCACTACTTCTAGCGGCGACGGCGGCGACTTCGACATCTCCAAGGCCCGCTACCACAAGATCATCATCATGACCGATGCAGATGTCGACGGCGCGCACATCCGCATCCTGCTGCTCACGTTCTTCTACAAGTACATGC
>CAVKOL010000080.1:0-11573 GCA_963658035.1 Bacteroidaceae bacterium
AGCCCATGACCGGCCTGGACCCCCAGGCGGCCTGGCTGCTCAAGAAGTCCATGCGAAAGCACGCCGAGGAGGGCAAGACCGTGCTCTTCTCCACGCACGTTTTGGACGTTGCCGAGAAGGTCGTCGACCGTGTGGGCATCATCGCCCACGGCAAGCTGCTGTTTGTTGGCACCGTCGACGAGATGCGCGAGCATTTTCGCAACAACGACTCGCTTGAGGAGATGTTCCTCGAGCTCACGGGCGAGAATTCCCCGCTTGCCGGGACCGCTGCGGAGGAGATGTAGCGTGGGCGGCCTTGACTGGGCGCAGTTTCGCGCGCTTCTGGGCGCCATACGCAAGGGCGAGGAAAGTGACGACGACGTCTTGGGCCTGGGCGGCGAGGGCGGCGGCAGCAAGGCCGGCAAGCTCGCGGGCATGGTCGTCTCGTTTGTCGTGATCGCGGGCCTGATGTTTTTCGCTGGCCTTGTTTTGGGCCAGGCCGGGGCATCGGTGCTCTCGGGCTTCAACATCATCGTCGTGGCCCTGGTGCTGCTGTCGATCACGATGGGCTTCTACACGGCCGTGAGCAGCCTTTTTCTTGTGAGCGACCTGGCCTTCTACGTCGCGCTGCCGGTCTCTGGCCAAACCATCATGTGGGCGAAGCTCGTCAGTTACTTCATGAACGCCGTCCTTATGGACGCCTCGATCCTGCCGCTTGGCCTGGGCCTGCTGCTTGGTCGCGGAGAAGGGCCTCTGACCTGGGTCGCGTTGATCTTCGCCTTCATCTTGTGCGCCCTGGCCGTGAACGTCGCCATGGTTCTTCTCGTCTTGCCGCTCATGCGCTTCTCTAAGCTCGCCGTGGACAAGGACCGCTTCTCGCGTGCGCTTGGCGCCGTGATCACCTTGCTGGTCGTTGCCGTCTCGCTGGCGTTTTCGATCGCCAGGCAGACGGAAGGCGGCATTGACATGGGCGGCATTGCCTCGCTGACCGAGGGCATCGCGTCGGCCCCTGCGGTCATGGTGGTCCTTACCGTCCTGTGCCCGCCGTTTGCCCTGGGCGGCGTTGCCTTTGGCCAGGCGGGTGCGCTGACGCTCGCGGGCCTTGCGGGCATGGTCGTGCTTTTGGGCATCTACGCCGGTCTTCTCAACTGGTGCTCGGGTAAGTGGTACTTCGAGGCCGTTCGCGGCCTTGCGGGTGGGGCGGGCGTGCGCTCGAACAAGCGCTACGATGCCGCCGAGCTGGGCGCCAAGGTGGCCGGCCGCAGCCAGTTCAAGGCCTTTGTCGCCGTCGACGCGGCCTCGCTCATTCGCGTACCGTACTTCTTCAACCAGTTTGTGTTGTCGCAGTGGCTCGTGCCCATCATCTTGCTGGCCGTTTTGGGCTTTAGCCTCTTTAGGAACAGCGACCTTACCTCCTTTGACCAGGTGCGCCAGATCGCAGCCACCTGCCAGATCGGCACGACCGTGGGTTTTGTTCCCTTGGTGGGCACCGTTCTTCTCGCCGTCTTCACGGGCATCCAGTCCTACGCCTGCGGCCAGGCCGTGGCGCGAGACGGGCAGGACTTCTTCTATTTTCGTACCATGCCGGTTGACCTGCGCGCCTATGCCAAGGCCAAGTTCGCGGCAAACGAGCTGGTAGGCCGCGCACCCGTGGCCGTCGTCCTGTTTGTGGGGCTGCTGGTCGTGGGCCTGCCGCCCGCCACGGCGTTTGTCTGCATCGCGCTCTTTGTGCTGTGCGTCGCCTGCGCAGACCTGGCGAGCCTGGCCGTGGGCATGCGCTCGCCCAAGCTCGACTGGGAAAGCGAGTCCGAGCTGGCAAAGGGCAACGAGGCCTTTGGCGCCATCATCGCCTGCATCGCCGTCACGGTCCTGGTCATGGTCCTGCCGGCGCTGTGCTTTGTGGTGCCGCTGCTGCTGGAGATGGAGGCGGGCGTCTGGAGCTCGGTCGCGGCCATCGTGGTCTGCGCGTTAGAGCTGGCGGGCCTCTTTGCGCTGGCCTTTGGGCCCTGCGTGCGCAGGCTCGCCACGATCGAGCCGTAGGCGAGGGCGCACGTAGCCGTTGGGCTAACGCCGGTTACCGGCCCCCCCGGCGCTCTTCTCGCCTGCGCCGGCTCCCAAGTGAATTAAGCTATCGCGTATAATTCGCTCGTAGGGTCGATGCATGCAGACGAGAGGTGGGCATCATGGAAAAGCGTGACTCGGTCAAGGCGTTGAGCGACGAGGATATGGAGCGTGTTCTTGGCGGCACTGTTGCCCTGGGCGGCTGGGGCAAGAAATACCCGTCGGCAGCCTCCTCTTCGTTGACGGAATCTGTTGACGAGCTTCTTGAAGACACCCAAAAAGGAAGCAAAGGCTCGTATCTTAACGCCAACTAGCTAAGAAGCTGCGAGATAATCGCAGCTTCTTTTTTGTCAGCTACCCAAATTGATTAAAAGCTTGCACAACGTTGCCTTACGGCCTGCGCGCTCCGGGGGTGCTTGACGTAAAATAGCCCAGTTAAATCGCAACCTTCGCGCATCTGTACCTATAAGGAGAAACCCACGTGAAGCGTGTTTTGATCATCGCGACGGGCGGCACCATCGCCTCGACCTCTGACGGGGCGGGACTTACGCCCACCGCCACCGGCCGCGAGCTTGCCGATAAGGTGCCCCTGCTGGACACCCTGGCTGAGCTGGACTTTGTTCAGCCCATGAACATCGACAGCACCAACATGCGCCCGCGCGACTGGTTGGCCATCCGCGACGTGATCGTGGACGCCTACGACAACTACGACGGCTTCGTTGTCCTGCACGGCACCGACACCATGGCCTACACCGCCGCGGCCCTGTCGTATTTGATCCAAGACAGCGAGAAGCCCATCGTGCTCACCGGCTCGCAGCAGCCCATGGCAAGCCCCTTCACCGACGCCAAGCTCAACCTGTACCAGTCGGTTCTCTACGCGGCCGACGACGCCAGCCGCGACGTGGCCGTGGTCTTCTCGGGCAAGGTCATCGCCGGCACCCGCGCCCACAAGCAGCGCACCATGAGCTTCAACGCGTTTACCAGCATGAACTACCCCTCGCTGGCCTACATTCGCAACAACCGCGTGGTCCACGCGGGCGCCGGCGCCCCGGTTGGCGGCGAGAAGACCGGCGCCGCGCCGCGCGTCTTTGACGGCTTGAACGAGCGCGTCATTGTCCTTAAGCTCACGCCCGAGCTGCAGCCCTCGATCTTTGACCTGCTCAAGCGCGACTACGACGCCGTGATCTTAGAGACCTTTGGCATCGGCGGCATCCCCGACACGCTGCACGACGCCATCTTTGGCTGGGTTGAGTCGGGCCGCACCTTGGTGGTTACCACGCAGGTGCCCGAGGAAGGCCTTGACCTGGGCGTTTATGAGGTCGGCCGCGCCTATGCCGAGAACCCCGGCGTGCTTAAGGGCGACGACATGACCACCGAGGCCCTCGTTGCCAAGACGATGTGGGTCCTGGGCCAGACGCGCGAGCCCGCCCAGGTCCAAAAGCTCTTCTATCAGGAAATCAACCACGACCGCATGCCGCGCTAGGGCCGCTGCTCGCCGTGGTTTTCTCGCAAACGACCTTTTAAAGATTGGAGCCGCAATGAAAGACAACCGTTTACCTGTAGTTTCTTGCGCGCGACGCGCGGCCTTCTCGGCCCTTCTCGCCGCCGCCATCGCCGCGGGCACCCCGGCCTTGGCCCTGGCCACCACGGCCGAGGACTGGGCCAACGTCATCGAGTCGACCCTTAGCGACCCGTCCTACTCGGCCACGGGGTACGACCACGACGAGGCCGCGGCCTTGTCCAGCGGCGACTCGACGTCCGTCGTCATCACCGGCAAGTACGGCAGCTCCGCCGCCACCAAGTTCGACCTGCGCGACCCCAACGGCGACGGCGACCGCTCCGACTCTGTTGTGACCCCGGTCAAGCGCCAGCAACCGTGGGGCACCTGCTGGGGCTTCTCGGCCATCGCTGCCTGCGAGACGAGCATCATCTCCGAGATGGACAGCACCTACGAGGCAACCAAGCTCGACCTCTCCGAGATGCAGCTCGTGACCTCGACCTTTAAATCGGGCGGCGCGCCCGAGAGCGTCGTGGGCAAGGGCCAGGCGGGCGAGGGCTTCTACAGCACCTCGAGCGACCCCAACGTCGGCGAGATGACCGGTGGCCTGGCCAACTACGGCTCGTCCCTCTTTGCCGCCGGCATCGGCCCGCTCAACGAGTCCTTGGCCGAGTACAAGAACTCCGAGGGCATCATCGAGTGCAAGGTCTTCTATAAGGGCAACGAGGACAACCCCGAGATTCAGTACCTGACTGACGACCAGGTCTCGCTGCTTAAACTCGACGCATCCGTGGCCAGGGTCATTAAGAAGAATTGGGCCGGCAACTACGTGGACACCGCCGGCAACCTGGTCTACACCGATTGGTCGCTGCCCGAGAACCTGTGGAACGCCTCGAGCTACGAGTTTGACAACTCCAACATCTTGCCCGACACCGTGATCAAGGACACCAAGGGCAACTACGTGGGTACCGACATGGACGCCGTTGCCGCTATCAAGGGCGAGCTGGTGCAGGGCCGCGCGGTCTCGATGAGCTTCCACGCCGATTCCTACAACCCCAACCAGTCCGACGCAAAGACGCCCAAGTACATGAACACCACGACCTGGGCCCACTACACCTACGACGGCGCCACGGCCAACCACGCCGTGTGCATCGTGGGCTGGGACGACAGCTTCTCGCGCACCAACTTTGGCGACGGCGTCAACAACCTGCCCGAGGGCGACGGCGCGTGGCTGGTCAAGAACAGCTGGGGCTCTGCCACCAACGACTTCCCCAACGGCGCCACCGACAAGGAGTTTGGCATCGAGGAGAACGGCCAGCACACGGGCTACTTCTGGATGTCCTACTACGACCACAGCATCGGCGAGTTCGAGACCTTTGAGTTCGATCTCAACGAGTACTCGGACAGCGAGGACTATGTCGTCGACCAGTACGACTTCATGGCGGGTGCCTCGGTCTTTGCGCTGGCCTCTGACGAGGAGTGCAGCTCGGCCAACATCTACACGGCCGAGGAGGACATGTCGGTGCGCGCCCTGTCGTGCCTGACGTCCAAGCCCGGCACGACCGTTGACTACAAGCTCTACCTGCTGGACGACGAGGCCACCACGCCCGATGACCCCGAGCACTCCACCTTGGTCTACCAGATTTCCAGCGAAACGTACGATTACGGCGGATATCACCGCTTGAAGCTGGACGAGGACAACTGGATCGCCTTGCGCAAGGGGCAGCGCTACGCCGTGGTCACCACGCAGTACGTCGTCAACAAGGACGATGACGACTGCAAGTACTACGTTGTAGTCAACTCCAACAACGGCAAGCCCACCGAGAAGGACGCGCAGGAGATTCGCGAGTACTTTGCGCAAGAGAAGCTCGAAGAGGTCCAGAAGGAGTACTACAGCAAGTACTACAACCCCGCGTTTGCCCAGAACCTCGCCGCCGGCATGAGCCGCACCGATGCCGCTGCCGCGGCCGACGTCACGGCCAAGGCCGAGGTGGCAAAGGACGACGTCAAGGCCCAGATCCAAAAGGAAGCAGACCAGAGGGTCGAGGACGTGGTGAACAGCTACTTCGTGGCCAAGGTCAACGAGGGCGAGAGCTTTACCGACATGAAGCTCACCTACGACGAGGACGTGACCTGGGTCGATTGGTCCGCGGTCAACGAGTACGCAGCCGAGAAAGGCCGCGCCGTGGACAACATGCCCATCAAGGCCTACGGCGAGCTGCGCCAGTGGGCCGAGGTGGACGAGCTGGCCGCCCTTGAGTCCGCGATCGCGCAGGCCAAGGCCACGTTGGCGTCTGCGGTTATCAGCGTCGATGGTTCGGACGTCGACGAGGGCGCCACGTGGATGACGCAGGAGGAGTACGACGCGCTGTCTGCCGCGGTCGCGGCCGGCCAGGAGCTTCTCGACGCCGCCGGTGCCACGACCTACCGCACGGTGCTGGCCAACACGACGCCCGGCTCCGACGAGGTCAACCAGGCTACGACCTCGCTGACCTTCGAGGCCCACGCCGGCACGCGCAAGGCGCAGCAGGCAGGGGAGAAGGACGCGGGCAAGCAGGACGGCACTGCCAAGTCGGGCAAGGGCAAGACGCCCGCGACCGGCGACGTCGCCTTCGCGGGCGCGGCGGTTTTGGCCGCCGGCGGCGCGGCGAGCCTGGTGGCCGCGCGTACTTCTCGCCGTCGCTCTAAGTAAGGGACGCCGGGTGGGGCGGCCAGCAGGACCCCGCGGGTTTCTCGCCGCCGCCCCACCTGCAAAAATGGGACTTGTCTGATGGTTTTTGGGCTTCTCGCCTGCAATTCTTGGACTTGTCTGATGAAATGGCGATATATTTGGGACTTGTCTGATGTTTGAGTATCAGACAAGTCCCATTTTTGAGGAAAGCTCGCGCGGCGCCGGGGAGGACGCACCATGGTTAAGCTGGTCTTTGTTGATATGGACGGCACGTTTCTTGACTCGCACAAGGCAATAGACGAGAAGAACGAGCAGGCGCTTTCCCAAGCCGACGAGCTGGGCGTCCAGTTTGTGCCCTGTACCGGCCGAAACGTCAACGGCGTTCCGGCCCAGATGATGGCCCACGACTGCGTGAAGTACGCCATCTGCTGCAACGGCGCGCTGGTGTGCGACGCCAACTCGCTGGAGGTCCTGCACGAGGTCAACCTCGATAAAGTCCTGGTCGCAAGCCTGTACGACCAGGTCAAGGACCTGCCGGTGACCTTCGACCTCTTTGCCGACGGCAAGGTCTATACCCTGGCCGACCGCTGGCACTACCTGGACGAGATGAACATCGACGAGCCCACGCGCGTGCAGATCAAGGACGTGCGCGAGCGCTTTGACGGCAGCTTCGAGGAGCTTCTGGCGGGCTGCGGCTCGGTGTGCCGCATCAACGTCTTCTTTATCGACGAGGCCTCTAAGCAGCAGGTTTGGGACGTCGTGGACGCCGACCCCACGCTGCGTCGCACCTCGTCGCTGCCCACCAACATCGAGATCACCCACACAGATGCCCACAAGGGCGCCGGCCTGGCGTGGCTGTGCGAGCACCTGGGCGTCGACGTGGCCGATACCGTGGCCTTTGGCGACTCGGGCAACGACCTCACGATGCTTGAGGCGGCGGGCGACGGAGTGGCCATGGGCAACTCGCTGCAGTGTGCCTTTGACGCGGCCGACCACGTTACCAAATCATGTGACGAATCCGGCGTCGCGGCTTACCTCGAGCCGCTATTCTTAGACCTGCGAAACAACCAAGGAAAGGTCGATGCTTAAATGAGTGATGTACTTGAGCGCTTCATGCGCTACGTGCAGGTGGACTCCCAGTCAAACTCCGACAACGAGGCCCAGACGCCCTCGACGCCGCGCCAGCACGAGATGGCCCGCGTTTTGGGCGATGAGCTGGCTGCTATTGGCTGCGTGGACGTCGACGTCGACGAGCACGCCTATGTGACGGCGACCCTGCCCGCGTCGGCCGGCGCCGAGAAGGCCCCCGCGCTCATGCTGTGCTCGCACATCGACTCGGCCGAGGACGCGCCTGCCGCGGGCGTGAAGCCGCACGTGGTCCACTACGAGGGCGGCCCCCTGGTGGCCGGCGTCGTGGACGGCGTCAGCGTCGAGACGACCCCCGATAAGGTGCCCGACCTCGCCAAGTTCGTGGGCCAAGACATCGTGTGCTCCGACGGCAGCACCTTGCTTTCCGCCGACGATAAGGCCGGCGTGGCCGAGATCTGCGCCCTTCTCGCCCGCCTGGTGGCAAATCCTGAGCTGGCGCACCCCACGTTGAAGATCGCCTTTGTGCCCGACGAGGAGATCGGCCATGGCGCTGCCCTTCTCGACCTGGAGAAACTGGGCGCCAAGTGGGGCTACACCGTGGACGGCGAGACCCTGGGCGAGATCAACTTCGAGTGCTTTAGCGCCGCGGCGGCCGACGTGACCTTCCACGGCACGGTGGTCCACCCCGGCAGCGCCAAGAACATCATGGTCAACGCCATTACCCTGGCCTCCGAGTTCCAGCAGATGGTGCCTGCCGCCGAGCGCCCCGAGCACACCGAGGGCCGCGAGGGCTACTACCATCCCATGGAGATAAGCGGCACGGCCGACGAGGTGCACCTGCACTATATCCTGCGCGACTTCGATGCCGCGGCCTTCGACGAGCGCGAGGCCATGCTGCGTCGCATCGCAGCGTTCCAGAACGCCCGCTACGGCGAGGGCACCGTCGAGGTAGCCGTGCGCCAGCAGTACCGCAACATGGCCGAGAAGTTTGGCCCCTCCGACCAGTGCTTGGTTGACTTTGCCGTCGAGGCAAACCGCGAGGTGGGCATCGAGCCCGTGCTGGTTCCCGCCCGCGGCGGCACCGACGGCGCGCAGCTGACCTTCCGCGGCCTGCCGTGCCCCAACATCGCGACCGGCGGCTACAACGCCCACTCGGTGCGCGAGTTCATCCCGGTCAAGAGCCTTGAGATCACGGTCGACCTTCTCACCAAGCTGGTCGCCAAGTTCGCGGCCGTCTTGCCGGCGGAGAACTAGGAGCGCCGCCGTGTACGCCCTGCTCATGCTGGTCTCGACCATTCCCGCCCTGGTAGCCAACGCGTTCGAGCACCTCTTCACCAGCTTTCGCATTGCCGAGCGCCACCACAGCCACCACGACACCTACGTGGTGCCGCCGCTGTTCACGCGCGGCATCGCGCTGTGCCTGTTGGTCACGGCCTTTATCGGCGACATCACGGCCGTCATGTGCCTGATGGGCGTCTACTCGGCAAACCCGGCGACGGTGCTGGCCTTCTTCGATGCGGCGTGCCTTTCTTTGTTTGTGGGCTGGTTTGTGCTGTGCCGCTACAAGGTGCAGATCTTCGACGCCGGGGCCGACGGCCGCGCCGAGCCGGGAGCTCGCGAGGCCCGCGCCGTGGTCATTCGCCCGCTGGTTGGCAAGCGCAAGGTCATCTACGTGGACCAGATCACCCACATGAACTGGTTTGGTGTGCGCAAGACGTCCGGCTACCGCGACCTTATGATTTGGCAAAACGAGCAGCGCAAGACACACATCTGGGCCATCGTGGACCTGGAGCAGATCTTGATGCACATCGACCGTTTTGACGCTTTTCCGCAGGCGGGCGAAGAGGCGCCCGACCTGTTTTAGGCTGCCCGCGGGCGGCTTGCGGGCTGTCTGCGAGTTGACCGGAGCGACCACATTGACCAGGCCCGCGTTTGGGCGGGCCGCGTTTTGATAGGGGAGAAGACCTTGATCAAGCTCATTGCTTCCGACATGGACGGTACCCTTTTGGACGAGAACTCCCAGGTGCCGCCCGAGACCTTCGAGCTCGTCCGCGAGCTGCGCCGGCGCGGCGTGATGTTTTGCGCCAGCTCTGGCCGCAGGTACCGCACGCTGCGCCGCTTCTTCGAGCCGGTCAAGGACGAGATGGACTACGTGGCGGCGCTGGGCACCCAGGTCTACGCCGACGGCGTTCTTCTCGACCGCGAGGTCTTCTCGGCCATGGCGATCCAGCGCTTGTTTGCCACGTGCGAGATGTTCGACTGCCTTCACCTGGCCGTTTATGACGATGAGAAGAGCTATCTGGTTGACACCGAGGACGCGTACATCAAGGAGCTGGATAAGGACCTGCCTAATGCAACACAGATCTTCGACCCGCCGTCGCCCGACTTCAACATCATCAAAGCTTCAATCTATTGCGAGAACCAAGACCAGATAATGGACATGGCCTACGTGTTAGAGCGCGAGCTTTCTGCCTGGTTTACCTTCCTACCGAGCGGCTCGCACTGGATCGACGTCACGCCTCGCCACGTGAGCAAGGCCACCGGCGTCGAGCAGCTGCTGCGCTACTACGGCATCGACCGCAGCGAGGTTTTGGCCTTTGGCGACTCGATGAACGACTATGCCCTGCTGCGCTACGTGGGCCAGGCCTACGTTATGGACAACGCGCGCTATGCCGTCAAACAGGTGGCCACCCGCGTCATTGGCTCTAATCGCGAGCATGCCGTGCAGAAGGCGATGGCCGAGCTGCTGGAAAGCCTGTAAGGGCGCGGCACGGGACCCGGGGGTTGTGCGGATGAAGTTGTCGCAGGTCAAGATGACGAGAAGGGACGCCATCGCGGGCGGTGTGGTTGCGGCCGCGGCGGTTGCCGGGGGCGTGGCGTTTGGCGTGTCGCGGGTCGCGGACGGCGGGTCGGGGTCCGGCTCGTCGGACGACCAGGCGACGGCCGGCGGCTCCGGTGACGGGAGCGACGGCGACGCCGCTGTCGAGGGCGGTGTCGTTGAGCCCGCGGGCAAGATGACCCTCTACACCAGCTGCCCCGATACCCTGGTCAACGCCTTTGTCACGGGGTTCGAGGAGAAGGCCGGCGTGGCCGTGGACGTGTGGCTCATGACCTGCGCCGAGTGGCAGGCCGCCCTTGCCGCCGATGTGGCGCGCGGCGTGGCGACGGCCGACGTGGTGTGGGGCGGCGACCGCTCGTGCTACGAGGGGCTGGCAGGGTTGGCTACCCCGCAGAAGGTCTGCCGCGAGGCCTGCGCCATCGTGCTGAGCCGCGAGTTAGGTGAGAAGGTCCGCGCAGGTATCACCGGGTACGCGACGCTGGCGTCCGCCGGGCTGGCGGGCCAGGTCTGCATGGCCGATCCTGCGGCCGACGAGGACGGGTTCCTGCAGATGGTGGGCCTGTTGTGCGCCGGCGACAAGACCGCGGCGGCCGCGGGTCAGCTGGGGACCGACGCGCAGTGGACGTACGCGCAGGGCTTTGTGACCTCGTGCGGGCTAAAGACGCTGGCCAGCGGCACCGACGTGCAGGACGCTTTGATTGGCGGCACCGCTGTGGCGGCCCTGATGTCCGAGCAGCAGGCCTATGAGCTGGCCAAACTCACCGACATGGTGGACGTCGTGCTGCCCGAGGAAGGCTCGCTTGTGGTGCCCACGTACATGGCTCGCGTGGCCGGGTGCACCAATGGCGACCAGGTGGCCCAGTGGTTCGACTACGTTTGCGGCGAGGACGGTCAGGCCGCGGGTGCGCTCAAGACCTACCTGCGCCCCGTCGAGGAAGGCACCGCGTTGCACGAGGACATGACAGCCGACGACGATTTGACCGCGCTTGCCGTGCCCGACGACGCGCTGGTCTCTTCTCGCCAGGCCCTTCTCGCCGCCTGGCCCCAGGTCTTGGCCGGCACCTGGACCCCCGCCGCCGCTGGCGACGCCGCAACCGCCTAGCCCTTCTCGGTGCCTGCTAGTTTCGAGGGCCTTGTCAGTGTTTTTCGGGCCATTTTGCGATCCGGCTCTAGAGAACCCGCACGTAGACGGTCTGCTCATTTTGCCCTTAGAGCGCATGAGACCCGAAATCTACTGACGAGCCCCTCAAAACTAGCGCGTTTATATAAAAACTCGAACTATCGCGCCGGGCCCGATTCGCTCTGCCTTGCCGTTTCTATATCATCATTATCATCACCGTGATATAGATGATGATAATGATGATATAGATCCCGAATGTGCCGGGCTTCTCGCCGTTTGTGTAGCTTTCTTCACATTGTTGACGGGTGGCGAGAAG
>CAVKOL010000081.1:0-8860 GCA_963658035.1 Bacteroidaceae bacterium
ATCCTGTGCTTTGGCCTGCAGTCCGCCTCGCCCATCTCGGGTGTCTTTGAGACGGGCCTGGACGCGGTCGACAAGGGCCAGGTAGAGGCCTCGCTTGCCATGGGCTTCTCGCCGTTTGACACCTTCCGCAACATCGTGTTGCCGCAGGCCGCGGCCCGCGTGTGGTCGCTTTACTCCGGCCAGTTCACGGCCCTGATCAAGGCCACCTCGATCGTGGGCTACATCGCCATTCAGGACCTCACCAAGGCAAGCGATATCATCCGCAGCCGTACCTTCCAGGCGTTCTTCCCGCTTATCTCGACGGCTGTCGTCTATTTTCTCGCCATTGTTTTGTGCGGCTGGGTCTTTAGCCGCCTGGGCTGTCTTCTTGACCCCAAGCGCCGCCGCCCCGCCGCTGTGTTAAAGGGGGTTCGTGTCCGTGAGTAGGTATTCAAGCTTGCCACGCCGTTTGACCTGCGTTTTATTCGCAGTTCTTCTCGCCGTGGCCACAATTTTGGTCGGCGCGCCGCAAAGTGCTAGCGCCGAGTCGTCCTCTTCCAACGTGCGCCAGGTCAGCGTCGAGGAGCGCGACAACATGTTCTCGCACGCGCGCCTGGGCGTCATTAGCGGTTCTCTTACCGAGCTGCACCTCAAGGACCAGTTCCCCGACGCCGACCTGCAGATCTTTACCAGCGAGTCCGACATCATCGCCGCTCTGGTGGGCAACAAGATCGACTACGCCTTTGTCTCGGAGTTCTATGCCACGCGCTACATGGAGTCCAACCAGGGCTACGAGTACATCGAGCCCATGTACATCACCTTTGACGACACCTTTGGCATCCAGAAGGGCAACGACGAGCTACGCGAGAAGATCGACGCCATCATCGAGCGCATGCGAAACGACGGCACCTTGGACGCCATCAACAAGAAGTGGGTCATCGACCGCAACTACACCATGGACGACGTGCCCACTTGCGACACCGGCGACCAGGTGCTTCACGTGGCCACCACCGGCGCCGACGAGCCCTACTCCTTCATCATGAACGGCAGCCACGCCGGCGTGGCCATCGAGGTCATGCAGCGCGTGGCCAGCGAGCTGGGCATGCGCGTGGAGTACCAGGACATGCCCATCGCCAGCAAGATCTCGGCCCTGGCAACCGGTAAGGTCGACGTCGCCGACCAGCTGGCTGTCACCGAGGAGCGCAAGCAGCAGATCGACTTCACCCAGGTCTACGTCTCGCTTAACTACGGCGCCTTGACCAAATCGGCCGACGCCCAGTCCAGCGGCTTCTTTGACAACCTGGCAAACGACTTCACCACCGCCTTCATGACCGAGAACCGCTGGCAGCTGGTGGTAAGCGGACTTGAGGTCACCTGCCTTATCACGGTGGGCGGCTTTGCGCTGGCAACGGTTTTGGCAGCCGGCCTTTGCTGGCTTTCTCGCCGCCGCAACCCGCTTGCCCGCGGCATCGCCCAGGTCTACGGCAAGCTTGCGACCGGCGTGCCGGTGCTGGTGTGGCTGATGATCTTGTACTACGTGGTCTTTGCCTCGGTGGATGTGCCGGCCGTGGCTGTGGCCATCCTGTGCTTTGGCCTGCAGGTGGCGCCGGGCATCGCGGGCGTCTACGACACGGGCCTGGCCGCCGTCGACAAGGGCCAGATCGAGGCGTCGCTTGCCATGGGCTTCTCGCCGCTCGAGACGTTTAGGCGCATCGTTTTGCCCCAGGCAGCCGCGCGCGTGTGGTCGCTGTACGCCGGGCAGTTCACGTCCCTTGTCAAAGCAACGTCTGTTGTTGGCTATATCGCCGTCCAGGACCTCACCAAGGCCTCGGATATTATCCGCAGCAGAACTTTCCAAGCGTTTTTCCCGCTTTTGTCCACGGCGGTCGTATACTTTGCAATTATCGCCTTGTGCGGCTGGGTGTTCTCGCGCCTTGGCCGACTGTTGGACCCCAAGCGCCGTAAACCCGCAGCCATCTTAAAAGGAGTGCAAGCACGATGACTAACCCCTTGATCAGCGCCCGTGGCCTGTGCAAGAGCTATGGCCAAAACGAGATCCTTACCAACATCGACGTCGACATCAACCGCGGCGACGTCATCTCGATCATCGGCCCCTCGGGCTGCGGTAAGTCGACCTTTACCCGCTGCCTCAACTTCCTCGACCCGCCCACCGCGGGCCAGGTCTTCTTCGACGGCGAGCTGGTGACCGGCGACGCCAAGAGCCTGCAGGCCCTGCGCCGCAAGATGGGCATGGTGTTCCAGGCCTTCAACCTGTTCTCTAACATGACCATCGTCGAGAACGCCATGTTTGGCCAGGTCAACCTCTTGGGCAAGTCTCGCCAAGAGGCCTACGACCGCGCCATGGACCTGCTGGACACCGTGGGCCTGGGCCACAAGTCGCTGTCCTACCCCGACGAGCTGTCGGGCGGCCAGAAGCAGCGTGCCGCCATCGCCCGCACCCTGGCCATGAACCCCGAGGCCATCATCTTCGACGAGCCCACCAGCGCCCTTGACCCCACGATGGTGGGCGAGGTCCTGGGCGTCATGATGACCCTGGCCGAGCAGGGCACCACGATGCTCATCGTCACGCACGAGATGAACTTTGCCCGCAACGTCTCTAACCGCGTCTTTTACATGGACGAGAAGGGCATTTACGAGGACGGCACCCCCGAGCAGATCTTCGAGAACCCGCTGCGCCCCAAGACCCGCGACTTCATCTTCCACGTCAAGACGCTCAACTACGAGATCTGCAACGGCGCCTTCGACTACTACGAGATGATCAACAAGTGCGCGCTGTTCATGCGCAAGCAGCTGTTTGACATGACCCGCATCGACCGCGTGATCCACGTCCTGGACGAGGTCATCAACCACTGCGTGCTCGAGTCGGGCGAGAACCTGCGCACCCTCATGACCCTTCGCTACACCGAGAAGACCGACGAGCTTGAGGTCGCGTTCATGGACCCGTCGCGCAAGGCAAACTACGCGTACGGCGAGATGGACGAGCTGGCGCGCAAGGTCGTCGAGGCGTACAGCAAAAGCGTCGAGGCCGACCCCGAGACGAGCAGCCTGGTCATCAAGCTGTAGGGGAGCGGGGCGTCGCGCAGCGCGGCGGGGCCGTCGAGGCCGGCGGGCTGCGGCCGCACCGCTTGCCGGACTGCACGCAAACTAACTAAAGATTGAAAGCGTTAGGTTTCCTATGAGCAGTTTATTGCAAAGAATGAGGCGCCTAGCGCTTTCATCTTTTATGTTTGTCGCATTGGTTTGCGCGCCGGGGGCGGCCCTTGCGCAGACGGGCGCGGACCTTGTGGACGCCACGTCGCCGGTGACGGCCGCCGTGGCGACGTCGGCTGACGACGCAGCGACGTCCGCCGCTGCCGTCGCCTGCGCCGACGAGCAAAAGGTCTCGCCGGCCCTTCTCGCCCAGGCACAGGCCCGCCTTGGGGGAGGGGCGGCCGTGGCTTCGCTGGCAGACGGCGACGCGGCGGCGGGCAACTCGCTCTTTCCCCAGGGCTTTGAGCTGGGCCTTTCCACCACCGGCAAGGCCCGCGCCATCGTGATCCGCGTGAGCTTCCCGGCAAGCGCCGACGGCAGCGAGGAGGCCCAGACCATCCCCGCCAGCGAGACCGACGAAGACCTTCTCGCCACCTTCAACGGCCAACCAAACTCGGCCGACGCCACCTATCCCTTCGAGAGCATCCACGCCTACTACCTGCGCTCTTCTTACGGCAAGTTTGACCTTGCGGCCACGCAGGTCGTGAGTTGCGAGGCCAAGCACCCGCGCAGCTACTACGAGACCGCCGGCAGCCTGAGCGAGCTCTTCTACGAGGTCCTGGCAACTGTCGACGACCAGGTGGACTTCACGCAGTGCGACGCCAACAACGATGGCTACATCGATGCCGTCTACCTGCAGTTTGCCGGCAAGTGCGGCAGGTGGGCCTCCACGTGGTGGCCCAAAAAGGACCTCTACACCAGCGTTCCCAACGGCATGCAGGCGACCTTTGACGGCAAGAAGCTTTGCGCGGGCGTGCTGATCAACACCGTCGAGTCCGAGACGTCCCGCACCGCGACGACCAACGCGGCCCAATCGGTCAAGCAGACCCTCATCCACGAGACGGGCCATGTCCTGGGCCTGCCCGACCTGTATTCCTACTCCGGCTCCACCAAGGGCAGCGGCTCCATCGACATGATGGACGTCAACCTGGGCGACCAAAACGGCCTGTTCAAGTGGCTGTTGGGCTGGATCGACGCCGATCAGATCACCTACGTCTACACCTCGAGCGACGGCGTGGACGTGCGCCGCGGGATGGGGGAGACCCAGCACTACGATGCGTCGGCGTCTGCCACGGTGGATCTTCTTCCGTACACCACCGACGAGTCTTGGGAGAAGACCGGCGGCTTTGTGGCCGTCTCTTCTGATAAATCCATTTTGGACGGCAACCTCTTTTGCAGCTTCCACCTGCTGGTCTTTGACCAGTCGGCGGCCAACATGACGCTTAATACCACCAACTACGTCGCCAACCTGGGCCACGGCGTGCGCGTCTTTAGGGTGAAGGCCGGCCTTAACGAGGCCAAGAGCGACTTTGCGGTGAGCAACACCTCGGGCACCCCCGGCAACCAGCTCTATGAGTGCCTGCGGCCGATTGACGGCGACGACGCGGGCGTGGCCGAGCTGGGCGACTTCTGGCACCTGGGCGCGCTCCTCTCGCCCAACACCAAGCCGTCGACCAACTACTACAACAGCCAAGAGGCGGGCTACACCGGCATCACCTTCAAGGTCGTTGGCGAGACGGACACCTCGGCGCAGGTCGAGTTCTCGTGGACCGCGCAGGCCGAGAAGCGCGAGTTTACCTTGACGGCCGCGAGCTCGGCGGCCTTGAACGGCTACGCCACGTTTACGTACGACGCCACCTGGGCGGCCCCGCTCAAGGGCAGCGAGGCGCTCTCGGTCCACCTGATGGTCGACGGGGCGGAGGTCCCGGCGGCGAGCAGCTACAACACGCTAAACGGCAAGCTCACCGTGACGGCGCAGCTCAACCCCGGGACGGTCAAGCCTGGCAGCACGGCCGAGCTGGTGGTCGACGCCGGCCTCTTTGACCTGGGCGTCGACGAGCAGGGCAACGAGCGGCTTTCGGCCCAGATGCGCATACCGGTCACGGTGGCCGCCACGCCCGCGATTGAGGCTTCGGGCAACTACGACGAGACGGCGGTCGCGCTTTCTGCGCTATCTGCCTGCAGCGACACGTGCGTCGATGTCGAGGGCCGCGCGTATTTCTTCCAGGCTGCGACGACCGACGCCGGCAACGTCTTGCGCCTGTACCGCGCGAGCGAGGACTGCGCCAGCGTTACCGCGACCGACCTTGCGTGTTCCGAGGAGTACTGGAACGCCTCGGGAGTGAGCATGCAGGCCGTTGACCTGGGCGACGGGACCGCGTTTTTGCAGGTGAGGGCACCGGCCGCCTATGCGAGCGGCGACATTGCGGGCCGCGACCTGTGGGTCGAGGTGGCAACCGGCAAGGTCCTGGCCTCGCGGGCCGTGCCCGCCGACGAGGACAAGGCCACGTTCTTCTCGCTGGGCAACGGCTGCGTGGGCTACACCTCGATGGCTACGGACTACTCGCAGCGGGTCACGGTTTTGACCCGCGTGGGCGATGCGGTGACCTCGCGCCAGGTCGCGCTGACCCTGCCTTCGCAGGTAGAGTGGGCCGAGGTCTCGGGCGGCGCCGGGGACGGCTACGTTTTCGCCGCCCAGTACGGCCAGAGGGCCGACGGCGAGAAGGGCTCGGTCGTCGTGTGGCGCGCGTCCGACGTGTTGGCTGCGGCCGATGGCGACTCGGTCAAGAGCTGCGCGTCCTTCTCCGTTGCCGACAACAACCACGTGCTTGGCGTGGCGGTCGCAGGCGAGAAGGTCTACGTGGCCTGCGAGACGATCGACCGCGCGGCCGCCGCGAGCTTCATCGATGAGCTGCGCGTTTATTCGCTGGACGGGGAGCTGGAGAAGACCGTGACCGTCTCACCGTACGTCGACGCGACGGTGAGCTTGAAGGTCTCGGCAACCGGTGCGGTGGCGTGGATCACCAATACCCAGAGCGGCTCGCCGAAGGTCTCTGGTTCTGAGCAGGGCAGGGTCGTGATTTACGACCCCACGGGCGATAGCCTTTGTGAGCTGGGCGTTATTGGCCCCGCGCACGGTGCTTGGGTAGGTGCCCGCTGGCTCGAGGTCGACCGCGACCTGGCCGCCTACCGCGAGGGCAACTTCGACGACCTGCACCAGCACTGGTCCCTGACCAGCGAGATCGCCCCCGCGTCGGATCCCGAGCCCGAGCCGACCCCGGACCCCGAACCCGAGCCGACCCCGGACCCAACCCCGACGCCCAGCCCGGAGCCCCAGACTACGACGACCACCACCGCCAGCGAGAAAACCATTGCCAAGCCAAAGTCGACCCCCGAAACCGGCGACGCCACCCTCAAGCCCGCCGTCCTTCTCGCCCCTGCGGCCCTCGTCACCGTCGCGGCCGCCGTCGCAGCCCTCCGCCGCCGCTCCTAATCCGGCCATTGCCAAACATTTTTTACGATATTGGGAATCCAAACGGCGACTTGCCGAGTAGCCGCCCTCTTTCGCCGACAAAACCCCAGTTGGGAACTAGCCGAAATCCGTGTTTTCCCGCTCAACCGTGCGACGGATTCCCAATATCGTATTTTTTGTTCGCGCACCGCGCTTTGGTATCCTGAAGGGCGTCTTTGCGAGTAAGCTGCCGCGCGAAAAGGGGGCCGCCATGGCCAGCAACACGACACCAAAGCCTGCGCCGCGCAACCCCTCTATCGAGGCGCTGCGCCTGGCGGCCATCGCGGGTATCGCCGTCTTCCACACCTTCCAGCCGTGGTTTGCCGAGGTCACGGGCTCGGGCTGGCTGGACGCGGGTCTGCACGTGGGCACGCCGACGCTCGCCGTCCTGGGCTTCATCAACCTGTTGGGCTCGTGGGGCAACAGCGTCTTCTTCATGATCTCGGGCTACTTCCTGCTGCCCCGCGCGATTGCGGCGGCGAGCACCCCCGGCAACATTGCGACCCAGCTTAGCCAAGCGGCGAGAAGGTCTTTGCCTCTTCTGGCCTCGGTCGTTTTCTACACGGTTCTCTCCACGGCCGTCTCGCTGGTCGTTCCCTTTGGCGGCCTGCTGGAATACGGACCCACCTGGCTCTTTAGCAGCCTCGAGTTCATCTGGGTCTACCTGGTCATCCTCTTCATCACGCCCGTCATTGCCGCCGCGTGGTCGCGCCTTCGCCGCCCCGGCATTCTGGTCTGGCTCCTCACCGCCGCTACCCTGGCCGTCTCTTTCTACGTGGCCTTCTTCTCACCGGGCGACGCCGACCGCGGCCTTCTCGAGTGGCGCAAGCTCCTAAGCGCCGCCACCTACCTGTGCGCCTACCTCGTGGGTGGCCGCCTTGCCGAGAAACCCGCCCGCCCCGCGCACCCTCACCACTACCTGGCTCTCACCGCTGCCGCTTGCCTGGCTGTCGAGGCGGGCCTTGCCGAGACAGGCAACACCGCCTGGCTCGTGGCGTCGTCCTTCAAGTCGACCTCGGCCCTCTCGTTTGCCCTGGCCATTGTCTGCGTCGTCCTTGCTGTGGCCCCGCGCCGCGCCAACCGTCCGGCGCCCGACCCTCGCACCGCCGCCCTCGTGACCCGCCTGGCCCAAAGCGTCCTGGGCTTCTACATCGCCCAGGCCCTCTTCTACGAGCTGTGGGAGCTTGCCTCCGAGCAGCTTTTGGCCGCCGCCTGCTACGTCGCCGGCGTGCCCGGCCTTCTCGTCGCCGGCTTTGTCTTCACCGCGGCCTTTCTCGCCGTTGTCATGGCCTTCGACCAGGCTGTCCGCCTGCCGCTCCTGCGCCGCGCGGGCCTGGCCAAGTAACCGCCGGCCGCTCGTCCGCCGCCGCTCCAGCCCGCCAGCCCGCCGCCCGCGCCAACCCGCCGCGTCCTTCTCGCCACCTGGCCCCGCCGTATGCATCCTTCATGCTAACCGCGCGACCGCCGCAGGCACGAACGCGCCCCGTGCTATCCTTTAACGACTGCTGTCTTTAGAGGAGAACGCACATTGACCAGTAACTTTAGATTCCACGTGGCCCTTGTGGGCGCCAAGGCCACCACGGCCCTGCTCCACGCCCTGGGCCGCCAGGCGAGCTTCTTCCCCGGCGAGGTCGCCCTCAAGATCTGCCCCGATTTTGTGAGCCACATCGAGAAGCCCAAGACCGTGATCTGCGTCACCGGCACCAACGGCAAGACCACTACCTGCAACATGATCTTGGATGTGCTGGAGAAAAACGGCTACCAGGTGCTCAACAACCGCGCCGGCGCCAATATCAACTCGGGTATCGTGGCCGCGCTGGCAAACGGCTCGACCATCGGCGGCAAGGCCAAGTTCGACCTGGCCGTCTTTGAGGTCGACGAGCGCAGCTCGCAGCTCATCTACCCGCGCTTGAAGCCCACCTACGTGGTGTGCACCAACCTCTTCCGCGACTCGATCCACCGCAACGCCCACCCCGAGTTCATCTTCAACTACATCGAGAAAGCCCTGCCGGCAACCACCCACATGATCCTTAACGCCGACGACCTCATTAGCTCGCAGCTGGGCGACGGCAACCCCCGCACCTACTTTGCGATCGATCGCCTGCCGTCCGACAAGGACCACAGCGTAAACCTCATCAACGACGCCCGCATTTGTCCCAAGTGCCATAAAAAGTTGCACTACAACTATGTGCGCTACCACCACATTGGCAACGCGTACTGCGACAACTGCGGCTTCTCCTCGCCGGCGCCCGACTACCATGCCGCGTTGGACTTCGAGGGCGAGAAGCTCACGATGGCCACGCCCCAGGGCAGCGAGAC
>CAVKOL010000081.1:9104-11538 GCA_963658035.1 Bacteroidaceae bacterium
AAAGAGGTCGTCATCATGGTCGACGACATCTACGACCGCAAGGATTCCTCCGAGATCATGACCTGGATCTACGACGCCGACTTCGAGTTCTTGAACCAGCCCAACATCACCAACATCGTGGTGGTGGGCGTGCGTCGCCAGGACTACAAGATGCGCCTGCTCATGGCCGGTGTGCCCGAGGACCGCATTCGCATCGTCGAGAAGGAAGACGAGGTCTGCGGCCAGCTCAACTTTGACACCGAGAAGATCTTTGTCCTGTACGAGCTCTACCTGGTCGACGAGGCCATGGTCCTGCGCGACCAGATTTGCGACACGCTTAAGGAGAAGGAGGCCCGCGGTGAGTAAGGAATTCGTTATCGAGGTGCTCTTTGGCGAGTTTGCCAACCTCTTTGGCGACCTGCAGAGCGTCCACTACCTTGAGGAGTGCATCGAGGGCTGCCGCGTGGTCAACACCTACCTCGGCGAGACCCCGCAGTTTGTCAACGGCGCGGCCGACCTGGTCTTCATGGGCTCCATGACCGAGAGCCAGCAGGAGCTTGCCATCCAGGCCCTTCTCCCGTACAAAGAGGCGCTTGAGGCCCAGATCGAGGCCGGCACGCCCATCATGTTCGTGGGCAACGCGATGGAGGTCGCCGAGGCCTACATCGAAAACGAGGACGGCTCGCGCATCGAGGCCCTGGGCATCTTCCCCAAGATTCATGCCCGTCGCCAGATGATGGACCGCTACAACTCGCTGATTCTGGCCAAGTACCAGGACATCCAGCTGGTGGGCCACAAGGCGCAGTTTAGCCACTCCTACGGCGACAACAGCGACTGCTATTTTTGCGAGGTCGTGCGCGGCGACGGCCTGTGCCCCGGCTCCAAGCTCGAGGGCCTGCGCAAGAACAACTTCATCTGCACCTCGATTTTGGGCCCGCTGCTGGTCCTAAACCCGCTTCTTACCAAGAAGCTGCTGGTCACGATGGGTGTTCCCAACCCCAAGCTGGCCTTCGAGGACACCGCGATGGCCGCCTACGAGACGCGCCTTGCAGAGTTCGTTAAGCCAAATCTTCGATATGTGTAACCTCGCGCCTCGGCCGCCCGTGTGCAGCCGGGGCGTTATTATTAACGGTCGACTAGCAACATAAGAGCGTCTGGAACACACAACAAAAGGAGCAACAGATGCAAGGCAAACAAGTCTTTGAGACCTACGAGTCCGAGGTTCGTTCGTACTGCCGCAGCTTCCCCCAGATCTTCACCACCGCCAAGGGTTCCATCATTAGCGGCGAGAACGGCATCGACTACCTGGACTTCTTCTGCGGCGCGGGCGCCGTCAACTACGGCCACAACAACGACTACATCAAGGCCCGCCTTATCGACTACCTGCAGGGCGACGGCATCATGCACGCCCTTGACATGATGACCAAGCCCAAGGAGGAGTTCCTCAACTTCTTTGAGGAGGAGGTCCTTAAGCCCCGCGGCCTCAACTACAAGGTGATGTTCCCGGGCCCCACCGGCACCAACGCCGTCGAGAGCGCCCTTAAGCTGGCCCGCAAGGTCACCGGCCGCAGCCAGATCTGGTGCTTCATGGGCTGCTTCCACGGCATGACCCTGGGCGCCTTGGCCCTTACCAGCGACTTTGGCAGCCGTGGCGGCGCCGGCGTCGAGCTGGGCAACGTCACCCACCTGCCCGCGCCCTACATGTTCCCCGGCCTGGACAACATCGCCTACATCGAGACCCTCTTGACCGACGACCACTCCGGCGTCGAGAAGCCTGCGGCCATCATCTTGGAGACCGTGCAGGCCGAGGGCGGCGTCCAGGTCTTCGATGCCCAGTGGCTGCGCGACCTGCGTGCCCTGTGCGACAAGTACGACATCCTGCTGATCGTCGACGACATCCAGGTGGGCTGTGCCCGCACCGGCTGGTTCTTCTCGTTTGAGCGCGCCGGCATCGTGCCCGACATGGTGTGCCTGTCCAAGTCCATCGGCGGCTACGGCCTGCCGTTTGCCCTCACGCTCTTCAAGCCCGAGCTGGACGTTTGGAGCCCCGGCGAGCACAACGGCACCTTCCGCGGCAACCAGCTTGCCATGGTGGCCGCCAAGGCCGGCCTGGAGTTCATGCTGGACAACCACATTGAGGCCGAGGTCCAGCGCAAGGACAAGATCGTGGCCGAGTTCATGGACGCGCAGGTGCGCCCGCTGGGCCTCGAGGTCCGTGGTATCGGATTGATCTGGGGTATCCAGATGGCCAACGGCGAGGCCGCCGCGGCCGTTTCTCGTCTCTGCTTTGAGAAGGGCCTCATCATCGAGCGCGCCGGCCGCGACAACAACGTGGTCAAGCTCATGCCCGCGCTTACGATTCCCGATGACCAGCTTACCCGCGGCCTCGAGATCATCCTCGAGTCCGTCAAGGAGGTCCTGGCCCAGTAGGGGAGAAGCTCTTCTCGGCGCCCGC
>CAVKOL010000082.1:0-11520 GCA_963658035.1 Bacteroidaceae bacterium
TGCGGTTCTATGGAGCCGACAATGGGACTCGAACCCATGACCCCCGCTTTACGAGAGCGATGCTCTACCAACTGAGCTATGTCGGCGCACAACCAATTAGATTACAGAAACCCACGCCCGGTTTCAAGCCCGGATTTTAAAGCAGGCGCAAGACGCCGCGCACCAGGCGCTCGAAGTCGTCGGCATGCGCACCGGCGGCCTCAAGCACGCTCTCGTGCGTCACGGCGGGCGCACCGGCCTCGTTGGCGGCAAGCGTCAGGCCCAAAACGTTCATCTCAAGCGCCTTGGCCATGATGACCTCGCACACGGTGCTCATGCCCACGTACGACACGCCCAGGGTGCGCAGCGCGGCAACCTCGGCCGGGGTCTCGAAGCTCGGCCCCAGCACGCCCGCGTACACGCCTTCCTCGACGGCAATCCCCAGGTCGTCGGCCACGCCGCGCGCAATCGTGCGCAGGTACGGCGAGTAGGCCTCGTTCATGTCGACAAACGGGGTCTCGACGTCGCGCAGCTCGTCCCACTCGGCAAGCGGGTTTCTCCCCGTGAAGTTGATCTGGTCGGTCAAGATGCCCAGGCCCGTGTGGGCGTTGCCCGCCACGGCGCCCGTCGCGCACGCGAAGATGATGTCGCGGCAGCCCAGGCGGTGGGCATGGCGCACCAGCGCGCTGACCTCGGCGGCCGAGTAGCCCTGGTACAGGTGGATGCGGCCCGGGTACACGACCACGGGCACGTCGTCGATCGAGCCCACCGTGGCCTGGAAGCTGTGGCCCTCCACGGGGCTGGCCGCCACCGGGAAGCCCTCGATGTCGTGGTAGTCGATGCGGCGCACGGGCTTGACCAGCCCGGCCAGGTGACCCAGGCCAGAGCCCAAAACGATCGCGACGGGGTTCTCGACAGACGGCTTGCAGGACTTAACGACATCTTCGCTAACCACGCAAATCCCCTCCTTCTTTAGCCGGGCGGCAAACACGCCGTCGCCGGCAGTCAGTGTGTTGGTGTAGGTTCCATCGTAGATGAGATTTACCCCGCACGACGGACTTTTTGCCTTAAGAACGGCAAGCGGCGCACCCGCGGCCAAAACGGCGGCGGCGCACTTCTCGGCACCGGCATAAAACTCGCAGGTCACGTCGGTGCCGTTGGCGAGAAGAACGCGCTGCCCCACCCGCTCGGCGGGCGGTCGCGGCACAAAAAGCCCCGCGGCCCTCTCGGGGCACACGGGGCAGGTATCGCATTTGCTTGCAAGGTCGATCACGGCCGCGCAGGGCTTGGCCGAGCCGTCGAAACGAACGTGCTCGCCCAGAAGGCAGGCGCTGACCGCGACGCGCATCCTTGGATCCCTAGACCGCCAGCGAGCCGATCTGGATGGTGGCGTTGGCCAGCAGGGTGTTGACGTAGGCCAGCCACTGGGTCGAGATCGACGAGTACGCCGAGCTGTACTTAGAGGACGCCACGTAGTAGGCGGCCTGGGCGGCGGCGTAGGTCGCGGAGTCGTTGGTGATGGTGTAGGTCGAAAGCGCCGCGTAGTAGTCGCCGTCGGTGGAGGCCCAGGTGTTGTTATCGGAGTCCCACTCGTCGCCGGCGAGGTCGATGATGTAGCTCGCGTAGTCGGCGGTGGCCACGTCCTCCTGGCCGTCGGCGGGCGACTCGGGGGCGGTGGGGGTGGCGGGCAGCTCGGTGGTCACCACAGAGTTGCGCAGCTTAACCATGACGGCAGAGGCCTTGAGGGTCGACTTGGCGGTGTCCTCGTCGATGCCGTACTGGGAAGCGATGGTGGCGTAGTCGTCGGAGCCCATGGTGGAGCTGGCGTACTCGGCGACCTCGTCGTCGGTGACGGTGATGCCCTCCTTCTCGGCCGCGGCAGAGACGATTGCGTTGCGCACGTACGAGATGACCTGGTCGGCGGTGGGCACGGTGTAGTTGCTGTCGTCGTCCTTGGCGTTGTCGAGCGTGGAGTTGACGAGAATGACCTCGCGGGCGCTCACGTTGGTGGTCTTGCCGTCATAGGTGTAGGTGGCGATGGTGCTGTCGAGCTGGTCCTCGGACAGCGCGGTCTTGCCAGAGAGCGCGACGGTGGAGCCGCCGCCCAGCAGGAAGTGGCCGGCAAGGACGCCCACCACGACGGCGATCACGACGCACACGACAAAGACGGGCAGGGCGACGGCCTTGGGGGTGGCAGCGGGGGCCTCGGTCGTCTGGGCCGCGGTCACGTCCTTCTTCTCATCCTCTGCAGAGACGTTCTTCTCGTCAGACATCAATCAAAACCTTTCATTGGGACAAACAGTCAACTTTTGAGTTGTATCACAGGCCGTGCCTTGGTTTGCTTAACAATACCCAAGCCACAAGGCCGCCACGTATGCAGGTAGCGGCACGGGCACCGCAAGCGGCGCAGCCCGCGCGGCCTACTCCAGTGCCGAGATGATCTGCGCGGAGAAGGACTTGATGTAGCCCTGGCCGTTATCGGCGTCGAACTTCACGCGCGCGGCGAGCTTCTCGGACGTCTCTTTAGAGATCTTGCCCTGGGCCAGGCCCAGAAGGCCGCCCAGCATGTCGCGGTACTCGGCGTCGCCGTGGTAGCACTGGATGGCCTCGTCGAGAAGGGGCCACACCTCGTTGGAGCGCTCGGGGGCCGAGGCGCCGTAGCGGCACAGGAAGACGAAGGAGGCCAGGCGCACCATCGACGAGCCGTCGTCAAAAAGGGAGTCCTCGGCCGCCTCGACGGCGCCGGCGACGGCGTCGGGGTCGACGCTGGCGACGGCTGCCAGGGCGCCCAGGACCTCCCAGCGGGTCTGGGCCTCGGGGCGCTCGAGGGCGGCGACCAGCGCGTCTGCGTGCGCGACCATGGACGCCGGGTCCTTCTCGGCAAAGGCGGCCAGCTGGTGGGCGACCTCTTGACGGTGCCTTCTGCTGGGCGAGGAGAGATTCTCTACCAGCAGCGAGATCTGCTCGGAATTATCAGCCATGCAAAAACTTCCTCTCAAAACTACTTGGACGAGCCGCGCTTCTTGGCGGCGTCGGGGGCGTTGTTGGTGTCGGGCATCTGGACGCTTATGAGCTCGGGCTCGGGCGTGCCGTCGCGGCGTGCCCGGCGATAGGCCTCGGCGTTCTTGCTTCCCACGCGCCTGACCTGGTCTTTATTGGTGCCGACCTTCTTGTCCACAAAGCCCCAGGGGCCAATGGACTCGCCAAAGCCAAACTTGAGCCCGGCCATGGCGCCGGCCACCACGCCAAAGATCAAGGCCACGAGCATCATGAGGCCGCAGGCCAGGACAACGGCGCTGGCGAGAACCGCCACGCCAAAGATCGCCAGGTTCATGCGGATGTACTCGCCGCGGGTGACGACCTTTTTGGCCAGGATGTCGCCCAGGCCCACGCCCGCGAAGATGCCAAACAAGAACAGGACAAGCGCCAGGACCGCGCCGGCAAAGGCAAAGTCCACGGTATTTAAGCCTCCCCGTGGCAGCAGCAGCCGCCCTCGTGGTCGTGGTGGCCGTGGCTGCCGCAGCACTCGTGGCCCTCGCCCTCGTGGTCGTGGTGGTGGCCGCCGCAGCACTCGTGGCCCTCGCCCTCGTGGTGCCCGTGACCGCCGCAGCAGCCGCCCTCACCGTGGCCGTGGCCGCCGCAGCCGCACTCGTGGCCCTCGGCGTCGCTGGCGTACTCGTCGACGTCCAAAAGCGACCAGTCCAGGCCCGCGGCCGCGGCCTTCTCGCTCTCGGCATACAGCAGGGTGAGCGCCTGCGTGCCCATCCTCGAGCCGCCGATCTGGCACAGCATGTCAAAGAGGGTGAAGGCCGTCTCGGCGCCGGGCAAGGTGACGTCCAGCTCCTCGGCGCGCTGCAGGGCCAGGCCAATGTCCTTGCGCAGGTGCTCGGCCATGAAGCCGGGCTTGTAGTCCTCGGCAAGCGACTTGGGCGCCAGGCTCGAGGCCGCGCCGGAGCCACCGGTGCCCGAGGCCATGAGGTCGAGCACGCGGGCCGGCTCAAGGCCGCCCTGCTCGGCCAGGGCCAGCGCGTCGGCGTAGCCCATCATGCAAGACGCCAGGCTCACCTGGTTGCAGAGCTTGGCCGTCTGGCCGGCGCCCGCCGCGTCGAAGAAGAACATCTTGGACGAGAAGGTCTCGAGGATGGGGCGCACGGGCTCGACGTCCTTCTCGGCGGCACCCAGGATAAGGGTCAGGGTGCCGTCGATCGCGCCCTTCTCGCCACCGGTCACCGGGCAGTCGAAGGCGTGCTTGTCCTCGACCTCGGCGGCCTCGTGGATGTCGCGGGCCAGCTGCGGCGAGCTGGTGGTGAGGTCGATCAGCCAGGCGCCCTTCTTGGCCGCGCGGATCAAGCCGTCGGTGGACAGGTAGACGTCCTCGACGTCGTTGGGGTAGCCCACCATGGTAAAGACCACGTCGGCGCCATCCGCGGCCTGGGCGGGGCTGTCTGCCCACTCGGCGCCGCGGGCAAGAAGCGCCTCGGCCTTCTTCTTGGTGCGGTTGTAGACGCGCACGGGATAGCCGGCGTCCATGATGTGGCCGCAGATGGCGGCGCCCATGATGCCGGTGCCAATGAAGGCGACCTTTTGCTTAGCAGAGCTCATTTGCTGCCTTTCTAGTCAAAGAGATAGCCGCGGGCATGCTGCGGCTATCCAAGTAATGCCTGGTACCTGTTATTGTCCGCGGACCTTGCGGGCGATGCGGTCGGTGAAAGAGAGCGCCTCTCGGCGGTCCTTGCCCCAAAAGACGCAGGCCACCATGCCCGGCCCCACGTGCGCGCCGATGACCGGCGAGACGGAGCTGTAGATGATGGGCACGTCGGCACATCCGGGCTCGCGGCGCAGCTGGTCGCCCAGCCAGTGGGCGTCCTTGTCGGCGTCTGCCGAGACGATGCCGATGGGCAGCGGGGTGCCGCCCAGGTCCTCCTCGGTCAAGTGGTTGGCCTTGAAGTCGGCGATGATGGCGCGCAGGGCCTTCTTGCGGCCGCGGCACATGCCGCGCAGCGTCAAGGCGCCGTTGGTGTCGTAGGACAGCTCGGGCTTGATGTCGAGCTTGCCGCCCACCGTGGCCGCCGCGGGCGGGATGCGGCCGCCGCGGGCCAGGGCGTCGAAGTTCTCTAACGTGAAGTAGCCGTGCAGGTAGTAGCGCGCCTCCTCGGCCCACTCAACCAGCTCCTTGGCCGTAAGGCCGTTGCCGGCCTGGTGAACGGCCTCGATGGCGAGAAGCTCGGCTGAGGCCGAAGGGCACAGGTTGTCGATCACGTACAGCTCGAAATCGGGGTACTTCTCCAGCACCATCTCGCGGGCCTGGCGCGCGGCGTCCACAGAAGAGGACAGGCCGCGGGTAAAGGCCAGGTAGATGGTGGGGACGCCCTTCTCGGCCGCTTTCTCGAAAATCTCAAGGTAGTGGCCGGGGGTCACCGCCGAGGTCGTGGCCTGCTCGCCCGCGCGCATGCGGTCATAGAACTCGTGCGGCGTCATGGACTTCCAGAAGTCGTCGGGGTACTCGACCCCGTCGACGATATAGGAGAAGCTCACGGTCTCGACGCCCAGGGCGTCGACGACCTCGGGCGCGAAGTCTGCGCAGGAGTCGACGATGATGTTGACGTTGGTGTGCGCGTGATAAGCGCGGCCCAGGCGCGCAGCTTCCTGCGACGCCTGGGCATTAAGGTCTACGTTGTCGTCCAACTGGACGTCATTGTCTGCCAAAAGAGAAATTCCTTACTCTTCGTTCTCTTCGATCTTGGGCTTAATGATACCGTACCCGCCGTTCTTGCGGTGGTAGATGACGTTGATGAGGCCGGTCGTGGCGTTGGTGAACACATAAAAATCGTGGCCGATGAGGTCGGTTTGGACCAGGGCCTCTTCCTCGGTCATGGGCACGAGGTCGATGACCTTCTCGCGTACCAGCTGGTCGTCCTCTTCTTCCTCGGGCAGGGGCTCGATGAGCTTGGCCAGGTCCTCCTGCGTGACGGGGACGGGGGCCGCCTCGTGGGCGCGCTGGCGGCGGTCGACGATGCGGGTCTTGTACTTGCGCAGCTGGCGGGTGGCCTTCTCGGCGGCCTCGTCGATGGCGGAGTACATGTCGTCAGAGGATGCCTCGACGCGCACGACGTTGTCGCGCACATAGACGGTGACCTCGCAGGTCTTGCGATCGGGGTTGGAGGGGTTCTTGTCGACGCGCAGGACGACGTCGCAGGTCATGGGTGAGATGTCGAAAACCTTAAGGGCATTGCCGACCTTGTTCTGGACATGCTCGCGCAGGGAATCAGAAACGCTTACCTTGCGACCGGAAATCTTGATGTCGACCATAACAACCTCCTTTGAAACGGGTACGCGCGAAAGCGAGCAAAAGACGGCGGCGAGAAGACCTTCTTGCCGGCTTGCGCTGACTTTCGCGTTACACCCTTCTTACCCAATCGCGCGCGGTTAGTGTCACCAGATTTGGATTATGAGGCCGCCTGAATCTGCTGAGCGGTCGTGAGGGTGCCGATGCCGTCGACCCAGCGCGACTTGATGACCTCGAGCTGGCCGTTGGTCTGTACCGAGTCGATGGCGCCCGAGACGGCCTGCGTGAGCGTGGCCTTGTTGGCGTCGACGGCGACCCCAAGGGCAACGGGGGTGTCGAGCACGCCCGCGATCGAGACGTCGCTGTAATCGGCGGCCAGGTAGGCGCCGGGGTAGGCGCCGCAGCACACGTACTCGACGGTGCCGGCGTCAAGGGCAGCGAAGGCCTCGTTGAGGTTGACGTAGGTGGAGTAGGTGGCGTCGGTCACGGCGGCGCCGATGGCCTTTTGCGAGGCCGAGGCGGCCTGGACGCCGATGGTCTTGCCCGACAGCTGGGAAGTGCCGGTGACGGTCGCGCCTCCCTTGGTGAAGACGGCGATGCAGTCCTCGGCGTAGTCGCCCAAGACCGAGCAGGTGCCGGCGTCGGCGGCGGCGACGCCCATGACCACGTCGCAGGTGGTGCCCACCGCAGTGGCGTCGGTGACGTCGACGAACTTGACGGTGAGGCCCATCTGCTCGGCCATGGCGTAGGCGACCTCGACGTCGACGCCTGAGTGGGAGCCGTCGGACAGCGGAATGGAGAGGGGCGCCGACTGCGTGGACTTGATGCCCACGGTCAAGACGCCGGCCTCAAGAAGCTCGCTGGAGTCGACCGAGCTGGTGCGCTCGGCGGCGCGGGCGGCCGCGGCCTGGGCGTAGGTAGTGTCGGTGCCCAAAAAAGACGGGGTGGGCACGGTGACGGGCCCCACCGAGCAGCCGGCGAGGGCGACGATACCAAGGCCCGCGGCACAGGCGGCCAAGCAGGGGCGAAGACGGTTGGGCATGGCTCACTCCATATCAATTATCAAAGCAATAAGCGCATCGTTACAGGTAGTCTCACCCAGCTGACCTGGTCTTTGCCCCCACACTCGCGCACTGGGGCCTTCGCCAAGAGACGCCGCGGCGCCCCCGACTTGCAACCCTCTCGCCCGCGGAGCGGTATGCTCCTCATGTATGACGGGCGGTGCGACTTACTTCTAGGACGAACCATGATCGCGCGGCTGCGCACAGCCGAGCTTACGTGGATCCCTTTGGCCTCGTCTACCTTGGACTAAGGCCGGCGCAGGGCCGGCCCGCAACCACAGACCTGGAATGAGACTGGGGCGATTATACCCGCACGTTAAGCAGGCAGGCCGTTAAGCTCTGTTAATTTCTCGGTGCGCGGGGGCTGGGGCTGGTGGACGGCGAGAAGGGCGCGGCGGCTCGGGCGGCGCGGCCTCTACCAGACGCGGGCCAGGGCGCAGGCCGTGACGCTGGCGGCGCCGGCGTCAAGCAGGGTACGGGCGGCCTCGCGGATGCTCGAGCCGGTGGTCACCACGTCGTCAACAAGCAGCAGGTCAAGGCCGGTAACGCTTTGGACCGGGCGCATGGTGCCCGCCAGGTTCTCTTCTCGCTGGGTGCGCGTAAGCTCGCGCTGGTCCTTTGACGGGGCACGGGCCAAGACGTCGTAGAGGGGCAGGCCCAGGGCGGGCGCGAGGCTTTGCGAGATAAGCTCCATATGGTCGAAGCCGCGGCGGCGGTAGGCCTCGGCCGTGGCGGGGACAAAACAGACGGCGTCGAGGGCGGCAAGGTCTGCGCGGGGGCGCCCGTCCGCCGCGGGCCAGGCAGAGGCCTCTTCCAGCGCGGTGAGCAGCGCCTGCGCGATGACCGGGGCCAAGCGCAGCTCGTGGGCGTCCTTGAGGCACGAGACCATCCTCGCCGGGGCACCATGGAAGCCCATGGCGGCAATGCAGGCGCGCGTCTCCCAGTCCTTATCACATTCTGTGCAGGTCAAGTGGCCAAAAGGGGCGCCGCATACAGGGCAGGCCAGGCGCTGCTCGATCCAAGGAAGGGTTTCTAAGCAGTCGTCGCACAACAGGTCGCCGGGCTGGTCGCACAAAACGCAGCGGGTGGGCCACATGAGCTCCAGGAACGCATCGGCGCTGGCCGCGGCAAAACGCCCGACGCGGCTCTCCTGGGCAAAAATCGGCATACGACCCCCTTTCGCGAATGCTGGATGGGGGTCGGGTTGGTGAGGGATAGCTTACCCGAGCGGCGACGACCCTAAACGCGCGAACTTGCAGGGCGCCAAAAACGAAAAACGCAACAAATCAGCCGACGAAACTGGATAGTGCGAGTAGCGAGCCTATTTGCATTTACGTTTGCCCAGGTAGATGAGTTGGCTCTTATTTGGCTACTCGGCAATCTCGATTTCGTCGGCTTACTTGTCGCGTTTTTGGATTTGAGGCCGCGACTTAGAGGCCAAAGAAGGCGTGGGCGTTGGCCCAAAGGGCCTCGTAGGTCTGGACGGGGGCGCCGGCGCCTGCCTGGTCGCGGACCTCGGCGAGAAGGGCGGCGGTGAAGCCGCACATCGCGCTCTCGCAGGGACGGCCGCGCAAGGGCACGGGCGCCATGTAGGGAAAATCGGTCTCTAGCAGCAGCTTGTTGGTGGGGCAGATGGCCGCGGCGGTGCGGATGTCCTCGGATTTCTTGAAGGTCGCGGCGCCGCCGAAGGCGATGTGGCAACCAAGGTCCACGAAAGGCGCCATGACATGAGGCCCCGAGGTGAAGCAGTGCAGGTCGCACCCGGCGGCTGGCACGCCCTCCTCTTGCAGGATGCGCACGGCGTCAGCGTGGGCCTGCGCCGCCGCGTCGTCGTTGGCGTCGCGAATGTGCAGCTCAACGGGCAGGTCAAGCTCGTGAGCCAAGCGCAGTTGGCGGCGAAAGGCGACTTCTTGCACGGCCGGGTCGACCTCGTTGTAGGGACCGTAGTCCAGGCCGATCTCGCCCACGCCAAGGCACACCGGCGAGGCAAGGAGCTCGCGCGTCACGGCCTCGGCCGCGTCGTCAAAGCCCGCGGCACCGTAAGGGTGGGCGCCCGCGACGATGTACAGGTTGTCGAGAAGCCCCGGCGCATCGTAGCCGTCAAACGCGGGCGGCACCAGGCCAAACTCGACCGCGTCGGCAAGAAGCCCCGCCGCCTCGGCGTGCTGCGCCTCGAACCAGGCGAGCAGCTCGCCCGCGCTCCCCCACTTGCCCGGGATCTCGTCGACGGTGTCCACCGGGCACACCATCAAACGAACCCCAGCTAGGGCAGCACGTGCAAGTACGGCCGCCGGGTCCTCGACGCCGCGGCTCGTCAAGTGGCCGTGGCTGTCGGCCAAGGGGGCCAAAGGCGAAGGCATGGGCTTCTCGCGCCCGCGCTTATCGGCAAAAAGGCAGCCGCCCGGGGTCACGCCCAGGCGGCCAAAGAGAGTCTCGCGATCCATCAAACGCATGTCCTTCTCTGCATCTAACGAACAGCCGCGGCAGGCGTCCAGCCACAGGCGGCCAAGGCGGCCTCAAGGCGCACGAAGTCGGCGGGGGCCAGGCGCTCGGCGCGGGTCGTAGGCGCGATGTCGCAGGCAACAAAGGCCTGGTCAAGCACGTCCTTGTCAAAGCCCGACCCGGCCATTGAGTTGCGGATGGTCTTGCGGCGCTGCGCAAAGGCCGCGTCGATCACGGCCGAGACGGCGGCGATCTTCTGGTCGCTCAAGGCCTCGCCCGTTGACGGGTCGACCATAGGCGCGCGGTCAAGGCGCACCACGGCCGAGTCGACGTGGGGCGGCGGCATGAAGTTGCCGGGACCCACCTCAAAGCGGCCCGCCGGCCGCGCGCGCAGGGCGAGCTTGGCCGTGTAGGCGCCGTAGGTCTTGGAGCCCGGATCCGCGCAAATGCGGTCTGCTACCTCGGCCTGGACCATGACGGTGGCCGACTGTAGGCTGCGAAACTCGTCGAAGTTTCGCAGGATCAGCGTGGCCGCCACCTGGTACGGCAGGTTCGAGACGAACTTCGTGGGCTCGCCCACGCCCTCGCCGCGCACCAAGTTGGACGGCCCCACGCGCAGGGCGTCGGCCATGGTGAGGAAGAACTTCTCGGAGTCCTGGGCGCAGGTCTGGCCCAGGACCGCCTCGAGCTCGCGGTCGGCCTCGATGGAGCACACGGCCGCCACGCGGGGCAGCATCGCCACCGTCAAGGTGCCGATGCCGGGGCCCACCTCAAGGACGACGTCCTTCTCGCCAAGGCCCGCCAAGTTCACGATACGGCCGATGACCTCGTCGTTTACCAGGAAGTTCTGGCCCAGACGGTGCTTGGTCGCCAGGCCAAAGTCCTCTAGCACCGCGCGGGTCTCGCGCGGGTTGGCCAGCCTCGAGTACGTCACGCGCGCCTACTTCTTGTCGCTGGCCAGGCGGGGGAACAAGGCATCGCCCTTGGTCACGGGCACGCCGCCCGCAAGGCCGCCCCAGGCGCAGGCCGCAGCCAGGTCGCAGGTGTCGGCCTCGCCGGCCAAAGACATGCGGGACAGCGCCTCGGCCGAGGTCTTGGGCATGAAGGGCGACAGCAGGTGGGCGCAGATGCGGATGGACTCCAGCAGGTTCACGATGATGTCGGCCAGCTCGCCCGCGCGGGCCTCGTTCTTGGCCACGGCCCAGGGGGCGGTGTCCTCGATGTAGTGGTTGGCGGCGTGGACCAGCTCCATGACGACGTCCTTGGCACCCACGTAGTCCATCTTCTCCATGTGCTCGCCGTAGCGCTCGGCGATGCCCGCGGCCACGTCGCGCAGGGGGTTGGGCTTCTCGGCCCAGCCCTCGGCCAGCTCGGGCGTCTTGCCGTCGAAGTACTTGGCGCTCATGTTGAGCGAGCGCGACACCAGGTTGCCCCAGCTGTTGGCCAGATCGGCGTTGTAGACCTGCTCCATGCGCTCGAAGCTGATGGCCGAGTCCTCGCCGTGGGCGACGTCGGTCATGAAGTAGTAGCGATAGCCCTCGACGCCCAAGAGGTCGACGACGTCCTGCGGCGCGATCGCGTTGCCGCGCGACTTGGACATCTTCTCGGCCTTGCCCGTCTCGGAGTTGCGCACGGTCAGGAAGCCGTGGGCAAAGACGTGCTCGGGCAGGGGCTCGCCGATGGCCATGAGCATCGCTGGCCAGATGACGCAGTGGAAGCGGATGATGTCCTTGCCCACCACGTGGTACTGGG
>CAVKOL010000083.1:0-11400 GCA_963658035.1 Bacteroidaceae bacterium
ACGCGTCGCGGCGGAGGGCCTTGGCGAGAAGGGCCGCCAGGGCGGCGAGCGGGGCCAGCCACAGGGCAGGGACGGTGTCGTCACCGGTTTTGGGGGTGCCTACCTTGGACTTCTTCGCGGTGGCCTGCTCGGCCTTTTGCTCGGGGGCCGGGTCGGGGTCGGACTTCTTCTCGGCCGTCTTGGTGCCGGCCTTGGGCGAGAAGGACGAGGCGGCACTGACCAGAGCATCGGCGGCATCGCGCACCGTGGCTGAGCTGGGCGTCGTTCCCGCGAGCTTGGTCTCGAAGTCGCCGGCCAAATCCAGCGTGGCCTGGGCCTGGGCGATGGCTGCGGCCAGGGCGTCGTGCTCCTCCTGCGTGACCCAGGTCGCGTCCGGGTCGACGTCGGAGCCGTCGGCGCTCACGCGCGCGGCGTCCAGCTTGGCCTGCGCGTCGGCGATGGCCTGACGCAGACTCGCCAGCTCCTCGTTGCTCGCGAGGTCGCGCTCCTGGTAGAAGGCCTTGATCGGCGGGTTGTCCACGCAGCAGTTGGTCTGCTCGCCGGCCAGGGCGCCTGTGACCACGGTCCAGTCGCTCCACTGGCCGTCGGCCTCAAGCGAGTAGCTCTCGTCCTCGTTGACCTTGGCCACAAACGTGCCGCCGACGCGCGTGAGAGGGACGGTTCCGTTTAGGCAGGCCGAGCTCTTGCCCGCGGTCTGGTAGTACTTCTCGGCGCCGTCTATCTGGGCCTTCAAAGTGACCACCACCGAGTAGCGCTGTCCCTCGCGCATGGCCAGTTGCTCGTCGTCGCCCAGAAGCAGGCGGTGGTAGCCGCCGTACTCGTAGTCCACGGTCTTGCTCAGCGCCAGGGTGCCGTCGGTGGGCGACTTCGCGTCGTCACCCAGCAGGTAGACCTCGTAGGTGGCCTGGGTGTTAAGCTTTGCCGTCTCGCACGAGAGGGCGCGCAGGACGCGGCTGCTGTCCGCCTCGAAGACGTTGGCCGAGCTGACCTTCTCGCTTGACGCCCTCACCAGGGTGGTCTGGTTGGCCAGGAAGTTGTACTGGTCGGCCTCAAAGGTCTCGGCGGACGTGGCCGAGTTGACGTCGTAGTCGTAGGCGGCCGGCGTCACGATGGTGTGGTCGTAATAGGACAGCCAGAAGTAGCCGGTGGCGTTGCCGTCGGCGTCCTTGATGCCAAAGTCGCCGTGGTGAGGGAACTCGTTTGTGCTGGCTCCGTAGCTGTTCTTGACGAGAAACGCGCCGGGCTTTTGGGGCTGCTGGCCGTCCTTGAAGTTGGAGGCCTCGTAGGTGTCGTCGTAGCCCACGATGGTGACCGCGTGGGCCGCGCCGCTGTCGGTGTTGTTGTAATAGGCGCCGGTGTTGGCGTTGTAGAACTGCGCCTCGTTGTAGCCCACGACGACGGCGACGCCCCTACCGGCGTTGAGCTGCTCCTTGATTGCCGCGAGAGCCTCTTCGCTGGTTCCCGTGTAATGGCCCTGGGCGTCCGTCTGGCGCACGTCAGGCAAAAGGTAGCTCTGCTCGAGGGTGTAGGCCGACTGGCCGTAGAGGGTGCTTTCCAGGCCCCAACCGGGATCCCCCAGGCCAAAGCCCTGGATAGCGTAGCTGTTGGCAATCTTGTACTTGTAGCCCTTGGCTTCCCACTCGGGCTTCTTGACCGCGATCTGGTCCAGCGTGAGGTAGTAGGTGCTGGGGAACACAGAGTCATCGGACCCCGCGTCGCCCTTGTCGTAGACGTCGCACTGGACCAGGCCCTTGTCGCTCTTGTAGGGGGCCACCGACTCCAGGACGGGGCTGATACCTGCGGAGAAGAGCGTCGAGGCTGCGGTCTGGTAGCCGCCGATCGTGAGCGGCAAAGACGAGCCCGCGCCCTCGCTGGGCACGAAGCCCTCGCCCGCCTGGTCGGCGCCGGCGTAGGCCTCGGTGGCCGCGGAGTACGCGAACACGGCGAGGTAGCGCTCGGAGAGGTCGAGGCCCGTCGCGGCGTAGGTGGTGCCCAGCTCGGAGAGGATGCTCGTCTCGGACGCGGCGATGGCGGCGTGGGCCCAGCAGGTGTTGGATTCGCCCTGGTTCTTGACGGGGGTAACGACGCCGCTGGTGCACAGGTTGAGGGCACTGGGGAAGGACTGGGTGGCCGCCGACGTGGCGCCCTCGGAGTTGTAGGCCGAGTAGTTGTTGTCCATCGAGGTCGCCAGGGCAGCTGACCAGCCCTCGACGGCGCTCTGGTCGCTGGCCAGGGCGGCGACCGGGGCGGCAAAGAGCAGGCCGGCGGCGACGGCGCACAGGGCGGCGCGCTTGAGCGGGGCGGGTGACAGGCGTTTCATGGGGTTCTCCCTGGTCTTGCGGGTGGGCGGTGTTTAGTCGCGGTTGCGGCGGCGGCGAGCAGCGGCGAGAAGGACGCCGAGGCCGGACGCGGCGAGAAGGGCTGCGGGGGCCGCGGCGGTTGCGTCGCCGGTCTTGGGGGTGCCCACCTTGGACTTCTTGGCGGTTGCGGGCTTGGCGGTTTGGTTCGAGGTGTCGGTGTTGTCGCCGGTAGACGAGTCGCCGGTCTTCTCGCCGTCGGAGTTGTCCTCGTCGGAGTCTTTCTTGTCCTCCTGCTTGGTACCGGAGTGGGCCTCGAAGTTGGCCAAGGCTGCCGCGGCCCCACTTACCTCATCGGCCTCCACCGCGCCGGACAAGTCGTCGCCGGCCAGGACGAGAAGCGCCTCGGCCGCCTGGATGTCGGCGGCCGCCTGGTCGTACTCCTCCTGGGTGAGCCAGGTCTTGGCCGGGTCGACGTCGGTGCCGTCGACGCTAACTTGCACGGCAGCGAGCTTGGGCTTGGCGTCCGCGACGGCCTGCTTAAGCGCGGCAAGTTCCCCGGTCGAGGCCCAGGTAGACTTACGCGAGAAAGCCTTTATCGGCGCGTTATCCACGATCCACGAGCCAATCTTGCCCGTGACGCCCTCCTTGACCTTGAGCCAGTCGGACCAATCGGTGGCCTCGGAGGCGGCCGACTCCGTGCCGGCCGTCGTGCCCGTGAAGCTCTCGCCGGCGTTGAGCTTGGCGGCAAAGGAATCAGTGTTGTAGGTCACGCCCTGGTACCACTTGCCGTCGTCGTTGCACTTTTGCGTGGTGACCACGGCGTAGCGCTGGCCGGCGCGCATGCGCACCTGGTCGGCGGCCGCAAGGGCGGTGCGGTGGTAGCCGCCGTAGGTGTAAGTCGCCTGCGTCGTGGACACCAGTGTCGAGTGGCCGGCTTGGGTGGGGGTCGTGGCCTCATCGTCCAGCAGGTAGACCTGGTAGGTGACCGTGGTGTTTTCTCTGTAGGTGGCGCTCATGACGGCCTCAAGGGTCATGTCGCCCTGGGCCTCAAAGATGTTGGCCGAGCTTAGCGGCACGTCGGACGAGGTGACAAGGGCGTCGCGCTCGGTTAGGAAGTCGTACTGGTCGGCGTAGGTGTCGGCCGTGCTGGTTGCATCAAGATCGAAATCAAACGTAACCAGGTTGCTAAGGGACTGATCGTAGTAGGACAGGTAGAAGTAGCCGGTGTGCTCGCCGTCTTTGTTGACGATGCCCCAGGCGTCGTTGTTGGGGAACTCCTGGCCATCGGCCTCGGCGCCGGCGCTTTGCTTCACGATCCAGGCGCCGTTGCCGGGAGGCGTCACGCCCGCGCTGTTTTGGAAGTTGCTGGCGTCGTAGTTGTCATCCCAACCCACGATGCACACGCGGTGGTTAGGGTCCAGCTTTTCCCAGGTGTAGTGCGACCAGTTGTTGCGGTTGAAGTACTTGGTGACAGGGTGGTCCGCGTCGCTATCCGTGTCAAGACAGTACCCCGCCGAGACGCCGTGACCTGCGTAGAGCTCGCTCTTGATCGCGGCGACGGCGCGGGAGTCGATGCCCTTGAAGGTACTTGTCTCGCCCTGCCACTCGACGATGCGGGTCTCGGGCAACACGTTGGCGTCGGACAAGGTGTAGGTGCTCCTGGTCCAGATCGAGTCACCTGAGCTCCAGTCGTAGAAACCGGTCTTGGTCCGGCCGTCCTCCTCGTACGTGTAGGAGCCGGCCCAGCCCTTGAGGGTCACCGTATCGTTGGGGTTGGCCACCTTGTAGGCGTCGATCTGCTCCTGTGTGAGGTACTTGGTCTGCGTCTGGCCAGTAGAGGCCACCGTCACCTCGCAGGCGTAGATGCCGGCGTCGTTTTGGTAGGGGGCCTGGGACTCGGGGAGAAGGGCGAGGCCCGCGCTAAAGAGGCTGAGGGCATAGGTGACGCGGCCGCCCACGTCAAAGCCGGCGCTTGTGTTTGCGTACGACGCGTTGGCGTTCTCGCCCACCTGCGCCAGGCCGGCGGCGGTGTTGGGGACGACGCTTTGCGTGACGCCGGTGCCGGTGTAGACCGTGTTCACCAAGGCGCGCTCCGAGAGGTCGGCGGCGGCTTGCGAGACGCCCTTGGAGAGCAGGCTCGTCTCGGCGGCGGCGATGGAGCCAAAGGCCCAGCAGTCGTTCCAGGGGTACTGGGCCTTTACCGGGGTAACGAGGCCCAGGTCATAGAGGTTGTAATAGGACACCGGGCCCGTAGTCGAGACGTTGGCGTTGGACAGCGGGACGACCTCGGCGCTGCTCGCGGACGAGTACGAGTGGTAGTCGTAGGAGTCGAGCACGTTGAAGGCCGCCTGGCCCCAGGCCTCGACGACCTGGGCGTCCGTCGCTAAGGCGGGCGCGGGGGCCGCGACGACGGCAAGCGTCATGGCCAGTGCAGGAGCCGCGACGGCCGAGGCTAGGATCGCGGGGATTTTCTTCATGGGGAGTCCAATCTATAGGTCGCGATGTGTCCATCTTCGCGCTTTACCCAAGTAAGGATACCAGCTGTTACCCGGCCTTAATTTGCCGCGCGGGGGAATTTCGCAGGATAAATTAGGCGGGTTTCAACCCCGAGCGCCAGGTCCAAAATCAGACAACAGATGTGCGACTTTCGCCCAGGTCGCGGCCGCCAGCCCGTAGAATGGTGGAGCAAAACCGACCCTTGGAGGCACCATGAGCATCCTGCTGGCAAAGAACATCTTCGCGATGCTCCTTATGGCGGCGATGGGATTTGCCCTGGTCAAGGGCGGCAAGCTCTCGCTCAACGACAGCAAATCGCTCTCGGTCTTGTCCCTTTACGTCCTTACACCCTGCATGACCCTCTCGTCTTTCCAGGTACAGATGACCGACGAGGTGCGCCAAGGTCTTCTCATCGCCTTCATTGGCAGCATCATCGCGCACGCGGTCTTCATCGCGCTGGCGCAGGGGCTCAAGCGGCCGCTTGGCCTCGACGAGGTCGAGCGCGTCTCGGTGGTGTGCAGCAACTGCGGCGCGTTTGTCGTCCCCCTCATCTCGATGGTCCTGGGCAGCGAGTACGCGATCTACGGCGTGGTCTACTTCGCCATGCTTTCGGTCACGCTGTGGACGTACGGCACGCCGCTGGCCGGCCTTTCTCCCAACGGAGGCACGATGCTGCTGATCGTACTTATGGGGGCCTCGGCGCCGTCGGCGTTTTTGATTGGGCAGATCGCGCAGGTTTACGGCAAGGATTTCTATTACGCCAGCACAATCAGCGTGACAACCCTGTTTCTAAGCATTCTTTCAGTCCCGTTTCTGGTATTCCTATATCAACTGTAGCGAGAGGGAGGCAACGTATGTTTTTTAACCAACAAAGATGGGCTTCGCGTTGGCTTTTGGCCGGTTGCGCGGGGCTTGCGGCGACGTTTGCGCCGAGTGTGGCTTTTGCAGGCGAGAAGGTCTTCACGGTTGAGGGGGACGTGGTGGTCACGCTGCAGGCAGCTGCGGCGGCGACGGGCGGTGGCGAGGCCGGCGCGGCCGGGGGGGCGGCCACAGGCGGGGCGGCGGTTGCCGCAGGCGCGGGCGTGCCGGTGACCGGCGACGGCGTCTTGTGGCTCATGCCGATCGTTGCCCTGGTGGGCCTGTGCGCCATCGCGGCGCTTCTCGGCAGCCGAAAGGCCGCGGCCGGGGCGCAAGGGGCGCACTCGTCCAAGCGTGGGCTCTTCTCGGTGCTGCTTGCGTGCACGCTGGGCACGGCGCTTGCCTTTGGCCCGTTTGGGGCGGGCGCGGCTCGGGCGGCCGAGGTCGACGGCGTTACCTGCGCAGGGCAAGTGGTTGTCAGCGAGAAGGGCGAGGTGCTTTCGGCCGGGTTCACGGTTTCCAACGGCGGCGACCAAGCCATCTTTGTGAAGGACATCACGGCGCCCGTGCAGCTTGAGGGCTGGAGCGCGGCGGCTCCCGAGGCGGCCATCGAGGTCGGCGGCAAGTACGAGGGCAGTTGGTCTTCTCAGCCCCTGAGTAGCGACCTTTTGCAGGAGCTCAAGGCAAACAACGGGCAGCTCACGCTGCGTATGTCGGCCGACGTCGCCGTTACCGCGTATACCGTGAGCTTCGACACGTGCGGGGTCGACTACACCGTCGATGACCAGGTCGTCGTTGAGAACGGCGTCGCCACGGCGCCCACCGCGGACGACTGCGAGGACTACGAGCTTATTGACTGGTACACCGACAAGGATTACACCCAGGCCTTCGACTTCTCCACACCCATCTGCGCCGATACAACGTTGTACGCAAAGTGGGCCGTCAAGGGCTACTGGCTGGCAGCCGCCGGCGCCGCCGACCCCACGGCCAATGTCGTTAAGACGATGTCTGAGGTAGAGGCCGACGTCGCGGCCATCAAAGCCGGCGACGCCAACGTGATCGCCGAGTACAACAAGTACCTCGCCGACGACTCGGTGCACCTGTACGCACGCTGGAACGGCTCGACCGTCGACGAGACCGGCGAAGAGATGGCCGCCAACAAGTACGTGGAGTTCCGCGTGATTCAGGTGGGCGACCATGACGGCGAGGGCTGCGGCCTTACCTTCCAGGCCACGCACCTGCTGCCGCAGGGCCACTCCATGAACAGCAAGGCCACGACCACCGGCGGCTGGGCGGCCAGCGAGCTGCGCCTTAGCATGCAGCCCGGCGGCGCCATCTACCAGAACTTCGATGCGGCGTTTACCAGCAAGATCTTGGCCGTGAGCAAGAAGGGCGCCAAGGGCGACCTCAGCGATGAGCTGCAGAGCTCCCAGGACAAGTTCTGGCTTCTGAGCTACAGCGAAATCACCGGTGTGGGTCTCAAGAAGTACGCCGCATACGAGGGTTCGCAGTACAAGTACTGGGAAAATACGGGCATTGCCTACGACGGGAAATACGACTTCATGGCGATCGGCTCGCGCGCCAACTACTACCCTGCCGACCTGTCGCAAGGCGCCCTGCGCTGGTGGTACCGCTCGCCGATGCTCGCCGATGGTTGGTCTGGGGCGTTTGGGTGCGCACGCTGCACACGGACCTCTGGCTACGTAGTAAGTGGCAACGAAGCCGACCAGGTCAACGGCGTTTGCCTAGCGTTTTGCCTGTAGCGTCGGCGGGCTTGCGAGGCGCTTCAAGGACGATCTTTAGTTTTTGCACGACCCGATTGGGTTTTGACGAGTAGCCGAGGGGCCGCCAGCTGCGTTTGTGCAGTTGGCGGCCCCTCGTCATTGGGCGGCTACTCGCCAAAACCCGTTTTGGTCGTGTAAAAGTCAGGCTTCTCTTGGACCACGGCTCGGCGGGGCACTTGCCGGGCCAGTTTGGGACGCGCGGGCGGCCGGGGGGCCTTAAGTTGGGACATGGCGGACTGCCGTCGCGCGGCGCACGCCCCTACCCTAAAAAGCGACGCAAACACGCCCGCGAGCTGCGGCGACGCAACGCCCGGCTCGCGGCATAAGGGAGGAGGCCCACCATGGATGCATCTACCAGGAAGTTCCAAACGCTCGGCCAGGCTTGCGCGGCCACCGCGCTGGCGCTGGTGCTTAGCTGCTCGATCACGGCCTGCGGCGGCGGGACGAGCGGCGCGGCCTCGGGCGGCGACTCCGGCTCTGGCGCGGCGGCCACCCAGACCTCAACCCCGCGCGAGGGATCGGCCAACGTCGACCCCTCAGAGCTCGAGGCCGGCTACAGCAGCCCCGATAACGGCAAGATTACCTACACCGATTACTGGTACGTCGACGGCGAGAAGACCCCCGCCCTCTACTTCCAAAACAACTCGGTCATGACGCCGGTTTTCCTCAACGAGGACGGCAGCGAGAAGACCGTCAAGACCGGCACCGCCACGATCCAAGACGGCCACATCGTGCCCGAGGGTGAGGCCGACCCCAGCTACGACATCGTCTTTGACGACCCGTTTACTTGTTACGACTTTGTGACCAAGACCTGGTACACGCGCGGCGACAACAACGCCGAGCTGGCCAAGGTCGTCAACACCACCTGGAAGTCGCAGTCCAAGGAAGACAAGCTCGAGCTTATGCAGGACGGCTCGCTCACCTACACCGAGGACGGCAAGAGCGAGACGGGCACCTGGCACTTTACCGCCATCGACCGCCTTGGCATCAAAATCGGCGACGACGAGATGTTTGAGTACGACCTGACCTATGACAACTCCGGCAAGGTCGTAGCCCTGGATTGGTCCTTCGCCGGCTACGGATACGACCGCGTCGACTAGACGAGACGGGCAAACAAGCAGCGGCGTCCCTACAGCGAGGCGCGTCGGGCCACCTTGGGCTCGGCGCGCCTTTCTTGTGCCAAGCGGGTGCGGAGATGTTCCACGCAATCGGCGGTCATCTCTTCGACGGGGATCTCGACGCAGGTCAGGGGCGGGAAACTGTGCGCGGCGTACTCGCGCACGCCGACTCCCACGGCAAGCACGCCCGCTCGTGCTGGCACATCGATACCGCGCGAGCGCAAGGCATGAAGAACCCCCATGGCCACGTTGTCTGCCGGGGCAAAAACGCACGACAAGCCGCCCAAGGCGCCCAGGGACAAGACGGCGTCGAAACCCGCGGACGCGCTCATCTCGGCAACAGCGGCCCGGCGGCAGCGAATGCCCTTCTCGGCTAATGCGTCAATAAAGGCCTGCTCGCGGGCCTGGGCGCCCGAGAAAGACGCGGGCGCGGCAAGACACAGGGCCTCTCCGCCGCCCTGGCCTGCGGCAGACTCGCTCACCAACTGGGCCGCAAGCCTGCCGACCTCCGCCTGGTCAACCGCGACCGAGGCCACGCCGTCAAGACGCGCACCGTACAGCACCGTAGGCGCCAGTGGCGGCTTGGCAGCGAGAAACTCCAGGTCAACATCCCCGGGATTAACAATAACGGCCAGGTCAAAGGTAGGGGCACCGGCAAGCGAGGGCACCTTGGACAAGTCGCCCGCGTGGTACGGCGCCACGACGACGTCCCATTCTAAGTCGCGCTTCTCGATCGCGGCGTGCAGCCCGGCAAGAAAGCGGGCAAGCGCCGACTCGCCGTAGTCGACGGCCCAAAACAGCGCCAGGGTCTGGCGGCCCGCTCCGCCGCGCAGCGACCGGGCGGCCGCGTTGGGGACGTAGCCCAGCTCGCGCATCGCGTCCCGAACGCGGGCCTGCGTGGACCCAGAGATCTTGCGAGCATCCCCCAGCCCGCGCGCCACGATAGAAACCGTGCTCAGCGAGACGCCGGAGCGCTGCGCCACATCCTTGAGGGTCGCCATTGTTGCCTCCCGTGTTGGGGCCTTGAGCGCCTTCGTCGCGCCCTTATTACAACGTTATACGTGGGCGCTTCCGCACATTTTTGTGGTGCACGGGTGGGTTGAAGCCAAGGGCCGCCCGCGCCGCAGTCTAGCTCTACTCTGCCAGCCCGCGCAGCAGGGCGATCTCGGCGGCGTAGCCGGGCAGCTCGTTGGGGGTCTCTAGAATAAACGGCAGGTCACGAAGCTGCGGGTGGCGCACGATGCGGGCAAACGCGTCAACCCCAATGAACCCCTCGCCGATCTTCTCGTGGCGGTCCTTGTGCGCGCCGCGCGGGTTCTTGGAGTCATTGACGTGCACGGCGCGAAGGCGGTCGATGCCCACCACGCGGTCGAACTCGGCAAGAACGCCGTCCAGGTCGTCCACGATGTCGTAGCCGCCGTCGTGCACGTGGCAGGTGTCCAGGCACACGCCCAGGTGGTCGCGCAGCTCGACGCGATTGATGATGGCCGCCAGCTCCTTGAAGGTGCGGCCCACCTCGGTGCCCTTGCCGGCCATGGTCTCCAGCAGCACCGTGGTGGTCTGGTTAGGCCGCAGCACCTCGTTGAGCAGGGTGGATATGAGCTCGATGCCCTTCTCGGCGCCTTGCTTGACGTGGCTTCCGGGGTGGAAGTTGTAGTAGCTGTGCGGCACGGCCTCCATGCGCACCAGGTCGTCGGCCATGCACTCGCGGGCGAACTCGCGGGCGCGCTCTTTGTCCGAGCAGGGGTTTAGCGTGTACGGCGCGTGCGCGACCAGCGTGCCAAAGCCGTTGGCCGCCATAAGGTCGCGTAGGGCCGCCGCGTCGGCCGCATCGATCGCCTTGGCCGCCCCGCCACGCGGGTTGCGCGTGAAGAACGCGAAGGTGTTAGCACCAATGGACAGGGCCGTCTGGCCCATGGCGAGAAACCCCTTTGACGTGGACAGATGGCATCCGATGGTGAGCATGCGGTTCTCCTTACAGGCGACAAACACCAGCTAGGATAATCGACCTCACTGTTCCCAATCGGCACGCTTCACGCAGCATTGGATCATCTTCACAACGTAATCGACGGGCTCGGCGCAACCGCCTTTGAGCCACACCGAGACGATCGCCATCAATCCCTGCAGGTAGAAGCCCATAAGGTACGGACGGTCCTTCTCGGCGACACCGTAGCGGTCGAGAATCGGCGCGATGACGTGGGCGAACATGGCCTCGTAGCTTCGATCCAGCCGCAGGGTCGCGGCATTATCCAGCACCGTACGAAAGAGTCGCTGGTTCTGCTCAATAAAGCCCAGGTAGGGCACCAGGTACTCCGGCGTTACGAGGTAGAGTTCCTCGCGCGGGCAGTCGCGCATTCGCTCGATAAAGACCGCCGTGTCCTTTTGCATGTGGGCGAGAAACTGATTGTTGATGCCCGCGAGCGTCTCGGCGAGAAGGTCGCCCAGCGTCTCGTAATGTAGATAAAACGTCGAACGATTAACGCCCGCCGCCGCGCAGATCTCCTTGACCGTGATGTAGGCGAAGTCCTTCTTCTCTAACAGGGCGAGAAACGCCTCGTCCATCTTCTTGGCCGTGTTGAAGTACTTGCTCTGGGATCTGTTCACGTGTTCACTCCCCGCCCTCGCCCGACTTGGGAACGAGTGCAGCATATCCCACCAAGGCCGCCTACTCGCTGATCTCTTTGGCAAGCTCCATGATCTCGAAGGCATACTTCTGCTTACCGCGAGCAAGAAGGCGCGTGTAGATGGGGTAGTTCACGCCCATGCCCACCAAGCCAATGATGCCCACAACCACGCCCAGCACGAACATGAACGTCGAGCCGCCGCCGATGACGTCCATGGAAA
>CAVKOL010000084.1:0-11227 GCA_963658035.1 Bacteroidaceae bacterium
ACCGCCGCCGCCAAGCGCGGGCGCGGCAACACGCCGGCAACCGGTGACGCCACCAGCAGCGCGGCCGTCGCGGCCGTTGGCCTGGCGGCAGCCGCGACCCTGACCGTGGGCGCCGTCGTTTCTCGCCGCCGTCGCCGCTTTACGAAGTAGGACTTGTCGGAAGCAAACGGGCTTCTCGCTTTATGATTTGGGGCTTGTCGGAATGAAAGTGTTCCGACAAGCCCTTTTTCATGCAGTCTTGCTTCCGACAAGCCCAGATTCTTAAAGGAGAAGGGCCCGTGGGTTCCGACAAGTCCCAAAACGTAAAGGGCCGCGGCCGCACCCCTGCGCCGCAAACGAAAAAGCCGCCGACGCAAAAGCGCCGACGGCTTAAATTTCGTGGTCGGGTTGACTGGATTCGAACCAGCGACCCCTGCGTCCCGAACGCAGTGCTCTACCAAACTGAGCCACAACCCGTAGCAACGTGACATTCTAGCAGATTTCGGCGGGCGTTCCAACCGTCAATGTTGCGTAAGACCACCAATTGTGCATCTTGGCGGCCCGCTCGGCCACGGCACGTGCCGCGTCCAGACTCTCGCACACCGCAAAAACGCAGCTACCGGACCCCGTGACGATCGCGGCGGCGACCTCGTCCTGCGCGGCGGCCCAGGCCTCGACCTCGGCGCACCCGGCCTGCAGGGCCTTGGCGGCAGGGGCCAGGTTGTTAAAGAGAAGCTCGGTCACGCGGGCCGCGCGCGCAGCCCCGGACGGCCCCCGAAGTGCCGCGCACATCTCGCCGTAGCCGCGGGCCTCAACCGGACTGGCGTCAAACGCCTGGTACGCGGCCTTGGCCGAGACGCCCTCTCCTGCTGGCATGACCAGCGCCACGGGCAGACCAAGCGGCGAGAAGCTCTCTTCAAGCACGTCTCCGCCACCCAAGTACAACGCTGGACGCGGGTCCAAGAAAAACGAAACGTCGGCGCCCACCTGGCGGGCCACCTCGGCCACCAGCGGGTCGTTTGCCGCGACGCCCCAACGTGCCGCCAGCAGGCGCAGCGTGGCCCCGGCGTCTGCCGAAGACCCGCCCAAGCCGGCCTTCTCGGGGATGCGCGCCACCACGTCGATGCGCACGTTGGGCTCGACGCCCAGGCGAGATGCCAGCAGCGTCGCGGCCTTCCACACGGTGGTCTTCTGGGGCGCGACGCACAGCGCGGGCGTGTGGCTCACCGTAAGGCTCGGCGCGTCGCTTACCGTCACGGTGTCAAAAAGCCCCACCGGAGCCATGACCGAGTCGACGCGGTGGTAGCCGCGCTCGTCAAGCTGCGTGTGGATGCCCAGGTGCAGGTTGACCTTGCACGGGGCCTCGATTGTCTGTGTGGCAGTCATAGGTATAACGTTGTACTACAACGCATCTTAAGCAGCGAGAAGGGCTACTCTTCGACCATCACGTAGTCGAAGAGGCGCTCACCGGTCTGCGCGTCAAAGAGCTCGACCGCGCCGGTAAGAACGTCGACGTACTGGTACGACTGGCGCGCGGTGCGGCCGCGGCGCTCCTCGACCTCGACGACAAACAGGGAAGGGTGGGCGTTTACCAGGGTGCCGGCGCGCTCGACGATGCGCGAGCGGCCCATGTTGGCCTTGACCTTGATACGCTTGCCCTGCAGCTCAAGCAGGCGCTCGCGAATCTCGTCCACGCGATTAACCGAAGGAATCTCGTTGTCCATTAGTCCTCCAAGCCCCAAGCGGGGCGAATAGCCAGAATACGCGAAACTCAATCATACCAAGCCTCGGCGCAAGACCCCTCTGCCGATTCGCGATGACACGACATGCCCACGTACTTTGAAGCTCTCCTGTGCGGCGCGGCGGCAGGCGGCGAGAAGTTCACCGGGGTGTACACTGGGCCACAAACAACGCCCCCCCGAAAGGAGAACAATGGACCAACAACGCCTTGCCAAGGTACAAAACAACCTGCGTGAGCTGGGGCTTTCCCAAATGCTTTTGGTCGACCCGCTGTCCATCTGGTGGCTGTGCGGCTACTACACCGAGCCTTACGAGCGCTTCCTTGCCCTCTACGTGCCCGCTGCCGGCGACCCCACCCTCTTTTGCAACCGCCTGTTCCCCGAGGCGGGCGACGCCTGCGCCGACGTGCGCACCTTCGACGATACCGAGAATCCCATCGCCCTTCTCGCCGACGTCTGTGACCGCGAGTCGGCCATGGGCGTCGACAAGCAGCTGAGTGCCCGCTGGCTGGTCCCGATGATGGAGGCCGGGCTGGGCAGCGGCTTCAAGCTGGCCTCGGGCGCGATCGACGACGCGCGCTCCATCAAGGACGAGCGCGAGCAGCAGCTCATGCGCCAGGCGTCGGCTACCAACGACAAGGCCATGGAGTGGCTGGTCGCGCAGCTGCGCCCCGGCGTGACCGAGCTGCAGATCGCCGATGGCCTTCTGGGCGAGTACCGCCGCCTGGGCGCCACCGACCACTCCTTCTTGCCCATCGTGAGCTTTGGCGACCACGGCGCAGACCCGCACCACGAGCCCGACAACACCCCGTTTGCCGTGGGCGACGTCGTGTTGTTTGACGTGGGTTGCAAGCAGGACTGGTACTGCTCGGACATGACGCGCACCTTCTTTACCGCCCAGCCTACCGACCACCAGCGGGCCGTTTACGAGGCCGTTCGCCGCGCCAACGAGGAAGCTGAGAAGATCGTGGCGCCTGGCGTCGAGTTTGCACAGATTGACCTTGCTGCCCGCCACATCATCGAGGACGCGGGCTGGGGCCCGGCCTTCAACCACCGCCTGGGCCACCAGATCGGCCTGGTGGACCACGAGCCGGGCGACGTCTCCAGTGTCCACCACGAGGGCGTGCGCCCCGGCCAGTGCTTCTCCATCGAGCCGGGCATCTACCTGCCGGGCGACATCGGCGTGCGCATCGAGGACCTGGTCATCGTCACCCAGGACGGGTGCGAGGTCCTGAACCACTACCCCAAGGAGCTGACGGTCCTTAAGATCTAGGGGCGGCGCGCAGGCGCGTACAGCAGCGGGGCCGGGCGTTCTTGTGACGCCCGGCCCCGCTTTTGTGGGTTTGGTTTTTGCACCCTTGGCCTTTGACCTGCGGTCTATTCGATTGCGTTAGCGCTAACGCTAGCTCAGCTTGGCGAGAAGGTTCTGCAGGGCGTGGAAGCGGTGCGAGATCTGGTTCTTCTCAGTGGGGTTGAGCTCGGCCATGGTGCGGCCGGGGGTGTCTGCGGGGAAGAACAGCGGGTCGTAGCCAAAGCCGTTGTCGCCGCGCGGGGTGTGGCCGATGGTGCCGGGGCAGTCGCCGTCGCCGCGCAGGATCTCGTCGCCGCGCACCAGGACGACGGACGAGTGGAAGTGGGCGCCGCGCTCGGCGTCCGCCGCGTCGGCCAGCTCGACCAGAAGCTTCTCGTTGTTGGCGGCGTCGTTGCCGTGCTCGCCCGCCCAACGGGCCGAGAAGATGCCCGGGGCGCCGTCGAGGGCGTCAACGCACAGGCCCGAGTCGTCGGCCACGGCCATGGGAAGGCCCGTATCGGCCTGGGCGGCGCGAGCCTTGATGAGGGCGTTCTCGTAGAAATCGGCGCCGTCTTCCACGGGATCGGCAAAGTCGCCCAGCTGGCCCAGGGCCACAAACTGGGTGCCCGGCATGACGGGCGAGAGGATGGCCTCGATCTCGGTCACCTTGTGGGCGTTGCCCGTAGCCACGACGACGGTCTTTTGCGGGTCCAGCGTTGCGATGTCAACCTTAGGCAGAGCCATGAGGGGTCCTTTCTATGCCGCCGAGCCCTCGACGCGGGGCCCGGCACCTGGTTTTCTCGCCACCATACTAACCCACCGGGTGCGAATCCGGGCAAATCGAGGCGCCGAAGGGCTTGCGCGCAACACTCGCGCGAGATTTCTTGGTTTAAAACAGAAACCCTCAAGTACAATGCCCAGCCGGCGTGATCGCCAACTGGGCAAATGCGGTCCCAAAAGGGCCGGCTACTCGACCAGCCCCAATTTAAACCAAGAAATCTCGCGCGAGTGCTCCGCGAAGGGCCTTTTACGCCTCTTCGTACTTGCGGACGGCCTCCTCAAAGATCTCGCCGTCGGTGCGGCAGGGCAAAAAGTCGTTGCCGATGTGCTGGCGGGTCTCGTCGCCCTTGGCCAACAGGCACACGATGGCCGGGCCCTCGCCCTCGTAGGCCAGCTGGACGGCGCGGCGAATGGCCTCTTCGCGGTCAAGAATGACCTCGTAGGCGGCACCCTCGGGCGTGGCGTCTGCCATCTGCTGGCAAATCTCGGCCACGGGGTCGTTGGCCGGGTCCTCCTCGGTGTAGATGAGGTAGTCGGACCACTTGGCGGCTTCCTGCGGCAGCTCCTGGCGGCGCTCGTAGGCCTTGCCGCCCGGTGCGCCAAACAGGGCAATCACGCGATAGCCTGGGAACTCCTGCTTAACCGAGGGGAAAAACCGCTGGTAGGACAGCTTGTTGTGCGCGTAGTCGACCAAAGCGGTCACGCGGCGCGACGGCGTGGAGATAAGCTCCATGCGGCCCGGGACCTTTGCGTGGGAAAGCGGCTCGACGATGTCCTTCTGGCCCAGGCCCAAAAGCTCGGCGATGGCGATGGTGGCCAGCGCGTTGTCCACGTTGAAGAGGCCCGGCATCGACAGGGTGACCGGCCCCTCCCAGCTGGGCGTGTGGGCCGTGAACTTCACAAAGCCGTAGCCCGTCTCGACGTCACTTGCCCAGACGTCGGCGCCGGGCAGGCCCTGGGCCGAGAAGCGCAAGACGCGCGGGCAACGCTCGGCGCGTTTGGCGATGACGTCGGCGTGCTCGCAGTCCATGTTGATCGCGGCGCTGCGACATATGTCGAAGATGCGCAGCTTGCTCTCGAAGTAGTCCTCGAAATCCGGGTGCTCAACAGGCGAGATATGGTCGCGGCCAATGTTCAAGAAGCAGGCCACGTCAAGCTCCAGGCCCAGGACGCGGTCGTACTTCAGGCCCTGGCTCGAGACCTCCATGTCCATGTAGGCCAGGCCCGCGTCGCGCGTGTTGGCCAGGTGGCGCCACAGGTCGGGGGCCTCGGGCGTGGTGTTGTGGCTCTCCTCGTTCTCGACGCCGTCAAAGGTGTCGATCGAGCCCATGACGCCGGTGGCCGAAAGGGGCTTCTCGCCGTCCAGGACCGAGCGCAGCATGTAGCTCACGGTCGACTTGCCCTTGGTGCCGGTAATGCCCACGACCTTGATGGCGCGGTCGGGGTGGCCAAAGGCCTCGGCCGAGACAAAGGCCATGGCCTGGCGCAAATCGGCGACCACGATGGCGGGGAAGTCGGGCGCGCCGGAGGCCACGCGCTCATAAAAGGCCCGGTCACAGAGATAAGCAACGGCCCCGCGGTCGATGGCGCCGGTAAGGTAGGCTGTCTTGAAGGCCTGACCCTTGCACACAAAGATGTGCCCCGCGGCCACCACGCGCGAGTCGCAGCCGCAGCCGGTCACGACCACGCCGCGAGCCTGGTCGTCGTCGATGTTGTGGGTCTCAACCAGCAGGTTCTTCTCGCGTAAAAGTTGGAGAATGCCAAAAAGATTTGAAGTATCCATGCTGTCCAATGCAGGTCGAAAGGTCGTTATGCGGGCAAAACGCAAGTATATGGTAGACTACATTACCGCTTGGGCGATTGGCGCAGCGGCTAGCGCAGGTGCTTTACACGCACAAGGCCGGGAGTTCGAACCTCTCATCGCCCACCAGGTATTTTAGGCCCCCGAGCTCGCGATTGCGGCTCGGGGGTTTGTTTTGTTGGGGCGCGCCTTGGGCGCGCAAGTGGCGAGAAGGGCGAGACGGGCATGGCTAGCACCAACGACCAGGATTTGGAAATAAAGCGCAGCTACGGGCGTGCATTTGACGAGATGCGCCCGGTGGTCTTGACCCCCGGCGTCATGAAGAACGCGGCCGGCTCGTGTTTGGCCGAGTTTGGCGACACGCGCGTCTTGTGCAGCGCGACGGTTGAGGAAGGCGTGCCCAAGTGGCGCAAGGGGCAGCACGCCGGCTGGGTCACGGCCGAGTACGCCATGCTTCCCGCGTCAACCAACCGCAGGTCAAAGCGCGAGTACAACGGCCGCAAGGGTCGCAGCATGGAGATCGAGCGCCTGATTGGGCGCAGCCTGCGCTCGGTTTGCCGCATGGACCGCCTGGGCGAGGTCACCATCACCCTGGATTGCGATGTCATCCAGGCAGACGGCGGTACCCGCACCGCGTCGATCACCGGCGCCTGGGTCGCGCTGCACGGCGCCTTGATGAGCCTGGTCGAAGCCGGCAAGCTGCCGCGCCTTCCCCTGACGGGCCAGGTCGCCGCGATTTCTGCCGGTATCGTGGGCGGTCAGGCGCTTCTCGACCTGGACTACCCCGAGGACTCGCACGCCGACGTGGACCTCAACCTGGTGGGCACCGGCGACGGCGGCATCGTGGAGGTCCAGGGCACGGGCGAGCGCTCGACCTTGACCCGCGCGCAGCTTGACGAGCTTCTCGACCTGGGCCAGGCGGGTATCGCGCGGCTTATCGAGGCGCAATCGAAGGCCACCGGGTACGGTTTGGGCTAGGCCCGCGGCCCGCAAGCGCGCCCGCGCGGCTTATCCCATAGTAAAACCGGCTTCTCTGAGTAGTCGCGGCTTTGGCAGCGGCGTTTGCCCAGTTGGCGGCCGTGCCGATCGGGCACTGTACTTGAGGTTTCCAGTTTTACTATGGGATAAGCCGCGCCAAACGCATCAGGCGGCCTTTCGGCCCGCCGCGCGGCCCCAATCGCCACCAAAAAGCCCGCCAAACCGTTACGGTTTGGCGGGCTTTCCTCGCCGCGATGACCGTCAAGCCGCCGCGCGCATCAAAGTAAAGACTAGAACGTGACCGGGGTGTCGTTGTAGACGCACTCCAGCAGCTGCTCCATCTCCTCCTGCGTGGGCTGGCGCGGGTTGGAGCCGGTGCAGGCGTCGGCAATGGCGTTCTTGGCAACCTCGGACTTCTTGGCCTCGAACTCCTCGTAGTCGATGATGGAGGTCTCGGACTTCACGCCGCCCTCGCCGTAGTTCTTGATGCCCTGCGGGATGTTGAGCTTGTCGTTGAGATCGCGGATCTCCTGGACCAGGGCGGCTACCAGCTCGTCCTCGGTCTCACCGGCAAGGTGCAGGACCTCCTTGGCAATGTAGGCGTAGCGGGTCTTGGCCGCGGGGTCCTTGGCGTTGAACTGGATGACCTTGCCCAGGTACATGGCGTTGGCGCAGCCGTGGATGATGTGGCCGCCCGAGAACGCGGCGCCGGTCTTGTGGGCCATGGAGTGCACGATGCCCAAAAGACCAGAGGAGAAGGCGATGCCGGCGATGCACTGAGCGTCGTGCATGTGCTGGCGGGCCTCGTGGTCGCCCTCATAGGACTTGGGCAGCCACTCGACGATCTCGCGGATGGCGTGCAGGGCGTTGGCGTCGGTGTACATGGAGTGCACGGTCGAGACGTAGGCCTCGATGGCGTGGGTCAGGGCGTCCATGCCGGTGTGCGAGCAAAGCTTGGCAGGCATGGAGTAGGTGAGCTCGGGGTCAACGATGGCCACGTCAGGGGTGATGTTGAAGTCGGCCAGCGGGTACTTGATGCCCTTGGCGTAATCGGTGATGACCGAGAAAGCCGTGACCTCGGTCGCGGTGCCGGAGGTCGAAGAGATGGCGCAGAAGTGGGCCTTCTGGCGAAGCGGCGGGAACGAGAAGGGAACAACGGCCTCCTCGAAGGTCTCCTCGGGGTACTCGTAGAAGAGCCACATGGCCTTAGCCGCGTCGATGGGAGAGCCGCCGCCAATGGCAACGATCCAGTCGGGCTGGAAGGCCTTCATGGCCTCGGCGCCCTTCATGACGGTCTCGACAGAAGGATCGGACTCGACGCCCTCGAAGAGCTGCACCTCGAAGCCCGCGGACTCGAGGTCGGCCTGGACATCCTGCAAGAAGCCGCCGCGACGCATGGAGCCGCCGCCAGAAACCACGAGGGCCTTGGCGCCCTTGAGGTTCTTGATCTCGTGGCGGGCGCCCTCGCCAAAGTACAGGTCACGCGGATTGGTGAAACGTCCCATAACTCTCCTCCAATTCTATGCCGGCACCCCCGTGCCGGAATTAAAACAGCAGCCTACCTGCTGTTTATTGGTGATGAGAGGCCCGGCTTAGCCCCCCTCGGGCCACCGGGCGCAAGTTCACACGCTTACAGTATTGCCTTTTTGTTAACTGGTCTACACCACTTTCTCTCACGGAAAATATAGTGCCGCCCACGGAATAGTCGGCGTGTAGAAACTGCGGCGAGAAAGGCAACAAACGGCGAGATAAGCAGGCGAGCAAGCACGGCGGGTGCGCGTTGGGTACCATGGGTGTACGAAGAAAGGATTTGATACCAGTGGCACATAACGCACGCAAAGAGGACTACCAGCGCCTGGGTCTCGCGTTTTCCCGCTCGCTCGAGGAGATGGACCCGTTAAGCGCCGCCAAGGCCTTCGCCGGTTTTGGCCAGCGCTACGCCCAGGACCGCGACGGCCTGCCGCAAACCGACGCCGACCGCGCCTTTAACCTGGTCGCCCTTGCCACCGATGTCATCGACTACCAGCTCCCCTTTGCCGCCGAGAACGCCGGCGCCGAGCTCATCGAGCGCGGCCACCAGCTGCTGGGCGAGGCCCTCTCGCTTGACCCCAACTGCTTTGACGCGCAGCGCATGGAGTCCTCGTCGCGCGCCACGTCGATAAGCGAGCGCTTTGCTTTTCTCGCCGAGAAGGTCGACGAGGTGCAGCGCAGTTGCGAGGCCGCCCGCGACGCGGCCTTTGACGAGCGCGACCCCGAGCGCAGCACCCTGGCGGGCGAGATCGCCATGCGCCCCTACTGGCGCTGGCTTGCCTGCATGGCCGAGGAGGCCCTGATCATTGGCCGCAACCACAAGGTTCTTGAGCTGGGCGAACGCCTGCTGGAAAGCGACCCGCACGACTCGTGCGACGTGCGCTTCACCATGGCCTACGCCTACGCCAAGTTAGAAGACGAGGCCGGGCTGGACGCGCTTGCTTCTCGCTACCCCAAGATCTGCCCCAAGCGCACCGTGCCCGATGCCTGGATGACGCTGGCAAGAATCGCGCTGGCTCACCGTCGCCACGACATGGGCGTCGCCCGCCGCCTGGTGAGCGAGCTGCTGCAAAACTACCCTTCTGGCGCGCGGATGCTCATTCGCCAGGGCGAGATTCCCGACGGCGAGTTTAGCCGCCTGTACGTCGAGCCGTACAGCGAGGACGAGATTATCCTGGCCATCTCGGAGGGCATCGTGCTTTTGCAGGACGGCAACGACCGCAGCGGGCGCGGCGTCCTGGGCACGTGGCTGGCTCAGGTCGTGAGCGAGATGTGCCCCAAGGCCGCGGCCGCCGAGGCCGCCTGGGAAGCGGAAGAGGAGGCCCGCTAGTGGACACGCGCGAGGAGCTTATCTGCAGGATCGTGCGGCGCCGTCGCGCCGAGATCGGCGAGCTTTCAAACGAGGCGGCCCAAGAGCTGCAGCTGGCCGTCGCGGCAGACCCTGCGAGCTTTGTGCAGACCGGCGACGAGGCCGCCTACCTGGCCCTTGGCAATGCCTTGGGCGCCTACGAGGCATCGCGCCACGACGACGACCTGCTTGACGACGACGAGTACCTCATACGCCGCGGGGCCCGCCTGGCCAAGCTCTCGGCGGCGGCGCAGGCGGCGGCCGAGACGTGCCCTGCCTGCAGCGACGCGCAGCTTGTCGCCGCGATCGCCGCCGACAAGAACCCCGACGAGCTGCTGGACGCCCTGCTGGCGATCGAGCACGACCTCTACCCCGCCGGCGCTCCGCAAGAGGCGTTTGACCTGGACGAGACCGTGGCGGGAATCGCCGCGCGCCCGTGGCTTCGCCTTAAAGCGGCCATCGCGCGGACTTGCCTAGACGGGGCGCGCGCCAAGATGGCGATCGCCGCCGCGCACCAGGTCTTTGAGGTCGACCCGCAAGACGGGCTAGGAGCTCGCTACACCGCGGCCATCGCGCACGCGCGGCTCGAGGACGAGGAAGGCTTCGATGCCCTGGACGCCCGCTTCGCGTTTCATGGAAATACCTGGTCAAACCTGGCGCGCGTGATCTTGCTGTACAAGCTGGGCCGCATGAGCGCGGCCAGGCGCGCCCTGCGCGGTTTTGACGACCTAAGCGCCGCTGGCGCATATGCCCTGCTCAGGCCCTGTTTTGTCGAGCTGTACCTGCCGGACCGTCCCCAAGCTGCGGTTGGTTCGTTGGACGAGGCCTTCATGGCCGTCCACGAGACCGACGCCACCATCGTCGACGTGCCCGATTTCATTCGCTGGGCCCAGGACCAGGACTGGTTTATGGCCCACGCCCAGGCCTACGCCGAGAAGTACGATTTGGACTGGTAGGCGGCGATCAAGCAGGAAACTGCTACAATCGCAGTAAATTTACTGTTGTTCTTATGCATGGGAGGAACTATGCCTGCCGTCACGTCATTGGCCGACTTCAACCGCAACCAAAGCGCCGTGATCTCGCGCCTCAGCGAGACGGCCGAGCCGCTCTACCTCACGCGCAACGGAAAGAGCGCCGTCGTCGTGATGGACGCGGAGGCCTTCGACCGCGCGATGTCTCGCCGTCAAGAGGAACGCGACCGCGAGATGGACGTCTACCAGGGCATTCTCGCCGGCTACCAAGAGGCACGCGACGGCAAGGTCTCCGACGCGCCTGACGCCTTCGCCCGCATCCGCGCCGCCAAAGGCTGGGGCGCGTGATGTTTAAGGTCGAGCTCACCAACTCCGTCGAGCTGTTCCTTCTCGAGAACGTGAGCCGAGAGGAAACGCTGGCCAGAATCGAGCAGTCCGTCGGCATGCTCGCCGAGTTCCCCTTCGCGGGCCCCGAGTATCGCCCCGACTACCCTGCGGCCACTCCCCCGTTCCCCTGCAGGTACCTGCCGCTTTCCGGAACGCCGTTCACGCTCTACTACCTGGTTGACGAGAGCCGCGCCCTCGTGCAGGTCATCGACATCGAGTGGTCTGTCGGAGACCCGAAGAAGCGCTTTAGGTCGCTGTAGCCGGGCACCGGCGAAAGGGTCAAAAAACACAGCTCTTCGGGGGTTCACGCGGGTGACCGAGTCCCCAAACGCGCGCAGATAGCAGTGGCGGCGGCGCGGGCCGCCCGCCTTGCCGCGCCCCTCGGGCCAAATTGCGGGAGCGTTTTGCGGCGAATTTTGCGGC
>CAVKOL010000085.1:0-11040 GCA_963658035.1 Bacteroidaceae bacterium
CATCTCGAGCGGCATCTCGGGCGGCTACAACGGCGCCGTCATGAGCCTCGACCGCTTGAAGGAGGCGCACCCCGACGAGGAGGTGCGCATCTACGTGATCGACACCAAGATCGCCTCGACCGCGCTTACCCTGCTGGTCAACGAGGCCTGCAACCAGCGCGACGCCGGCCTCAACGCCGAGCAGCTGGTCATGTGGGCCGAGGAGGCGCGCTACCACGTGCACACCCTCTTCATGGTCGACAACCTGGACGCCCTGCACCGCGGCGGCCGCCTGCCCAAGGGCGTGGCCGTGATCGGCGACGCGCTGGACGTCAAGGCCCTTCTCCACTTCAACCTGGACGGCACGCTGGGCATCCGCTCGGTGGCACGCGGCCGCAAGAAGGGCCTGCGCAAGCTGGTCGATTACTACGACAAGACCCACGTTTTGGACGGCCAGAAGAACACCTGCGCCGTGGGCGACGCCGACGTGGCAGACGACGGCTTCAACGTGGCCGCCGAGCTGCGCCGCCTTGACGACAGCCTTGAGGTCCTGCGCCCCACCATCGGCCCGACCATCGGCGCGCACGTGGGCCCCGGCATGGTGTCGGTGTGCTTCTGGGGCACCGATCGCCGCAACGACAAGCAGGTCACCAAGGTCAAGGGCGTCCGCGAGACCAAGTAGAAAGAAGACATCATGGGCTTTACCAGAAGACAGTTCCTGGCCTTGGCCTCGGTGGGCGCGGCCTCGACCGTGGCCGGCTGCTCCAAGCCGGACAGCAACCAGGACCAGGGCAGCACTGACAGCGCCGAGTCAAACCAGCCGCAGGTCAACCTCGAGGAGTTCAAGGACCTGGCCATCAACATGGGCTCTTGGAAGTACGACGAGGACAACGACGTCTACTACCAGCTGGGCCTTGCCTACTGCAAAGAGCCGGCGACCACGACCTACGAGTCCCTGGCCATCTTTGTGCCCGGCAAGTACTTTACCGGCGAGAAGAACGGCAATTCGTATACCTGCACCGTTAACGAGAAGGCCGTCGTGGGCAACTTCACTGCGGCCACCGCGCCGGTTTTGATGCCGATCAACACTGCCACGCTGAGCGCGCAGACGAGCCCCACCGCCTATTCCTACGAGGGCCTGGCGCCCTACCTTAGCGCCGGCTGCATCTACGTCTACGCCGGCTTCCGCGGCCGCAGCGCGGGCTACGACACCGCCAGCGGCAAAAACGAGCTGTTCCCCGGCGGCGCCCCTTGGCCTGTGGTGGATCTCAAGGCCGCCGTGCGCTACCTGCGCTACAACGCCGAGTCGCTTCCCTGCGACACCTCGCGCGTCTTTGTCTTTGGTTTTGGCGCGGGCGGCGGCGTGTCGGCGGTGCTGGGTTCCTCCGGCGGCGCGGCCCTGTACGAGCCTTATCTCACCTCCATCGGCGCCGTGACCCACGACGCCAAGGGCAACACCATCTCTGACAACATCGCGGGCAGCGCGTCTTGGTGCCCGATGACCTCCTACGACACGGCCAACGCCGCCTACGAGTGGTCCTGCGGCCAGTACGCCGGCGAGGACACCCGCGCCGACGGCACCTGGACCGGCGCTTTGTCCGACGATTTGGCCGCCGCCTACGGCGAGTACGTCAACCAGATGGACTTCCGCAACGCCGACGACGAGCAGCTCACCTTGGACGAGACCGAGGGCGGCGCCTACACGATGGGCAGCTACGCCACCGCGCTTCTCGCCAACCTGGACGACGCGGCCACGTGGTTTGTGCAGAACACGGCCTTCCCGTACACCTACACGCCGCAGCGCGTGGACGAGCCCACCTTCCCCGGCGACCCCAACTTGCTCACGGCCCGTGCGGCCGAGGCGGCGGCGCAGACCCAGAACCTGGTCACGTCGACGTCGACCGTGGCCGACGACGGCTCGGCGGTGACGACGGGGACCACGACGACGGGTACCGATGCCGCGGGCGCGACCGACGCGGCGGCCTCCGAGGCCGCGACGGCCACCGGGACCGCGACTACCGGCGTGACCACGACCACCACCACGACGACCACCGCCTCGGGCGCGACCCAGGTGCAGTCCACGATCTACGACTCGGCCCAGACGTACTTCTCCGAGTTGAACGCCGACTACTGGTGGATCAACTACAACCTGCGCAAGCAGAGCGTCTCGGTCCAGAGCCTGCGCGACTACGCGCTTCACCTGCGCGGCGCCAAGGGCAAGGCCGCGCCGTTCGACCAGCCCGACCGCAGCTCCAAGACCAACCAGCTCTTTGGCATCGGCGAGGAGTCCACGCTGCACTTCGACGCGACGATCGCCGGCCTTATCGAGAAGAACGCCACGGTCTACATGGCCTGCCCCGACTGGGTGAGCTCCTATATCACCGACTGGGACGATGACCTTGAGAAGACCGACTCGCTGGACACCGACATGGCGACCCGCGTTGCCATGATGAACCCGCTGTACTGGCTGTCCGGCCACTACGAGGGCTACGGCCAGGCCACCGTGGCGCCGTACTGGCGCATCAACGAGGGTCTTCTCGACACCGACGTCTCGGCCTGCACGGCGCCCAACATCGCGCTGGCGCTGTCCAAGTACGACGGCGTGGCCAGCGTGGCGTACACCCCGGTGTGGGGCCAGGGCCACGTGCTGGCCGAGCGTGCCGGCACCGCGACGGCCAACCTGCTGGCGTGGGTCATCTCCTGCTGCGGGTAGGGGAGCGGCGCGGTTTCGCGGCGCGGTCCCCTTTACGTTTTGGGACTTGTCGGAAGTTTTTCTCGCCGGATCTTTAAAAATGAGGGCTTGTCGGAAGCCCACCTTTAAAAATGAGGGCTTGTCGGTAAAATTTGATTCCGACAAGCCCTCAAACGTAAAGCGTGCGTTCCGACAAGTCCCCAAACGTAAAATGCGCGTTCCGACAAGTCCCCAAACGTAAAGGCGCGGTTCCGACAAGCCTCAAATCCTAAGGGGCCGGGGCCGCCCGGCCACCTATGCCATGCCAAAGAGGCTCTTGAACCAGCTCACGAAGGCGTCCCAAAAAGAGCCGCCTGAGTTAGACGTATCGCTCGTATCGCCGCTGGTAGACGCACTGCTCACCGTTGTCGTGCTCGCCGTCTTGGCCGCGTCGCCCATCGCAAACGTCGTCTCGCAGCCGTACTCGGCGTCAAAGGCGCTGCGGTCGATCAGGCTCTGGCTCAGCTCGCCGGCGTTGGAGATGTCGTAGCTGGTGGAATAGCTGCCTGTCACGGTCACGGTGTAGGCAGAAGTGCCCTCGACCACAGTCTTGCCGTCGCACACGATGGTCACGGCGTTGCCGTCGGCGTCGATCACCTGCCCGCCGTCAACCACGTTAAGCGCCGAGACGGTCGAGTCGCCCGTGACGACCCACGTGGACGTGGCGTCGATGTTCACGGTAAGGGGCGTCGTCGAGGTCGAGCCGTTCTCGTTCTCGCTGATGCTCGCCGCGCCCGTCCAGACGGTGCCCTGCGTGAGGTGGACATCTGCCGAGGAAATCGTGTCGACGTCGATGTCGCCGTCCAGCTGCTGAGAAATGCCCGTGAACTTCACCGTGGCGCCGTTTGAGCCCGCCTTGCCCCAGCTGTTGGCGTCGTTTCCGGCAACCAGCAGCAGGTCAGCAGCCGTGGAGTCGAAGTCCAGCACGGTGTTTTTCAAGACGATGTCTGCCGAGGTGTTGGTGACGTAGAACATCGAGCCCGACTGGATGGCGCTCGAAAGCGTGGAATCCGCGGCCTGGAAGGTGGCCGTCTCGCCGGTCGTCGACTCGGCGTCGCCCGAGGTCGACTGGTAGATGATGATGCCGTCGGCCACCGGGTCAGACGCGGTTTTCTCGGTGTTTGTGCTGGTCAGCGTCGAGTTGTTGATCAGCACCGTGTTGAGGCCCTCCATGCCCACGAGCTGGCTGTCGACAGAAGTGCCCGTGACGCCCGAGACCTCCACGTCGCCGTTGGAGTAAAGGATCGGCGAGCCCGAGCCCTGGGTGTTCAAGGTTGAGTTGGTGACGCTCACGTTGCCGCCCCCGCGGTCGGTGGCGACGGCCGCGCAATGGTCGCCTTGCGTGTTGACGGTGACGTCGTCGGCCACGATGGTGCCGCCGTAGGTGGCGTCAAGGCCGCGCGAGTTGCCCGCCGTGGTCGAGATGCTCACGCCTTTGGCCCAAACAACGGCGTCGTTGGTGGCAAAGATGCCGTTGGAGCCCTCGCTGGTGGCAGACAAGCTGCTGTTCGAGATCTTGGCGGTCGTGCCCGATCCCACGGCAAGCAAGATCGAGTTCAGGCCATAAAAGTTGCAATTATCGCCGTTGGTGTCGTCGCCGGACTTGGTCAAGGTGACGCCCGTCAAGCTCAAGGTCCCGCCGTTTTGGGCCAGGGCCGCGTTCTGGTCGGCCGTGGAGGCATCAAAGGCCTGGTCAGAAGCCTCGGCCGTCGTGCCGTCTGCCACGACGGCGCCCGAGTAGCTGCCGGTGTAGTCAAAGGTCATCGTGTTGGCGCCGCCGCCCGCTCCGCCGGGGCCGCCCATGCCGCCGCCGTCGGGAGGCTCGCCGGGCTGGCCGTCCTGCTCGCCGCCGCCCATGCCGCCCGAAGGGGGCTCGCCGGGCTTCTCGCCGTCTGCCGATGCCGGGCCTGGCTCCGAGGTAGAGGTCGAGGTCGTCGCCGTCGTCTGCGAGATCTCGGCCGCGATGGCTGCCGTGGGAAGCGTCGAGAGGACCAGGGCCCCGGTGACCACCGCGATACCCACCTTGCGCAACAGCGCGTCGGACTGTGACTCAATGCTTCTCATGGCTCTCCTTTCGTAGGCGGGATGGTCGCGGGAGCCATTGGCCAACAGGGATGCGACCTTGAAGAGGGAAGAGGAGAAGTACACCCGCGATCATCCCGATGCTGCAAGTATCGCCCCGCGCTGGCCCTTCCAGACGCGGCGAGAGGCCCGTGCAAACACACAGCAAATCGTTGAATCGCCAGTTAAGCAGGCTAAACGCAACCTTAAAGGCAAGAGGTGGTAAGGTGGGGAGAAAACCGCCTAGGAAGGAACCTTGCCCATGTCGCAGCTCTCGCGCCGCTCTTTTTGCCTTGCAGCCCCTCTCGCCGCCGTAGCCGCGGCCGGGCTTTCTGCCTGCTCGGGGTCATCGTCCGAGTCGTCCTCGTCTGCCCAGAAGACCTCGGGCACCGGCGAGTCCACGTCCACGACCTCGACGACGTCCTCTAGCTCGTCGCTCATCGACTCGGTGGCCTCCGACGACCCCTACGGCACAGGCACCCACCACGTGACCATCGAGGTCGCCGACTACGGCACCATCGAGCTGGCCTTGAACGCCAACGTGGCGCCCATCTCGGTCTCGAACTTCTGCAACCTCGCCAACGAGGGCTTCTACGACGGCCTTACCTTCCACCGCATCATCAGCGGCTTCATGATCCAGGGCGGAGACCCTAACGGCGACGGCACCGGCGGCTCCAGCCAAAACATCAAGGGCGAGTTCTCCAAAAACGGCGTCGAGAACCCCATCAGCCACGTGCGCGGCACGATCTCGATGGCGCGCTCGTCGGCCTACGACTCGGGCAGCTCGCAGTTCTTCATCATGCACAAGACCACTACCAGCTTGGACGGCCAGTACGCCGCCTTTGGCAACGTCACCTCGGGCATCGAGGTCGTCGATGCCATATGCGAGAAGGTCCAGGTAGAGGACTCGAACGGCACCGTTGCCGCCGCCAACCAGCCCGTCATCACCAAGATTACCGTCGTCGACTAGCGCCTGCGGGGGCGCCTGCCGTTCGTCGCCGGTTCCGGTGCGCCAAAATCGAGGCTCGTCAGTATGCGCAGGTTCTTATGTGCGCCCAATATGGCGCTTGTCGGCACTTTTGCGGCCTGTAAACCCCAGGCGCACGAGACCATCAACTCATCTACCTGCAGTTTTGTAAATCGGCTCTTCTGGCAACCTTTGAATTTGGGAGAGAAACTACTGACGAGTGGCGATTTTGGCGCGCAAATCCGTAAATCCTACTGACGAGTGCCAATTTCGGCGCACGGACACCCTCGCGCGCTGACTGTGTGGGCTTTGCGATTCCTTTTGCCAAAGAAAAATACGATATTGGGAATCCAATTCGCCGCAGGGCGCCAAGACGGCCGATTTGGCCAACGGCGACCTGCGGTTTTGTTGTCGTCAACTCGCGTCACGCCGCTCAAACGCGATTTGGATTCCCAATATCGTCTTTTTTGTTGGGCGGCTTGCCGCGAGCCCCGTGCCGCCGCCCTCGGCGCCGCACCCCTCGCGGTATCAAACCTCGAACTAACGCATGTCGTGTAACTTCCTGCACAAGCCGCCTACCTGTGGATTTTGTAAAGTCCTTCCAAGCACGGGTGTATACTTGTGTCACGTGAAGGGAGAAAACAGCATGTATCAAGTCGGCGAGTACGTTGTCCATCCGGGTCAGGGAGTCTGCAGGGTAGAGGATGTGACGCAAGGAGCCGACGCCACGTACCAGCTGCTTCCCATGGGTCAGCTGCGCCCCATGCACATCAGCTACCCCGTTGCCTCCGAGTCGCGCCTGCGCCCCATCCTCACCGGCGCCGAGGCGCGCCGCGTCATCGAGAACTACCCCACGATGGACCTCGACGCCTTTAGCGATCGCTCCGTCGCGCTGGAAGAGGAGCATTACAAAAAAGAGGTTCGCAACGGCACCTGCCAGGACTCGGTTCGCGTGGTCAAGACGATAAAGGCCAAGATCGCCGCCGCGCAGGAGAAGAACAAGAAGGCCCCCGTGGCCTACGAGCGCGTCCTAAAGCAGGCCCAGGCCCGCTCGCTCGAGGAGCTGTCGTGCGCCCTGGAGTGTTCCAAGGAAGACGTCGTCGCCCTTTTCGAGTCTGTCTGTGCCTAATCGCCGCCGCGTAAACCCGCGTAACATCACATAACGGTTGTGTATCAACTTGTGGCCACGTTGGGGGCGCCCGCCTGCGTTTGGGTATGATAAGCGTTCAACCTTTATGCACTCACACCTAAGGAGGATGCATGGCTGCCGAGCAGACCGAGTCCAACAACCGCGCGATCATCACCGTTTTGGGTAGCGACCGACCAGGCATCGTCGCCGCCGTGACCACCGAGCTCGCCAACCGCGACGCCAACATCCTGGACATCTCCCAGACCATCCTCCAGGGCATCTTCACGATGACCATGCTGGTCGAGCTGGGCCACGAGACCGAGTTCTCGGCCTTGAAGGCGGCCTTGGACGAGCTGTCTGGCTCCCTGGGCGTCCAGATCACCCTGCAGCGCGAAGAGGTCTTCAAGTTCATGTACCGCCTGTAACCCGCAAGCCCGGCCCCGCGCCGCGCCCGCAGCGCCGGCGCCCCTCGTAAGGAGGCTGTGTTGACTAACTTTGGCATCAAGGGCATCGGCCCCAGCTTAACCTCGCTCGACACCTCGGCCATGACCCATGTGGCGGACGCCTACCCCATGCCTTCTGTGGGCATGGGAATCCCGCCGGTAGCCGAGAAGCTCTACCAGGGCTTCAAAGAGGTTGACGTTGTCCCACAGGAGCTTTACGAGAAGTACGACGTCAAGCGCGGCCTGCGCAACGCCGACGGCTCGGGCGTCCTCGTCGGCCTCACCACGATCTCCAACGTCCACGGCTACAACAAGACCAACAACGGCGTCGTGCCCGACGAGGGCGACTTGATCTATCGCGGCTACCACATCGCCGACCTGATCGACAACGCCCAGGCAGAGGACCGTTTTGGCTACGAGGAGGCGGCCTACCTGCTGCTCACGGGCTCGCTTCCCACGGCAGACGAGCTGTCTGACTTCAAGGCCCGCATCGATTCTCGCCGCCAGCTGCCCGAGGGCTTCTTGCACATCTTCCCGCGCACCACGTACAGCCAAAACATCATGAACGTCCTGCAGCGCGCGACGCTTTTGCTCTACTCCTTCGATCCCACGCCCGACGACACCACGCCGGCCCACGAGATCGACGTGGCCCTCTCGCTCCTTGGCCGCTGGCCCCGCACCGCCGCCGTCGCCCACGAGGCGGCCGTCGCCTCGGCCACCGGCACCAAGCTCTTGGTCCCGCCTCCCTGCGAGGGCTTCTCGATGGCCGAGACCCTGCTCGACGTCCTGCGCGGCGACCAGGGCTTCACCCACGACGAGGCCATGCTGCTCGACGTCATGCTCATGCTCCACGCCGAGCACGGCGGCGGCAACAACTCGACCTTCACCACGCGCGTCCTTTCTTCCTCGGGCACCGACGCCTACTCGGCCTACGCGGCGGCCATCGGCTCGCTCAAGGGCCCCAAGCACGGCGGCGCCAACGCCAAGGTGGGCGCCATGATCGAGGACGCGTCCGAGAAGATCGACGACTGGACCAGCGAGGACCAGGTGGCCAACTACCTCACCCGCATCGTCCAGGGCTACGAGTTCGACGGCAGCGGCCTGATCTACGGCCTGGGTCACGCGGTCTACACCTTAAGCGACCCGCGCGCCGTCATCATCAAGAAGTACGCCCGCAAGCTCGCCGAGGCCAAGGGCCGCCAGCGCAAGCTGCAGCTGCTCGAGAACATCGAGAAGCTCGGCCCCCAGGTCATGCGCGACGTCAAGGGCACGACCAAGCCCGTGTGCGCCAACATCGACCTCTACACCGGCTTCATCTACTCGATGCTGGGCATCCCGCAGGACATGTACACGGCCATCTTTGCCATGGCGCGCCTAGCGGGGTGGACCGCCCACCGCATGGAAGAGCTCTACGGAGCGGGACGCATCATTCGACCGGCTTACAACTCGATTATGAGTGGCGGGGAGTACGTGCCTATGGCGGAGCGGTAGGCGGCGAGAAGAACTGCTGTCCCTCCGGGCCCCCGCCGGATTTTGTCGCTGTGCTCAAACAGTCCTGATTCGCACGGACGTGACATTAAGTCACGTCCGGCTCATGCGGAACTGCGCCATCGACAAAATCCGGCGGGGGCCCTGCGTTTGGCGGGGTTGCACCCCGCAAACGCTTCGCGAACAAAAAAGAACCCCCGGTCGCGAGTCAAATCGCGACCGGGGGTTCTTAGTTCCATGGGTGGGGCGGGTCTGTAGTGAATAGAAATTACTGAGCGTCCTCGGGCGCCGTGGGCGCGGGGGCCGTCGTGTTGTCGGCGTCGGAGACGAGGGCGTCGTCCGTCTCGTCGTCTTCGTCGTCCTCGCTCAAGACCAGGGGCTTGAAGCTGGCGGTGTCGCCGCCAAGAAGGGTCTTGCCGGCCTCGCGGACGTATTCCATGCGCTTGTGGCGCATCGCAGAAGAGAAGAGGTCGTTGTTGTCGTCCTCGTCCTCGACCACGGGCTCGGTGACGGCTGCGGCGGTAGCGGCCTCGACGGTGGTCGCAACCAGGCGCTTGGGCGAGGAGGGCGCGGCGTCGGCCATCTGGACGCGGGTCAACTTGTGCTGGCGCTTGGTCTTGGAGAACAGCGGCACGTACTCGAAGATGATGCTCGAGCTCTCAAGGCCGTACCACTTGGCGGGGCTTCCGCACATGCGGCGAATCAGGTACTTGAACTCCATGACGCGCTGGTCAAAGCCGCGCATGTCCGTCTCGGGAGAAACAACCTTGCGGATCAGGCAAAAACGGAAGTCTCCCACGTTGGAGTGCTCGCGGTAGATCGAGTACTTGTGGTTTTGCGAGGCGATCTGGTTGTTTTCCACCAGGTCGGCCACGATCTGGTACAGGTAGGTGTTCACGCGCTGGTTGACCTTGAAGCCCAGGCGCAGCTGGATCTTGAACAAGAAATCGGTGTCGAAGTTGTTGACGATGTACTCGTGCGTGAAGGGCTCGTCGGTCACCTGGACGTTAAGGAAGTAGTAGGCCTTCGCGCGCTTGGGGCGCTTGTCCAGGATAGAGTACAAAACGTCGCGGTCCAGCTTGTCAAAGGACGAGTCGTTGGTGAGAAACACAAGGTTGTCGGCCAAGAGGGGATAGTCCTCGTCGTGCGACAGGTCAAAGAGCTGGTCCAGGTACTTGTCGACGGGCAGATAAACCGTCTGGGTGCGCTCGATGGCGGTGCCGCGGCGCCAGACGTACATCACGATGAAGAGGGCCGCCGCCAGGATAATCATGACGTAGCCGCCGTCAAAGAACATGGTGAGGCACGAGGCAAAAAACATCAGCTCGATCGCGCCAAAGACCACGGCAAACAGGGCCGCGAACGCCGGCTTCTTGCGAATAAAGGCCAGGTAGCTGGTAAGAAGCGTGGTGGTCATCAGCATCGTGACGGTGATGGCCAGGCCGTAGGCGGCCTCCATGCGCTCCGAGGTCTGGAACAACAAGATGATGAAGATTGTGCCCACCCACATGATGTTGTTTACCAGCGGGATGTAGAGCTGGCCCTTGGTCTCGGAAGGATAGTTGATGCGCATGTGGGGCATGAGGTCCAGGCGCACGGCCTCGGACACCAGGGTGTACGAGCCGGTGATCAGGGCCTGCGAGGCGATGATGGCCGCCACGGCAGAAAGCACGATGGCAAAGGGGCGCAGCATCTCGGGCAGCATCTGGTAGAAGGGGTTGACCACGCCGGTAAGGGCGGGGTCTGCCGGGTCGCAGCCCAGAAGCCAGGCGCCCTGTCCCAGGTAGTTAAGGATGAGGCACGCCTTCACGAAGGGCCAGGACACGTAGATGTTGGACTTGCCCACGTGGCCCATGTCGGAGTACAGGGCCTCGGCGCCGGTGGTGGCGAGAAACACGTAGCCCATGACCTGCAGGCCGCTCTTGTTGACGGGGCTCACCAAGAACTGGATGCCGTAGATGGGGTTCAGGGCCTTGAGCACCACGGGGTTGCTGAACATGTTGAGAAGACCCGCGCCGCCCAGGAACAAGAACCACAGCGTCATGATGGGGCCAAACGCCTTACCGATGGACGAGGTGCCGGCCTTTTGCACGGCAAACAGCACGCACACGATAAGGATCGTGATGATCACGACCTTGGACTGCCCGGCTCCCAAAAGCGCGTAGCCGGCCGGGATGGTGCGCAGGCCCTCGATGGCGGTGGTGACGGTGACGGCAGGGGTCAAGATGCCGTCGGCGAGAAG
>CAVKOL010000086.1:0-11035 GCA_963658035.1 Bacteroidaceae bacterium
GGGTTACGTTATCCGTCAGATAGTAGTAGCCCTCCGTCGCGGGGAGACTGTCGGTGCTCTCCCACTTCTTCCAATCGATTTTCCCGCTGTGACCGCCGTCCGTTTTTTCACAACTCGCATCGCCGCAGACGCAGTGGGGGTGCGTGCTTGCCACGAGTTTTAAGCTGTTGCTGGTATCGTCCGCTTGGAATTTAAGGTTCCCGTTGTCGCAGTAGAAGCCCGTGGTTTCGGTCGTGCCGGTGACAACGGTCTGCCCATCCGTTCCGGTGATGTAGACTTCGGCGGTGCTGCCCATGCCAACCGCAGCGACCGTGATTGTCTTCTCGCCGTCCAGGTAGACATTGTTCGCCGTGCCGCCGCAGACGTTGTTAGCAATTGTTGCGTTGCCGGATATGTTACAGACAGTATGTTCGTTCCCGAAGATATAAACGCCACCGCCGTTTGTGCTGCTGGCAGAGTTGCCGGTGATGCTGCCGCCGGACATAGTGAACGCGTTCTTGTTGTATACGCCGCCGCCGTAATCGGCGGAGTTGCCGGAAATAACGCCGCCGCGCATGTTGAAGTTGCCGCTCCAGCCGGCAATGTCGTTGCCGTCGACGATCACTCCGCCACCGTATCCGCCGCCGTCGGCGGTGTTTCCGGTGATGCTGCCGGCATACAAATTAAAGTAACTGCCGCAACCAACATACACGGCGCCGCCACCCTTGCCGCCGGTCGCTTTGTTATTGGAGAACTCACCGCCATACATGTTGAGGCTGCCGCCGCCGAGATTCAGGCCGCCTCCGTCCCAGTTTACGGTGTTGCCGGTGATGCTGCCGTTGTATAGATAAAGCGCGCCGCTACAGGCTATGCCGTTGCCGGTTTCTCCGTCCTTGTGGGTTATTTTGCCAACCTTGGCGGAGTCGGTGGTGCAGTCCGTGATGGTCAGAGTGCCTTTATTGTTAATAACCGACTGCCGGTTTGCGCCGGTGACGGTTTTCCCATTGAGGCAGAGCTTGATATCGACGCCGCTGTCGACCGTCCACACGCTAGAGAGCTGCACATCATTTGCCAGGTAGTAATATCCCGCGTCCGTGGGGAGGCTATCAGTGCCCGTCCACCTTGTCCATGTGACGCTTGCGTGCTCCGTATGGTCACCGATGTTTGTCGTGCCGCCGCAGATGCAGTGCTCATGCTCCCGTATCTTTGCCTTTGCCAGCTTCAGGCCGGCATCGCTATCCGACACCAGCTCATAACCCTCGGCGTCGCAGTAGAAGCCCGTGGGGTCAGTCGTGCCGGTGACGACAGTCTGATCCTCTGCGCCGGTGATGTAGACCTTGGCAGCGCCGTCCATGGGCTTGCTGCTCTCGACCGCGATTGTTTTGTCGTTGTACAGACAGACGTTGTTGGCCGTGCCACCGGAGAGAACGCCGTCCGTAATCGTTCCGCCCTTGACGTTGTTGCTGATGACAGCGCTACCGGACACATTGAACGTGCCGCAACTGTACACGCCGCCGCCCTTGTCATTGCTGCTGTCGCCAGTACTGGCAACACTGTTTTCCGTTATGCTGCCGCCGGACATCGTGAACGTGCCGTTGTTGTACACGCCGCCGCCGTCGGCCAAGGCAGAGGAGCAGCCGGTGATTTCGCCGCCGTACATGGTGAATGCGCCCCCGTTATAAACACCGGCGCCGTTCAAGCCGCTGACCGCATTTCCCGTTATGCTGCCATTCCAGAGGGTGAGCGTGCCTTGGTTGTAGATACCGCGGCCCGTCTCGTCGGAGTTGTGGGTGATTTTGCCGACCTTGGTGCTGTCGGTGGTGCAATCGGTGATGGCGAGGCTCGCGCCGCCGGCGACGGTGATAACGCCCTTACCGCTTGCGCCAATGATGGTCTTGCCGTTGAGGCAGAGGTTGATATTGGCGCTGACTCTCCATGTGTCGGAAAGGGTTACGTTATCCGTCAGATAGTAGTCGCCCTCGCTCGTAGGGAGGCTGTCGGTCTTGCCCCAGGCCGTCCACTTGACGTCGGCGTGCGCGGTGTCGGTGCAGTCGGCCTTGCCGCAAATGCGGTGGGTGTGGGTGCTGTTCACCGGCGTCTCGTCGTCGGAGGGGGTATCGTCGCCCGTCAGCGGCTGCTCGTCGCTGAGGCCCTGCTCGTCCGGCGCCTCTTGATCGTCGGCGATGAGGTCAAGGTCGTCCGCCCCCCCTTTGTCGCCATCGACGCCCTGGTCAGAGACGGTGGCGACGTCGGGCGCAAACGCGTTGCTCGCCGCCTCCACCTGCGCCGCCAGCGCGCTCGTGGGCATGAGCTGCGTCACCATGCACAAGGTGAGCAGGACGCTTAGGAACCTCTTCTTCATTACTTCCTCCGATTAGCAACCAAGCTGTCCGCAGATGGCGGAAGCCCCGGCGGTTTTTGCATTTTTACCTCGGATTATATTAAGGCAAAGCCAGGCTTCTCCGCACAACATCGCCCCCTAAGCGAGGCTTATTTCTCGCCTAGAAACCTGCGCCAAAATTTGGGCTTGTCAGTACTTTTTACCGAGAAGTGCGCGGGAATCGGGGGTCGTCAGTACTTTTGCGAGCCCCTCAAGCCCGCCCTCGCCCGGCCGCACCTCATCTACCTGCGGATTTGCAAAGCCCTTCTCCGCACTAAGGTCTCCGCGGCGAGAAAAACTACTGACGATCCCCGATTCGCGCGCACGCCCTCGCCCAAACCTACTGACAACCCCCGATTCCCGCGCACCGCGCGCCCCCAACCCCCGGCGGCGAGAAAAAACGGGCGAGCGCCAAACCTCGGCGCCCGCCCGTCGTGGGGAGGGTGATGCAAAATCGCCGCGCGACGCGTTACTCGGCGCGCTCGGCCTTGCGCTTGACGTGGTTGCGCCAAGCAGTGAAGCCGATGAGGCCCAGGCCCGCGACGCCAACCACGTTGGCGCCCACGCGCACCTTGCCCGTGAAGCTCAGGTCGTACTTAAGCACGCTGCCCGGCATCGCGCCGTTCATCGCGTTGCTGTTGGCCGTGAGATACAGCAGGTGGTGCAGCGCCTCGCGAGCATAGTGGTAGTCGGCCGTATTGGTCTTGTCGAAGCTCCACATGCCCATAGAAGAGGCCAGGTCAAGGTAGGTGAGCTTGGTGTCTCCGCCCGCGCGGATCATCTGCGCCGCGTCCATAAAGACGCCGGTGTTGGCGTTGTCGGTGATGATCCAACCGTCGAAGCCCCACTCGGTGCGCACGATGCCGGTAAGCAGCTCGTACGAGCCGCCGGTCCACGTGGCGCCAATACGGTTGAAGCCGGTCATGACGCCCTGGCAGGCGCGGATCGTGGTCGTCGCGTTCTCGTACGTGCCGTCGTCGTTGGTCTTGACGTAGTTGAGCTCGACGTCGCCCACCTTCATGCACATCTCAAACGGCTTGAGGTAGATCTCGCGCGCAGCCTGCTCGCCCACCCACGTGGCGATGGAGTACTGGCCCTCGCGGTCGCCGCGGTGGTTCTCCTGGTCGTTGAAGGCAAAGTGCTTGATCGTGGCAAAGAAGCCCTTCTCAGCTGCTCCGTAAATCTGCAGCGAGGCGGTCTTGCCAGAAAGGAAGCTGTCCTCGGAGTAGTACTCGCCGTTGCGGCCCGAGAAGGCCGTGCGGTGGATGTTCATCGAGGGCGCGTACCAGTTGGTGGCGCCTCCGAGCAGGGCCTCGTTGCCGATCAGGCGGCCGTACTCAAGCGCCAGGTCCTGGTTGTAGGTCTGCGCGAGCATCAGCGGGCCGGCAAAGGTATAGCCCGTGCCGCCGTAAATCAGGCCCGAGGCGGTGTCGGCGTCGATGTTAAACGGCTTGCCCACCGAGTCCAGGTGCTCGGTGCCGTAGCCGCCGCGCGCGATGGACAGGTCGTAGTCGTCGGGGGTCAGCTCGTCCAGAAGGTCGCTCCACTTGGGGTCGTCATAGGAAAGGCCGCGCAGGTCGGCCAGGGTAAGGCCGTTCTTGGCGCCGTAGACGGGCTCGTCGGTCAAGGTCGAGTCGTCGGTGGGGTTGCCCGAATCGGTGGAGTCCAGCTTGGCGAGAAGATCGGCGCCGGCCGTCTTGGTGTAGAGAAGCGAGGCGGGCTGGCCGTCGATGGTGCCGTTGATCTCGTTGCCCCAGGTAGAGACGATGCCCTCAAGAGGGGTGCCGTCGTGGGTGGGGAAGGTACCCTCCCAATCGGCGCGGGTGAGCTGGGTGCCGTCAAAGGCGGCGTCGGAGAGCTGGTTGGTGATCTCTTCGCCGCTGTAGTCGTCGGTGGCGTAGGTGGTGGTGTCAACCGTGGTGTTGGCGGGCACGTAGGTGGCGCACATCGCGGCGTTTCCGCTGGTCGCGGTGGCTGCGCCCTTGGCGGCCAGGACGTTGTTGGCGGCGTCGTGCGAGTCGCGGCCGGCGGTGACGTAGTAGGTGCCCGCGTCCAGGATGTAGGTACCGGCGCCGTTGGCGTCATAGGCCTTGAGCTCGGACTCGTTGAAGGTGACGGTCACGGTCTGGGACTCGCCGGGCTCCAACTGCTTGGTCTTGGCGTAGCCCACCATCTGCACCGCGGCCTTCTCGACGCCGTTTGCGCGGTCGTAATCGGTGTAGGGGCTTTGGGCATAGAGCTCCACGACGTCCTTGCCGGCCACGTCGCCGGTGTTGGTGACGGTCACCGTGGCGGTGCACTCCTTGCCCTGCCAAGACGTCGAGAAATCCGACCACTCGAAGGTGGTGTAGGACAAGCCGTAGCCAAACGGGTAAACGACCTGGCTGTCATAGTCGTAGTCGCCGGCGTTGCCCTGGCCCAGGACCGCGTCCTCGTAACGGGTCTCGTAGTACTTGTAACCCACGTAGATGCCCTCGGCGTAGCTCACGTAGTTGTACTTGGTAAGGTTGCCATCCTCGTCGGTGTACTGGTAGTCGCCAAAGTTCTGGGCGGCAGGCGAGCTAAGGGCGTCGGCGGCAAAGGTGTCGACGGTGCGGCCCGAGGGGTTGACGTCGCCCGCAAGGATGCCCGCCAGCGAGTCCATGCCGTTGGTGCCGGTAGAGGGCACGAGCAGGACCGACTTGATGTTGGGGAACTGAGCCAGCCAGTCGAGCTCGACCACAACGGCCGAGTTCACGATCACGATGCCGTTGTCAAAGTTGTCGTTGATGTAGCGCAAGATCTCGAGCTCGGTGGAATCGGGCTCGAGGTAGTTCTTGATTTTATCCTCGTCCTTGGTGGCGTGGTTGTACATCGAGCGCGGGGCGTCGCGGCCCTCGCCGGCCACGCGCTTCATGACAAAGACGGGCGTGGTGCCCTCGCAAGAGCCCAGCACGTCGGCGTCCTGCAGCACGCTGAGGGGGCACTCGTTGATCGAGAAGTCCTCGTCGTCGCCGTAGCTCACCGAGCCGGAGCCCTGGACGTAGTCCTTGCCCGCGCCGTTGGCGTAGAAGTCCTGCAGCGTGGTGTTGGCAGAAAGGCCGTGCGCCTCGAGGGCCGAGTTCAACCCGTCGCTGGTAGACGAGCTGCCGGTCATCATCGTGAGCATCGACTGAGAGCTGCCCAAGGTTCGAGAGTTGATGCTAAAGAAGCTAAAGGTGGTACCGGCCGCCACGGGCAGGGCCGCGTCGTCGTTCTGCACCATGACAACGCCCTCGGCGGCGAGCTGCTGGTCGAGGGCCTTCTCGGCGTCTTTGATGGTCTCGGTGGTGTAGTCGGCCTTGTTGTACTGCAGGTCAAGGCCGTCGGTCTGGGCCGAGGAGTTGTCCCAGCTCTGGCTAATGCCACCAAAGAGCGAGTCGATCATGCGAGAATAGCCCGGCAACACGGTGTTTGCCGCCGCCATCACGACCACCAATACCAGGGCGACCGCGATCTTGACTATGCTCTTGATCACCCGCCCCACTTTGCGGGCCGTGCTAATTTGTCGTGCCATATCGTTTCCTCTCTTCCCGTGCGCCCGGCGCCGATCGCCGGGCCCTTTGCGCCACAGAGGCGCCAATCATGCACGTTCAGGGTAGGTTCAGTGGGCGCGCGGCGGCGGCGCGTGACAGAATCGGTTAGGGTTAGTGACGTTTTTCGCACCGTGTGGGATTGGAGGGCCAGGCCTTGGCGCTGTACCGGGTTTTGATAGTCGAGGACACGCCGGAAGAGGCCGAGCTTCTGGCCTCCTACCTGCGGCGGTATGCGCAGGACCGGGCGGGCGCGGCGGGCGGCGGCGCGGCCGGGGCGGCGGCGAGCGGCGGCGAGAAGGCCGTGGAGTTCGCCGTCACGATCCTGCCCTCTGCCCTGGAGTTCATCAACTCGACCCACAGCGCCGACCTGGTCTTTATGGACATCGACATGCCCGGCATCAACGGCATGGAGGCCGCACAGATCTTTCGCGGCTACGACGCCCAGACGCCCCTCATCTTTGTGACCAACCTCGCCCAGTACGCCGTGCGCGGGTACTCGGTCGACGCGCTGGACTTTGTGGTCAAGCCCGTGAGCTACCCCGATTTTGCCATGCGCATGGACCGGGCGCTGCGCATCATGGAGCGAAACCACGCGGCCACGATCGCGCTGCCCACAGCCTCTGGCCTGCGGGTTGTTTCTCAGCGAGAGGTGCTTTACGTCGACTTGCTGCGCCACGACGTGCAGTACCACCTGGCCGACGGTTGCGTGCTTTCGGAGCGCGGCAGCCTCAAGGCGGTTGGCGAGAAGCTCGACGAGTCGCTGTTCTTGCGCATATCGGCGGGGTGCTTGGTCAACATGGGGCAGGTCACGAACATCGGCAGCGGCAGCGTGACGGTGGCCGACGGGACCGAGCTCTTCTTTAGCCGCTCGCAGCGACGCGCGGCGCTGGAGCGCCTGGCCAACTACGTGGGAAGAAGCCTGTGATGGGCGCAGCTTCGGTATTGGGGCTCTTGGCCGACGACGCGCTGCTTGGCGGGCGCCTTCCAACGCTTACGCTCACCATGCTGCAAATTGCCTGCGCGGTGGGATTGTTTGCCTGGCGCCTGGAGAAGCGCGAGCGCTTTGGCCTGCGGGTTTGCGCCGCGGCATGCGTGCCGCTGTTGTTCACGGCCGGATTTTGGGCCCTCTACGCGCTTCTTTTCTCGGCGGCTTCTGACGGGACCGTGAGCGACCTGGCCTTCTTTTGGCTTGCCGCTGCGGGACAGATCATGTTCTTCTCGCTGATAATTGCCTACTTTACCTGGGCCGTCACGTTTTTGTTCGAGGCCAGCCCGTGGACCGCGCTGTTTTGCTGCACGGCGGGATACGCGGTGCAAAACTTTGCCTCGGGATTGCTTGAGCTGTTGTGGACCCTGCAGGTTGGCACGGGCGTCGAGCTCACCGCGGCGATGGACATCGGGCGCATGCTGCCCAACGCGCTGTGCAGTGTTGCCGTCTACCTGCCGTTTTATCTTTTGGTCGCGCGCCGCCTGAGCCGCCGCGGCCTGGAGGAAATCCACGAGCCGGCTCTTCTCGCCGTCATGGTTATCGTTGCTTTTGGCGTGATCGGCTTCGATATCGTCATCAAGAATTTAACCAGGTCGGAGGGCATCCCGGTCTATATGGTGGTGGCCCTGCGCTGCGTGCACGGCCTTATGTGCGCCATGACCTACGCGCTTGAGTACGAGCTGCTTGTGAGCCGCCACCTGCGCGAAGAGGCCGCCACGACCGCGCGCGTGCTGGCCGAGCGCGAGCGCCAGTACGAGGCCAGCCGCCAAAACATCGAGGCCATCAACATCAAATGTCATGACATTCGCCACCAGATCCGGCACCTGCAAGGTGCGGGCGGCGAGACGATCGACGCGGCCGCGCTGGCCGACATCGCGCGCGAGGTGGACGTCTACGACTCGAGCGTCCACACGCAAAACGACGCGCTGGACACGATCTTGACCGAGAAGCGCCTGGTATGCGCACGCGAGGGCATCACGCTTTCGGTGGTGGCCGACGGCGCGGCGCTGGGGTTCATGAGCGCGGCCGAGATCTACTCGTTCTTTGGAAACGCCCTGGATAACGCCATAGAAGCAGCCGAAAAGATCGACAATGCCGAGCGCCGCTCGATCAGCGTGGTGGTGCGCCGGGCCGCGGGCGTGGTGTCGATCCACGTCGAGAACCGCTTTGCGGCCGGGGCGACACCCGTCGCGGGGCCCGACGGTCTTCTCGCCACCTTGAAGGGCGACCAGGTCAACCACGGGTTTGGCGTGCGCAGCATGCGCCTGACGGTCGAGCGCTACGGCGGGACCCTGGCCACGCTGGTGCAGGGCGACACCTTCCACGTCAACGCGATGATTCCGGAGCGGTAGGGGCGGCGGGCCGCACGGTCTTCTCGCCGCCAAATCAGCCGAGTCTCGCGGATTCTCAAAAATCACCGATACAAATCGCCCAATTGGGGAACAAAGGCACGCGTCATAATTCCCCGGCCAAGGGGCCCGCTTTGCCATGCGCGGCGCGGCGGCGGGCCCCGCGGTCCAACAGAAAGGATCTGATCTATCGGTGAGTTCTAGCAGTTCTTCTTTGTGCGCGGCTCGCGTCCACGTCGAGCACCCGCACCTGGCCATGATGGGCCTTTACCTGGGCGGATTTGTGGGCATGTTCTCGGAGAGCGCCCTTAACGTCGCCCTGCCGCAGCTCACGCGCGTCTTTGGCGTCACCACCGCCGTCGCGCAGTGGATGGTTGTGGGATATATGCTGGTCATCGGCCTTGTTTTGCCATTTGCCGGCATTCTTATGAAGTGGTTCAAGGCGCGCTCGCTGACGCTGTTTGCGCTGGGCGCGTTCTTTGTGGGGTCGCTGATGAGCGGCCTGGCGCCGAGCTTTCCCGTGGCGCTGGCCGGCCGCCTGATCCAGGGCATTGGCACCGGTCTGGTCTTGCCCATTATGTTTGCCGTGGTGCTTGAGGTCTTTCCGGCCTCCAAGATCGGCAGCGCGATGGGCCTCATGACGCTGATCATCATGTTTGCGCCCGCCATTGGGCCCTCGCTTTCTGGCGTTATCCTGGGCTTTTTCTCGTGGCGTGCGCTCTTCTTTATCTTTGCGATTGTCCTTGCGGTGGGCCTGGTCTTCACCGCGCTTTACCTGGTGAGCCCCTACGAACTCACGCGCCCGCCCGTCGACGGCGTCTCGTGCGTGCTGTCGTGCCTGGGTTTTGGCGGCATCGTGCTTGGCTTTGGCCTGTCCAGCCTTTTGGGCTGGGGATCTGCCGGCGTCATTTGCGCACTGATTGTGGGCGTCATGGCCCTGGTCCTTTACGTGCGCCGACAGCTTAGCAGCGAGAAGCCCGTCCTTAACCTGCGCGCCTTTGGCAACCCGCAGTTTAGGACCTCGGCCGTGCTGGTGATGCTCAACTTTGGCATCACGCTGGCCGCCATGTACCTGCTACCGCAATTTGCGCAGAACGGGCTGGGCCTCTCGGTCACGGTGTCTGGCCTGCTGATGCTGCCGGGCGGCATCGTGAACGCATGCGTCTCTCTGCTTTCGGGCAAGCTGTACGACCGCGTGGGCGCGACGGTGCCCGCACGCTGCGGCTTCTTGGTTTCGTGCGTGGGCGCGACGCTGATGCTGTTCACCTCGACAAGCACGTCAATCGCGCACGTCATTTGCGCCCACGTGCTGCTGATGATCGGCGTGCCGCTGGCGATGTCGCCCTGCCAGACCAACGGCTTAAACTCGCTGCCTGCCGATATGGGCGCCGACGGGTCCACGATCTTGAACACGATGGAGCAGGTCTGCGGCGCCGTGTGCACCGCACTGGCCACGAGCATGCTGGCCGCGGGCGAGTCGTCGGGCGCGGCGGCGGGCCTCGACGCGCAGGCCGCGGCCACGATGGGCTCGCACTACGGGTTTACGTTTGTGCTGGTACTGGCCGTGGTTGGGTTGCTTTTATCGCTGGGGATGCGCAATACCGCGGCGGGCGAGAAGTAGCCGGCGGGCCGCGGTTTGCGGGCGGGCCGGCGGGCGCGGCTGCCCCCGCCGCAGACGGCCCCGCCGCCGCGTCCTTCTCGCCGCCGTCAGAGCAATAGGCTACGATAGGGCGGCTAGAAGGAGGCGGTTATGGGCAGCAAGAAACGATCGGCCCGCGCGGCCCAAAAGGCCGCATTCGAGAGCCAGCTGGGCGACCAGTTGGGCGGTGCATTTGCCCGCGAGGACGCGCGGCGAGAAGAACACCGCAGGTACAAAGCCTGCGACCGCAAGAAACGCTACGCTAGCCGCGCCGAGGCCGAGGACGCCATCCGCGACTGCCGCCGCCACGGCTCGCCCGACCTGCACTGCTACGAGTGCGACTTTTGCGGCGGCTGGCACCTCACCCACAAGCCCGCGCGGCGCTAAAACAGCCCGCGCGGGACGCGCATCCAAAATCCCCTGCATTTCGTGCCAAAAATGACGCCAAAAACAGCACGGAATGCAGGGGATTTTTCGTTCAATCGCGGCCACGGGCAAAATGGCACCCGCCGCGGCGCCCGCGCCTACCGCGACGTGTAGTCGCACATCTGGCACTGCTTGGGGGCGTCCTCGGTCACTTCTCGGTGAAACATGCCCGCCCACCTGCAGATTTCTTGCAGCACCGGTACCACGCTGGTGCCTTTCTCGGTCAATGAGTACTCCACGCGCGGCGGGATCTCGTCGTAGCTTTGCCGCGCGACGATGCCGTCGGCGATCAGCTCCTTGAGCGACGACGACAAAACCGCGTCCGAGACATTGGTCATCTGGTCGCGCAGCTCGCTGTAGCGCAGCGTCCCCTTGGTGCCCAGCACGCAGATGATGCGCGACTTCCAGCGGCCGCCAAATACGTCCAGCCCGTACTCCAGCGGGCAGCGAATGTCCTTCTCCAGCTTGCGTTTGTGCGGCATGACCGGCCCCTCTCTCCCCTCTTTGACGCATACCACGCTACGGCAGCCGCGCGGTGCAAGCAAGCTACTAAGGGGAACTTTAGTGACTTATCTTTTGCCCCATATCTGGGATTTGCCGAGAAGCCCGCGTATCTTGAGCGTCAACAAGCGGGGCATCCCGGGCCCCGAAGCCTCCCAAGCAAAGGAGAACAACATGCAGGTCAAGGCTTATCTTCAGGTCATCATGACCATCAACCCC
>CAVKOL010000087.1:0-10935 GCA_963658035.1 Bacteroidaceae bacterium
AAGGACAGACGTATGCCGCCTTTGCCGCTGTGGCCTTGGATATCGCCGCGCGCACGTTCAACTCGACGTTTGATTACGGGGTGCCGCCTGAGCTGGGCGATGCCGTTGAGGTGGGGTCCACGGTCTTGGTTCCCTTTAGCGGCCGCGTGGCGATCGGCTACGTCATGGGCGTCTCGGAGCAGGCCCCGGCCGCGATTGATGCCGGGAAGATCCGCGCGATCGCGCAGGTCCTGGCTCCCTCCGCCTTCGATAGCCACGCCGCCGCGACGGCCCTGTGGATGTCTCGCGAGTACGCCGCCCCTTTGGCCGACGTCGTGCACCTCTACCTGGCCCCCGGCCAAAAGGTCCGCGTGACACGCAAGTCAAAAGAGGACCCCTGGGAGCTGGTGTGTGAGCGTGCGGGCGCGGTCGACGCCCGCTGGGCCCACCTTTTGCCCGAGGGCTACGACTACGTTCCGTCCGCCAACGCCAGCCGCCAGCGCCAGGTGCTCGAGGCCCTGCGGCAGGGCCCGGCCCGTCTGGCCGAGCTTGCGGCCACCATCCCCGGTGCCGGTGCCGCCGTCAAGGCGCTGGCCAATAAAGGCCTGGTAGACGTTGTCTCTCGCCGCGTCGTGCGCGGAGTGGGGGAGACCTCGCTGTCGTCTGGCCTGGCGCCGCGCCCGTCGGCGCTGACCGCCGGGCAGGTCGCGGCCCTTGAGGCCATCGACCAGGCCCGTGCCGCCGCAGCGGGCGACGTCGTGGTGGTCGACGGCGTCACGGGCAGCGGCAAGACCGAGGTCTACCTGCAGGCCATCGAGAAGACCTTGGCCTCCGGGCACGGCGCCATCGTGCTTGTGCCCGAGATCTCGCTCACGGCCCAGACGGTCGCCCGTTTTCGCAACCGCTTTGGCCAGGACGTGGCCGTGCTCCACTCGCGCCTGTCTACCGGCGAGCGCTACGACCAGTGGGACATGGCGCGCCTGGGCCAGGCCCGCGTGGTGGTGGGCGCCCGCTCGGCCCTCTTCGCGCCGGTGCGCGACGTGGGCCTCATCATCATCGACGAGGAGCACGAGGGTTCCTACAAGCAGGACTCGGCGCCGCGCTACCACGCGCGCGAGGTCGCGGCCCACATGGCCCGCGAGCTGGGGTGCGCCCTGGTGCTGGGCAGCGCCACGCCGTCGATCGAGTCTTTGGAGCGCGCCCGCGAGGGCAGCTTCCGCGGCGCCCGCTGGACCCGCGTCGAGATGCCCGAGCGCCCCGGCACAGCGCAGCTCCCCGACGTGGAGATAGTCGACATGGCCGAGGCCTTTCGCGGGGGCGGCCGCTCGGTCTTCTCGCCGGCTCTGGCAGATGCCCTGCGCGGTGTGAAGGAAAGGCGCGAGAAGGCCGTGCTTCTCCTCAACCGTCGCGGCTTTGCCACCTTCCTCATGTGCCGCGAGTGCGGCTGCGTGCCCGAGTGCCCGCACTGCTCGACCTCGCTTACCTACCACGAGCGCACGCACAGCCTGATGTGCCACTCGTGCGGGCGCGTCTGGCCCGTGCGCGCCTACCCCGACCCCACGACCTCGTGCCCCAACTGCCACAGCCGCTACCTGGCGGCCTACGGTGTGGGCACCCAGCGCGTCGAGGACGAGCTGGCCCTGCTTTTGGGCGACGACGTCGAGATCGTTCGCATGGACGCCGACACCACGCGGGCCAAGGGCGCCCATCAGGCTCTTCTCGAGCGCTTCGACGCGGCCGAGTGCGCCGTCTTGGTGGGCACGCAGATGATCGCCAAGGGCCTGGACTTCCCCGAGGTCACCCTGGTGGGCGTCGTCAACGCCGACACCATGCTCAAGCTGGCCGATTTTCGCGCAGCCGAGAAGACCTACGGGCTGCTTGAGCAGGTCGCGGGCCGCGCGGGCCGGGGAGGCCGTCGCGGCCAGGTGATCATCCAGACCTACTGGCCCACGCACCCGGCCATCCAGGCGGCCAAGACCCACTCGCGCGACGCGTTTCTCGCCAGCGAGCTGGCCGAGCGCCAAGACGCGGGCTACCCGCCCTTCTCGCGCCTCTCCAACGTCGTAATCTGGGGCGTGAACGAGCGCGCGGTGCGCGAGCTTACCGCCACCTTTGCCTCTGACCTGCGCAAATGTGTGGGCGATGAGGACGGTTGGGAGGTCCTGGGCCCCGCCGACTGCATCAAGGCCAAGGTCCAGGACCGCGTGCGCCGCCACGTCATGCTCAAGAGCCCGCCGCAGTCCGACCCCGGAGAAATGCTCTTAACGTGCGTTTCTCGCCTGAAGGTGCCCCAAGGCATTAACATTGCCATTGATGTCGACGCCTACGACATCCTTTAGAGTCGCCTGCGGTCGTGCCCCCTTGCGCGGCGCGGCGAGAAGACCGTTGCCCAAGAGCTGCGCCGGGCGCCTCGCGCGCCTGCGCCGTCGTGTTGTGAAAGGGGACCCGCATGGGCCTTGCCGACGAGGTTGTCCTGTCTCCCGATAAGAGGCTTTCCACCGAGTGCGAGCCGATCCAGACCATTGACCAGCAGATTCGCGACCTGGCCAACCACATGCTCGACATCATGTACGAGACCGAGGGCTGCGGTTTGGCCGCGCCTCAGGTGGGCGTGTTGAAGCAGCTGGTGGTCATCGACTGCGACTGGAAGAAAAAGGGCGGGCGCATCACCAACCAAAACCCCTACGTCTTGATCAACCCCAAAATCATCACGGCCGACGGCGACCCGCGCAACTTTAGCGAGGGCTGCCTTTCCTTCCCCGGCATCTCGGTCGACGTCATTCGCCCCAGCCACGTGGTGGTGCAGGCGCTTGACCTGGACGGCGACCTCATGCAGTACGAGGCCGAGTGGAACCTTTTGGCCGTGTGCCTTCAGCACGAGATCGACCACCTTCACGGCAAGACCATGGTCGACCACCTGGCGCCGATCGCGCGCGCCCAGGCCATGAAGGAGTACGAGGAGGCCCTGGCCGCCGGCGCCAGGCCCGGCGAGACCGAGGTCGAGGAGTAGGGGAGCGGGGACGCGTTGACCCCCCCGTCGGCCTGCCCGCAGATTTTTGCAGCATAAAGGAGCAGCTTTGCGCATCGTTTTCATGGGAACCCCCGATTTCGCCGTGCCCTCTTTGGAGGCCGTGGCCCAGGCCCACGAGGTGGCCCTGGTAATCACGCGCCCCGACGCCGTGCGCGGCCGCGGCAAGGCGCTGGTGCCCTCGCCGGTCAAGGCCAAGGCGCTTGAGCTGGGCATTCCCGTGCTCGAGGCCTCTCGCATGACGCCCGAGGCCAAGGCCGCCGTGGCCGCAGCCGCCCCCGACATCATGTGCGTGGTGGCCTTTGGCTGCATCCTGCCCGACGACCTTCTGGCCATGGCGCCCCACGGCGCGATCAACGTCCACGCGTCGCTCTTGCCGCGCTGGCGAGGAGCCGCGCCCATCCAGCGCGCGATCTTGGCCGGCGACGCCCAAACCGGCGTCTCCATCATGCGTGTTGCCCACGATCTTGACGCGGGCGCCTGGTGCCGCCAGGCCTCGACTTTGGTTGGCGAGAAGGGCGAGATGGACCTCACTGCCGAGCTGGCCGCCATGGGCGCCGCCGAGCTTTTGGTTGCCTTGGAGCAGATCCAAACGGGCACCGACTCCTGGACCGACCAGGACGAGTCGCAGGTCACGCTGGCCGCCAAGGTCACCAAGCAGGAGATGCGCCTTGACCCGGCAGACGATGCCCACGTCAACGCATTGCGTGTGCAGGCTTCGTCGGATACCGCCCCTGCCCGTATGTCCCTGGGTGGTCGCGGCCTGCGCGTCATGAAGGCCGCCGAGTGCGTAGATGCCCACGGCCTTGCCACCGGCGCGGTGGCCGTCGAGCGCGGCCGCGTGTTTGTCGGCTGCGCCAAAGGCACCCTTGAGCTTTTGGTCGTGAAGCCCGACGGCAAGAAGGAAATGCAGGTCAGTGCCTGGGCCGCCGGCCTTCGCGGCGAGCTTAGCTGGGAAAGGGCCTAAGGCGTGGCCACTGTAGCGCCTTCGCGCCTGGCCGCCGCCAAGGCCTTCGCCGACATCCGCCGCCGCGACGCCCGCGCTCGCGACAGCCTGCGCAACAGCGCCGAGCTGGCGGGCCTCGACTCTCGTGACCGCGCCCTCGCCGTGCGCCTGGTCATGGGCACCGTGGCCGCCCGCGGCGAGCTTGACCGCGTGATTAACTCGCACCTTAAGGCCAAGGCGTCGCTCGAGCCCATGGTCCGCGACGCCCTGCGCGTCTCGGCGTTCGAGATCTTGTACCTCGAGACGCCCAAGCAGGTGGCCGTGAGCCAGGGCGTCGAGCTGGTGCGCAGCTTCTCCAGGCGCGCGGCGGGCCTTGCCAACGCGGTGCTGCGTCGCGTCTCGGCGGAGGACGCGAAGGCGCTGGCGGCGGCGAGAAAATCCGTCGAGGCGGGGCAGTTCACCGCCTCTGACCTGGCCCGCATTGGTGCTCTGCCCGAGTGGCTGGCCGAGCGCGCGATGGCCTCGATGGGCGCCGACGCCGCGGCGAGATACGCCGCCCTGGTTTTGTCGCCCAACACGGCAGCCGTCGCGGTCAACCGCGCGAAGGCCACGGTCGAAGAGGCCACGGCCCTTCTCGCCGACGCTGGCTGCGAGCCTGTGGCCGGGCCCTTGGACGGCTCGGTTTTGCTCGGCAACCCCGCCGCGTTGGTCAATACGTCCCTGGTAGAAGACGTGGCCGTGTTGCCCTGTGACCTGGCGGCGCAGGAGGCCGTGCTTCTGGCCGCGCCCGCCGCCGGATCGCGCGTGCTTGAGGTGGGGCAGGGCCGAGCCACCAAGACGGTTCTTTTGCAGGCCGCGGCCCACGCTGCGGGCGGTGCCTGCCAGATCGACGCCGTGGAGATCAGCCCGTCTAAGTCCCGCCTTGCCGCCGAGCGTTGCGAGCGCGCTGGCATCTCGGCCAATGTGCGCTGCCTTTGCGGCGACGGCTGCATGCTTGACGGCGTCGACGGCCCCTATGACCTGGTCTTCGTTGACGCGCCGTGCTCGGGTACCGGCACGCTGCAGCGCCACCCCGAGATCGCCTGGTCACTTGACGAGTCTGCCCTGCCCGAGCTTTGCGCCACCCAGCTCAAGATGCTCAAGACCGCCAGCGCCCGCGTCAAGCGCGGAGGCCGCCTGGTCTACTCCACCTGCTCGTTCCTCGAAGAAGAAAACGAGCAGGTCATCGATGCTTTCCTCGCCTCTTCCCAGGGCTTGGGCTTCTCGCCCATAACCCTGCACCGCACCTATCTTGCGGGCGCCGACAAGCACTTTGTGGCGACCCTGCGGGCGCGCTGACCCACAGCCAATATTTCCCCTTGCAAATAGTACGAGCGCGGACTAAGCTCTAAATCGTTTTGTCCGCGCTCGTACTATTTGGAGGAACATGGACGGCGAGAAGACCATCGCCCGCGACGAGGAGGGCCTCATCGCCAACGACGAGTGGAACCTGTCGTTTGACCGCCTGTACCGCGAGTCCGACAAGCTCTACCACCGCCTGGCCGCCCACTGCGACCTGTCCGAGACCGCCTATTGGGTGGCCTACGGCATCTATATGCAGGGCGGCTCGCTGAGCGTGAGGGACCTCATCGACCTGTGCGACATGCCCAAGCAGTCGGCCAACTCGGCTTTGAAGGCGCTGGAGGCCAAGGGCTACGTGACCCTCGACTTTTGTGAGGGCAGCAAGAAAGCCAAGGTCGCGAGCCTCACAGCTGCCGGCCGCGCCTTCTGCGACGAGAAGATCGCCCCCGCCAACCGCGCCGAGCGCCGCGCCTTCGAGACTTTGGACACCGCCGAGCAGGCCGAGTTCCTGCGCCTGGTCGAGAAGTACGTCGGTGCGATCCAAATCGAGCTTCAAAACCTGGAAGGAGGCCTTCTCGATGGCGAATAAACTGCTGGCCAGGGCCGTTGACGACGCGCCGCAGCGCAACTACTCGGTGCGCGCGTCCTTCTCGCTGCTATGGCAGCTCGTGCGCCCCTACAAGGTCTTGATGCTGGTCACCCTGGTCACGCTGTGCTGCGACATCGTGGGCATGCTCTTTGTCCCCACCGAGCTGGCGGCCCTGCTCAACTCCGTGACCTCGGGCGAGGGCATGGACGCCGTCTGGCGCCACGGCGCCATCATGCTGGTGGCGTCGCTTTTGGGCTCGGGCGGCTGCATCGTGAGCTACCGCATGGCGTCCAAGCTCGCCGCCAACGTGGGCCGCGACATGCGCGTGGCCGTCTATCGCCGCTCGCTGGCCTTTAGCGGTGCCGACTTCAACCGCTTTGGCACCGGCTCGATGATCACCCGCACGATGTCTGACGCCAACGTGGTCCAGCAGACGCTGCTCATGAGCTTCGTCATGATGAGCCCGGTGCCCCTGACCTGCGTCGTCGCCCTTATCCTCACCTTCTCGCTGGACGCCACGATGGGCTACGCGGTTCTCGCCGTCACGGTGGTCTGCCTGCTGATCAGCGCCCTTGCGGTCGCCAAATCGGCCCCGATCTTCCTTATCATGCAGAGCTTCATTGACCGCATGAACGTGCGCCTGCGCGAGGCCATCACCGGCGTTCGCGTGATCCGCGCCTTTGGCAAGGACGACTACGAGCAGGCACGCCTGGACGACGACTTCGAGGCCTACGCCGCCCGCGCCATCCGCGTCAACCTGGTCTTTGCCGTGACCGACACCATGACGTTTTTCTTCGCCAACGCCGTCGAGTCGCTGATCTTCTACATCGGCGCCGACCGCGTGGGCGTCCACGCCATGCAGATCGGCTCGATCACGGCCGTCATCCAGTACGCGATGTTCATCATGTTCTTCATGATGATGGCCCAGTTCGCCCTGCTGCAGATCCCGCGCGCCCTGGCCTGCCTCACCCGCGCCAAGGAGGTCCTGGACTTCGAGCCCTCGATCGCCGACAAGCCGGCGGCAGGGGAGAAGGACGGCGAGAAGGACGGCGCGCCTGTGGCTCCCGCCGCGCCCGGCGCCCCGGTTGCCAGCTTCGAGCACATGAGCTTTTGCTTCGACGACGCCGACGAGAACACCCTAAGCGACCTTAACTTCACGCTGCGCCGCGGCCAGACCACGGCCATTATCGGCAACACCGGATCGGGCAAGTCCACGATCGCCAAGATGCTCCTGCGCTTCCTTGATGCCACCGAGGGCCGCGTGTGCCTGGGCGGGCGAGACGTGCGCGACCTCACCCAAGACGAGCTGCGCTCACACATCGCCTACGTGCCGCAAAAGGCGTGGCTCTTCTCGGGCACCATTGCCCAGAACCTGCGCTACGGCGCCGCCGCCGCCAGCGACGATCGCCTGTGGCACGCGGTTGACGTGGCCCAGGGCTCCTTCGTCCACGAGTTGGAGGACGGCCTGGACACCCGCGTGGCCCAGGGCGGCGCCAACTTCTCGGGCGGCCAGCGCCAGCGTCTCTCAATCGCGCGCGCCCTCGTGCGACGGGCCGACCTCTACATCTTTGACGACTCGTTTAGTGCGCTTGACTACAAGACCGACGCCGCCCTGCGCGCCGCCCTTAAAGACGAGCTGGCAGACGCCGCGGTCTTGATCATCGCCCAGCGCGTGAGCACCATCCAGCACGCCGACCAGATCGTTGTGCTGGGCGACGGCCGCGTCGAGGGCATGGGCACCCACGAGGAGCTTCTCGCCAACTGCCCGGCTTACCTTGCAATATACGAATCCCAGGTGAAGGGAGGCGACGACAACAATGGCGGACGATAAGAAACTTGATATGACCGCAGAAGAGGACCCCGAGGTCCCCGCCAACGGCCTTGCCACCGCCAAGCGCCTGTGGGCCGCGGCCGGCTCCGAGCGCTGGCGCCTTGTCGTGGCCGCGTTCTCGGCCGTCTTCTACGTGGCCGCGAGCCTGGCCGCCCCCGCCTACAGCGCGGGCCTCGTCGACATGCTGTGGGCCAATATCCAAGACACCTGGGCCCAGGGCCGCGACTTTGTGGTCACCTGGGACAACGGCGGCGCCCAGATCCTCATCTTCTTGGGCATCTGGACCCTGGCCTGGGCGTTTTATACCGTCCAGTCCCTGGTCATGGCCTCTTTTGCCGAGAAGCTCAACCTCAGCCTTCGCGAGCAGATCTCGGCCAAGATCTCGCGCCTGCCGCTGGGCTACTACGACGCCCACCAGCCGGGTGACACCATCAGCCGCGCCACCAACGACCTGGACAAGGTCTCGGAGGTGCTGCAGCGAGGCCTTCTCCAGATCATCATCAGCGCCCTCATGTTTTTGGGCGCGGTGGGTATCATGCTCACCTACAGCCTGGTTTTGGGCGGCGTTTTCTTGTTCTTCGCGGCGTGCTCGCTGATCTTGACCCGCGTCGTTGCCGCCAAGACCCTAGAGATCGCGGGCAGGCGCCAGGAGGCGCTGGGCGTCCTTACCGGCAAGGTCGAGGAGGCCTACTCGGGCCGCACCGTCATCAAGGCCTTTGGCCGCGACGAGACCTCGGCGGCAGAGATCCAACTGGCGGCCGAGGACCTTGCGCAGACAAGCGCCCAGGCCGATTTCATCACGCAGGCGATCAGCCCCGCGATTCGCCTGTTGATCAGGTTCTCGCAGGTGGCCTGTGGTCTTCTCGCCGGCTCGATGCTTCTGGCCGGGCAGATCAGCGTGGGCATCTTCCAGTCGTTCTTTCAGTTTGTCACCTCAGCAAGCGAGCCTTTGACCCAGCTCTCGATGACCACCAACATGCTCCAGGGCGCCCTGGCAGCGGCCGAGCGCGTCTTCATCCTGCTTGACGAGGAAGAGGTCGTGCCCGACCCTGCCGAGCCGGCCCAGCTTCCCGCCGATGTCCAAGGCCTGGTGGAGTTCGAACACGTGCGCTTTGGTTACAGCGCCGAGAAGACCCTCATGCACGACGTCAACCTGGTGGCGCGCCCCGGGCAAAAGGTCGCCATCGTGGGCGCCACGGGCGCCGGCAAGACGACCCTGATCAACCTGCTCATGCGCTTCTACGAGGTGGACGCGGGGCGCATCACCTTGGACGGCGTCGACACGCGCAGACTTACCCGCGCCGACCTGCGGCGCCAGTTTGGCATGGTCTTGCAGGATGCGTGGCTGTTCGAGGGCACCATCGCCCAGAACATCGCCTATGGCAAGCCCGGCGCCACGCGCGAGGAGGTCGAGGCGGCGGCCCGCGCGGCGCACGTCGACTTCTTCATCCGCACCCTGCCCGAGGGCTACGACACCGTGCTCTCAAACGACGCCGAGAACGTGAGCCAGGGGCAGCGGCAGCTCCTCACGATCGCCCGCGCGATGCTCACCGACCCGGCGATTCTCATCCTGGACGAGGCCACCTCGAGCGTCGACACCCGCACCGAGCAGGCCATCGTTCGCGCGATGGAGGCCATCATGGAGAACCGCACGAGCTTCGTGATCGCCCACCGCCTGTCGACCATCGTGGACTCCGACCTCATCTTGGTCATGGACCACGGCGACATCATCGAGCAGGGCACCCACGCCGAGCTTCTCGCCGCCGGCGGCGCCTACGCCGAGCTCTACCGCAGCCAGTTCGCGTAAACGCCCCGGCACCCCCGGCCTAGCGGTGCGATCCTAAAACGCGGCGATGTTTGTACGACATCGCCGCGTTTTTCTCGATATCAGTCGATGTTTGTACGAATCGGCCCCCATTTCCTAAATTTCGCCGACCTTTGTACAAACATCGGCGTGTATTAGAATGGCCGCTTCTTTGATGCCGCGTTTTTAACATCCCGTTGATGGGAGCTTTCATTCCGTTTGTGGAAGCGATGGTCGGGCGAGTCTTCCAGTGCCTATCCATGCGGGAATCATTAGGTATGCAGATGTATTGCCGACTTAAAAGGAGCGTGCCTAATGATTGACAGAAGGACTTTCTTGGCAACTTCGATTGCCCTAATCGGTTCTCTTGCTGTTCCGTGCATGGCTTCTGCCGATGACCTTTCAGGTGCCGATTCCCATCACGGACTCTCTTCTCTTGCAGAGACCTTGCAAGGTATTGAGGCAAATAAGGGCGGTACGGATCTCGAGGACGTCGACTTTTCATCCTTGTCGCTTTGTCGGCCGATTCATTTTTATGAGGCTATTGACAGTGGGTTTAGGGAAATTGAGGCTCGTTACCCAATTCTTGACCAGAACTCTGTTTTAAGGATGTTCGCATATGACATTGGCGCCGAGTCAATGATTGTGACAACCGCTTTGGCTAAGCAGATCGGTGAAATTGTAGGCCCTGATGATGAGATTGCTGTGGTATACGACGCTTACGGTTGCTTTCTTGTGAGAAAGGGCTGCTACCCGATTTGCCTTGGCATGAGCAGCTATACGGTATCCGAAAGAGATTCCATCGACGTCAACGTTATATTCAATAACGAGAACACAATTTTCTCGAGGATTGAGGGAGTTCAGTCGATAGATGCTTCGAATTCTTCTTTAACCCGCTCGGCACGTTCAATTCTTGGCGCGGGGTTTGTTTCTCAGAATCCCCCCTCTAATATTTGTTGGGCCGCGTGCGTGGCATCAATTGCGAATTACAGAAATGGCGGGAGCAGAACTGCAAAGAGCGTAGCCCAGGCCTATCTTGGATCTTCTTATAACCAGGCTCTTGCAACGTCGAGCATTCCCGCCGTGCTCTCGGCGAATGGGGTAAGTGGATACAGCTATCGAGGGTCTTGGTTGGCCGATTCCACTGTCAACAACAATATCAACGCCGGTTATCCGATTGTCGGCATCATGTCTGTCAATGGTAATAGCGTGAACAACCATGCTGTCGTTGTCAGAGGGTGCACCTATATGGTTGATATTCAGGTTATGGATCCCGAGTTCGGATTCACAACCGCCTCGAAACTAGGTGGAGCTTACGTATATTCAAGCGGAAATAGTGGGGCTTCACTAAAAACCGTCGCCGCGATTTCCCGGTGGTGATCGGAGGGCAAGCGATGATCGAAAGAAGGGCTTTTGT
>CAVKOL010000088.1:0-10782 GCA_963658035.1 Bacteroidaceae bacterium
GCTGGTTGGTGACCTCAACGCCGGTCAGGGAGTCGGTGGAGTAGGTGGTGGTGTCAACAGTGGTGTTGGACGGGACGTAGGTGTCCACCAGGCCCTTCTCGGCGGTGACGCTGGCGCCCTTGGCGGCCAGGACCTGCTTTACGGCCTCGTGGGCGTCGGTGGCGGCGGTCACGTAATAGGTGCCCGCGTCCAGGATGTAGGTCTTGGCGCCGTTGCGGTCGTAGGAGGCCAGCTGCGACTCGTTGAAGGTCACGGTCACGGTCTGGGACTCGCCGGGTTCGAGCAGCTTGGTCTTGGCGTAGCCCACCAGCTGCACCGCGCTCTTCTCGACGCCATTGGCCTTGTCGTAGTCGGTGTAGGGGGACTGGGCGTAGAGTTCCACGACGTCCTTGCCGGCAACGCTGCCGGTGTTGGTCACGGTGACCGTGGCGGTGCAGGTCTTTCCCGACCAGCTGGTGGCGTAATCGCTCCACTCAAAGGTGGTGTAGGACAGGCCAAAGCCAAAGGGATAGCAGACCTCGTCGTCGTAGTTGAAGTCGCCGGCGTTGCCCTGGCCCAGGACCACGTCCTCGTAGCGGGTCTCGTAGTAGCGGTAGCCCACGTAGATGCCCTCTTCATAGGACACGTAGTTGTACTTGGTAAGGTTACCGTCCTCGTCAAGGTACTGGTAGTCGCCAAAGTTCTGGGCGGCGGGGCTGGCGCTGGCGTCGGCGGCATAGGTGTCGACGGTGCGGCCCGAGGGATTGACCTCGCCCGAGAGGATGCGGCCCAGGGACTCGGCGCCGTAGGTGCCGGTGGAGGGCACCACGATGACCGACTTGATGTTGGGGAACTGCTCCAGCCAGTCAAGCTCGATGGCGGCGTTGGTGTTCACCAGCAGCACGGTGTTGTCAAAGTTGTCGTTGAGGTACTGCAGGATCTCGAGCTCGGTGGAGTCGGGCTCGAGGTAGCTCTTGGCCTTGTCCTCGTCGCTCGTCGCGTGGTTGTACATCGAGCGCGGCATGTCGCGGCCCTCGCCGGCCACGCGCTTCATGACAAAGACCGGGGTCGTGCCCTGCAGGGAGTCCAGGACGTTGTTCTCGCGCAGGACCGAAAGGGGCACCTCGTTAATCGAGAAGTCCTCGTCCTCGCCGTAGGTCACCGAGCCCACGCCCATGACGTAGTCCTTGCCCTTGCCGTTGCAGTAGAAGTCCATGAGGGTCGAGTTGACCGAGAAGCCCGCGTCCTCCATGGCCGGCGTCAGGGCGTCGGTGGAGTTGACGTCGATGCCCAGGGTGGACTCGAGCATGGTCTTGTTGCGCACGCCAAAGCTGCGGGAGTTGCCGCCCACAAAGGAGAGCGTGGTGCCCTTCTCAAGCGGCAGCGACGAGTCGTCGTTCTTGAGAAGGACGTATCCCTCGCCCGAGATGTCCTCGTCCAGGGTCTTCTCGGCGTCGGAGATGGAGCCCATGTCGTAGTCGGCCTTGTTGTAGGTGAGGTCGAGGTCGCCGGTGTCGACGTTGTCGTTGTTCCAGCTCTGCTCGACGCCAAAGTATGAGTTGATAATCTGGTTGAACTTGGGAAGCACGGTCTGGGCGGCCACGATCACGGCCACCATGGCCACGGCCACGATAACCGAGACCACGATGCCCACGATGCGCAGGGCGCCGCGCTTCTTCTTCGCGCCCGTAGGCGCGTTGGTGCTGGGAGAAGCCATAGGTGAAACTCCGTTTCACGGGGGTGTAGCAGGGAGAAGGCCGGGCCGCCCGGGGAGGCGGGGCGACCCGGCTAGGGGTGGAGCTTAGAAGGTCGACTTGGGCTCGCCGCTCTCCTGGGAGGCGAACTGGGCGGTGCCGGACTTCACGCTCATCGAGGTGTAGCTCGCGTTGTTTGCCTCGTTGTAGGCCTTGGTGAACTCGTTCAGGTCGATGGTGTGGGTCATCGAGGTCAAGAAGACGCCCGAGCCGTAACCCATGTCGGGCTGGTTCCAGTCGTACTGGTAGCCATCCTGCTCGTAGACGAGCTTGCCGTCCTTCTCCTGGGCGGCAACCGCCTGGCCGGCCTCGTTGAGGATGGTCAGCGTGCCCGCGCCAGAGCCGGAACCCTCGACCTTCCAGGTGCCCTGGAAGACGTAGCCCTTCCAACGGTCCAGCTCGACGGTGCCGTTGGCGTACAGGACCATCGGGATGCCGTCGCCCTGGTTGATGGTGTAGAAGTAGCCGTCGCGGGTAGTCGCGGTTGCCAGGGCCAGGTCGGCGAAGGTAGCCTCGGCGGTGAGGTCCTCGTAGAAGGCGACCTCGAGCTCCTCGCCGGCTTCCACGACGTCGCCGCCCACGGACCAACCGGCAAAGACGAGGTTCTCGCCGGTGTACGGGCACTCGGGCATCGTGACCTTGTCGCCGTAGTGGAACTCGACGTCAGAGGGGTCAGAGCCGGTAGCGGCCTTCTCGGCGCTCACGAAGCTCAGCTTGAAGCTGGGGTTGTCGCCGGTGGAGTACTTGGTGCCAAAGGCTGTGTTGTAGGCGGTCGCCAGGTCGTAGAGCGAGATGACGTTGACAATCGGAGCCATGCCAGCGGGGAACTCCCAGGTGAGAAGACCCTTGTCGTCGGGCTTGGCAGTGATGGCGTCGCCGCCGTCGGGGGTCAGGGTCAAGGTGCCGTCCTCGGCCAGCTCGTAGGTGCCCACGATGCGGGTGGTCGAGAAGAAGCCGCTCTTGATCGCGGCGAAGTTCTTGTCGCCGTAGAACGCGGCCGCAGCGCCGGTAGAGTAGGCGGTAGCGATCGGGTTGTCGCCCTGGAAGGTATAGTCGCTGGTCAGGCCGTTGATGCACGAGGAATTGGCGTAGTTGTACAGGTTGCGGTGGATGGCCTCGAACAGCGCGTCCTGGATAACGGGATCGTTCTTGTAGTCGTCCTCAAGCAGCACGCCCTTGCAGACGCCGTTCTTGCCAATGCGAGAGGAGCCCAGCCAAGCGTGGCTGCCGGCCAAAAGGCCGTCGGGGGCGTCCATGCAGGAAGACTCAAACTGGTCGGTGAGGTTGATGCCCTTGTAGCCCAGCTCACCGTCGAGGAAGCCCTTGAGGAAGGCCTCGTTCTCGCCGGTCCACATCATGCCCAGGCGGTTGAAGCCGGTCATGGTGCCGTTGGACTTACCCTCAACGATGGCCTTCTCAAACTGGCGCAGGTAAATCTCGCGCAGGGTCTGCTCGTTGGCCCAAGAGGGGACGCCGTGACGGTACTCTTCCTGGTCGTTGCCGGCGCAGTGCTTGGTGCACATGACGACGCCCTTGGCAACGGAGGCCGCGGTCTCCTCGGCACAGGCGCGGCCGCCCAGATAGGGGTCCTCGGAGAAGTACTCGAAGTTGCGGCCAGAGTACGGGGTGCGGTGGGTGTCGCAGGACCAGCCGTAAAGGACGACGTTCTTGTTCTCGTTGGTCGAGGAGTGCAGGAGGTTCTCGCCGGTCAAGCGGCCAATAGCCTCGTGGATGTCGGTGTTGAAGGTTGCGGCAGTGGTCTCCTTCGAGCAGTACTGCTGGCCGGTGAGGCCAGAGACGCAGAAGGTGGTGGCCCAACCCTGGGAGCCGTTGCCGGCCTCGGCCTTGGGCTTGCCGATCTTAGGCAGGCAGACGGTGGGGTCGTTGATAAAGTCGACCATCTCCTCGTAGGTGAGGGTCGAGACGATCTTCTCCCAATCGGCGTCGTCGTAGTCCTTGCCGTGCATGTCGACGAGCATAACCTTGTTGTCCTGGCCAAACTCGTGCTTGGCCACGCTAGAAGCATCGCCGGACCCGGCCTGGTAACGAATGGGGCTGGCCTTCTTCACCAGGGCGTCGGTGTAGACGAGCTTGACGGCCTCCTTGGGGAAGGTGCCCTCCCAGTCGGCGCGCGAGAGGTAGACGATGCTTGCGTTCTCGGCCTTGATGTCCTCGTTGAGCTTGGGGTCAACAGAGTCGAAGACGTTGGTGATCTGGGCGCCGGTGACGGAAGTCGAGAAGGTCGTGGCGTCGAAGTCAGGGTTGGACCAGACCCACACGCAGGCGTCGGAGCCCTCGGCGGTCATGCCATCGGCCACGGTCTTGCCCTTGGCGGCCAAGACGTTGTTCAGGGCCTCGTGGGAGGAGCCGGCCACGGCAAAGTAGTAATCCCCGTCGTCGACGATGTAGGTCTTGGCGTTATTAGCGTCATAGGAGGCCAACTCGCGCTTGGAGACCTTGATGGACAGCTGCTCGGAGGCGCCGGGGTCGAGGAGCTTGGTCTTCTCGTAGCCCTTAAGCTCGATGGAGGCCTTCTCGACGCCGTTGGTCTTGTCGTAGTCGGTGTAGGGGCTCTGGACATACACGCAGGCAGCGTGCTTGCCGGCCACAGAGCCGGTGTTCTTCACCGTGACGTTGACGGTGAAGTTGTCGGTGCCCTCCTCGACGGAGAAGTCGGAGTACTCGAAGGTGGTGTAAGAGAGGCCCGAGCCAAACGGGTAGGCAACGACCTTGGAGTAGTCGAAGTCGCCGGCGTTGCCCTGGCCAAGGACCTTGTCCTCGTAGCGGGTCTCGTAGTAGCGATAGCCCACGTAGATACCCTCGGCGTAGACGTACTCGTGACGCCAGTGGTCGCCGTAGAACTGGGCCGGGGTCCACTTGTCGCAGTCATCGGTGACCTGCTGCAGGACATCGGCCGAGACCTTGGAGAGGTCGGCATCGATGCGGCCAAAGTTGGCCATAGCGGGAATGGCCTGGTTGTCCTTGTACACCGAGTCGGCCAGTCGACCAGAGGGGTTGACGGCGCCGGTCAGGACATCGACCAGGACGGGCGTGCCGGCCAGGGGCGCGGAGTAGCCGGTAGCGGTGATGTTGCCAAACCACAGCAGCGAGTCAATGGCGTCGGACCACTCGCCGTCTGCCCAGCTCACGTTGTTGGAGGTGGTCACGCAGACGATCATCTTGCTAAAAGTGCCGGCGCGGCGCATGGCGGCAACGCCGTTGAGCATCTCCTTCTCCTCGGCAGAGAGGGCCAGGTAGTCGTGGTCCTTGTACCACTGGGCGTCGCAGCCCTCCTGGTCGCGGCGACCGATGAAGACCAGGGCGATACCATTGGCGTTGGCCAAGAAACCGGAAGCCTCGACGTCTGCCCAGGGGTTCTCGTTGACCTGCCAGCTGTTGACGTTTTGGCTGCCGTTGGCATAGAAGTCCAGGGCCGCGTCGTCGAAGTCGAAGCCGGCTTTCTTCACATAGGTGTCGATATCGGTCATGTAAGTCGAGGCGTTGCCAAAGACAACGACCTTGCCGTCAGCCGGGGAGATCGGCAGGGCCGCGCCCTCGTTGCGCAGAAGGACGATGCCCTCGCCCACGGCGTTGGCAAAGGCCTCGGCTTCGTCGGCCACGAGCTGCTTCTCACCGTCAACGGTATAGGCGTAGTCGCTCTTGTAGTACTCGTTCTCAGAAGCGGGCTTGGTCGCGGTAAGCGTCGACTCGACCTTCTGAGTGCTGGAGCTGCCGGAGTTGCAGCCGGTGAGGCCGGCAAGGCCCGCCATGACGGCCGCCGTGGCGGTGCCCAGGACAAAGCTCCTGCGTGTTGCGTTGATTCTCATTGCTTCGTTCCTTCCCTTCCCATTGTTCAATGGTTTCGATTGTGCCGTTCCACGCCGCCTCTGGCAGCGAAAGCCGGCGGGAAGAGGAGCCGGCTTTCGCTAGGGAGACGGGAGGGACGACGTTCAAACCTCCAGGTAGAACAATAGGAGGGCGATTTGGGACGTTTTAAGGCGCCGCACAAACTGCGAAACGTGTCGCGCATCGCGCCTCGGCAGACACGAGCGGCACGGTTTACGTCACAAACTGCAATTTTGCCCCACCCGCGAGCGGTAGCGCATCGCCGGCGAACGGCACGGCATGCTTCTCGCCCGCCGCAAACGTGTGGTGCGTCAAACAAAAAAAGACGATATTGGGAAGCCATTTCTGCGAAGCGGGCAACAAGCACTCTCGCGCACTAAGAAACCCCAGTTGGCAGATGGCCAACAATGCGGTCATCCCGCCCAATCGCGATTTGGATTCCCAATATCGCCTTTTTCTTCAGCGCGACCCCACCCCAGCCGGGCGGCGCTACATCATGACGGCGTTTTTCTTGGAAAGGAAGTCCATGTAGGCCAGCTTGACGTCGGCCACCTTAGAGCGGCTGATGGGGATCAGCTCCTCCCCCACCTGCAGGCCCTTTGAGCTCAGCTGGTCTACGTGGGCAAAGTTGACGATAAAGCCCTTGTGCACGCGGCAAAAGCCCAGCGGCTCAAGCTTCTCGCCCAGCTCGTCCAAGGTCGCCAGCACCGTCTCGGTGCGGCCGCCCTGCATGTGGACAAGCTTGTCGCGCCCGCGGGCCTCGATGTACAAGATCTCGTCCACCGAGAACGTGCCCATGCTGTGGGCCATCTTGACCGTGATCACGCGATCCGACCTGCGGGTTTTCCACGACTTCACAAAAGCCGTCATCGCAGCGGCCATGTCCTCGGCAAAGTGGCTCTTGCGCACAAACGACAGCGGGCGCAGCGGCAACGACTCAAACACGCGGTCCTCGGAGTTCGAGACAAACACGATCTCGGTCTTGGCGCCGGTCTCGCGCAGAGCCCGCGCAAACTGGATGCCGTCGATGCCGGGCATCTCGATGTCCAGCAAAATGAGGTCAAAGCTCACGTCGTCCAGGCGCTTGGCCAGAGCTTCTGCGCTGTTAAACGACTCGATTTGCACCTCGGCGCCCAAACGGCCCAGGTTGTGCTCGGCCGCCTGCGCGATCGACGACGCAGCAAAAGCCTCGTCGTCGCAGACGGCAACATGAAACTGCAGCATGAACTTCTCCCCAATTACTCACCATGCAACGAGAGCATCACCTTAGCGGTAAATGTCCCGTTGGCAAACGAGAAATCGGCCACGCCGTCGTACTTCTCGGCGATTTTGGTGATGATGGCCGTCCCGTAGCCGTGCATGCTGGCGTCGCCTTTGGTGGTGAGAAGACCGCCGCGCTCGCCCGTGCGGGGCGCCTGAGCTGCGGGGTTGGCCACGCTGATGAGCAGCGACCCTTGGTCTGCCACCAGCGACAGGCGGATACACTTCTCGGCTGCGGGAACATCGGCGCAGGCCTCGATCGCGTTGTCCAAAAGGTTCATGAGGACGCTGGCGAAGTCGATCTCTTCGAAGGGCAGCTGCGGCGGCACCGCGATGCGCGAGTCGACGTCCACGCCCGCCGCCGTGGCGCGGGAAAGCTCGAGGTTCACGATGTCGTCCACCAGGGCATTACCGGTGTTGACGTGCAAAAACGTGGGGTTGGCGCGCATGGACATCTCGCCAAAGAACTCCTCGGCGCGTTTGTAGTCCTTTTGCTCCAGCAGCATCTTGATGTAGGCGTACTGGTTCTTGACCTCGTGGCGCAAGACGCGCAGGCTCTCGCCGCTCTCGCGGTAGGCGTCCAGGGCAGAAAGGCGGCTCTCCATAAGGTGACGCTCGGCCTGGAGCTGGCGGCGCTCGTTGAAGCCGCGCACCAGGCGAAGGACCGCGTAGTAGACCACCAGCTCGGCCAGCTGGCCGTTTATGCACGAAAGGACACTTTCGAGCGTGCTTACCGTGTAGTGGTCCATGCCAAAGTCGCTGCGCAGGTACAGGATCGAGCGCGAGACCAGGCCAGACGTGCACACCACCACGACAGGCAGGGCCAGGGCAAACGTGATGTCGTCGCTATCGATGGGGCAGTTGGACTCAAGCGCCCACAAGACGGTAGAAACCGCCACGATATAGACCAGCGAGACCAGCGACGCCATCCAAATACCACCGTTTACCAGCGTGTTCACAACCTCGGCCGCGGCCAGCGAGTAAATCCACGAGCACATAAGAACCGAGACACGCATGATTCGCGCGGGCAGGCCAAAGTCCCTAAAGATGGCGCAGCAGGCAACCGCCGGCAACACCGTCCAGGTGATCGAGTTAGGAAACACCAGGTCAGAGGCTGTGCCCAAGACCCAAACTGCCACCAGCGCGATAACCAAGCGCTTCACGAGACCAAGCACGCCGTCCTGGGGCCGGCGCGGCCGCATGAACATAAGGACGATCGCGACCGCGTATGCCAGGTTGTACGGAGAAGTGACGCTGGCTAAAAACTTGTCGAGAACGACGTCCACCCCTAACGCTCCCAGGTGGGAGGCACCGGCGCGTCGGTCGTGGACCAGGTGCCCAGGGGCGCGTTGGGGGCAGCATCCAGGTCAAGGCTCGCGAAGTTGCCGGCCAGGTAGCTGCGCAGGGCCGGGATGCCGATCATGGCCGCGTTGTCGCCGCAGGCCCTCATAGGCGGCACCGTCACGCGCACGCCCATGCGCTTGAAGGTCTTCTCGTATGCCGCACGCAAGGCGGGGTTGGCCGCAACGCCGCCGCCGATGCAGATGTCGCTCACGCCGGTTTGCTCCACGGCCGTCTTGGCCTTGGCCACCTGCACATCCACGACGGCCGCTTGGAAGCTGGCCGCCAGGTCGGGCAGGTTGATGGGGCGGCCCGCGCGGTTCTCGCCCTCGATGTAGGTGATGACGGCAGTCTTGAGGCCGCTCAGGCTAAAGCTGTAGTCGCCGGAGTGCATCATGGCGCGCGGGAAGTGGATAGCCTTCTTGTTGCCCGTAGCTGCGAGTTTGCTGATCACCGGACCGCCGGGGTAGCCCAAGCCCAGGGCTTTGGCTACCTTGTCAAAGGCCTCGCCCACCGCGTCGTCGATCGTGGTGCCCAAAACCTCGTAGTCGCCCCAGGCGCGCACGTGGACCAGCATCGTGTTGCCGCCGGATACCAGGCTGGCCACAAAGGGCGGCTGCAGGTCCGGAGTCTCAAAGAGGTTGGCCATCAGGTGGCCTTCCAGGTGGTGCACGGCAATGAGGGGCAGGTCAGCGGCGGTGCACAGGCCCTTGGCAAAGGCCACGCCCACAACAAGGGCGCCCACCAGGCCGGGGCCCGCCGTCACGCCGATGGCCGCCAGGTCGTCGGGCACCAAGGTATCGACGCCAAAGTGGGCGCCGGCCTGCGCCAAGGTCTCTTCAAAGACGCCGACAATGGCCTCGGTGTGCTTGCGGCTGGCAATCTCGGGCACCACGCCGCCAAAGCGAGCATGGAAGTCAATCTGGGTGGCCACTACGCTGGCGCACACCACGCCGTGGGAATCGGTGACGGCCATGGCGGTCTCGTCGCAGGACGATTCGATGGAGAGGATCAGCGGGCCGGCCGCGGTCAGGGCCTCGCGAGCGGCGTCGCCGCGCGGGACGGCCTCGATGGGCCAGGGGCGGATCGAGGCGCGCGGGGCCGGGTCGTGGTCCACGTCGGCGGCAAGGTCTGCCAGCGGTAGGTCGGCTCGCATGATGCGAGCGTCGATGCCCGCGCCGTAATAGTTGGGGCGCACGCCGGCCTCTTCAAAGCCCAAGCGGCGATACAGCGACTCGGCGCCGTCGTTGCCCACCTCGACTTCCAACGAAGCCCAGGTAGCGCCCAGCATCTGGGCGTCATAGGCCACGCGGCCCAGCAGGCGTGCGGCGATCTTCTCGCGTCGTCTGTCTGCCGCCACGGCAACGTTTGCGACCTGCAGCTCGTCGGCCACCACGGCGCCGCCGGCGTAGCCAATGATCGTGCCGCGGTCGTGGGCCACCCACCACACGTGGTTGTGGGTCGAGACATCCTCGTAGAAGACCTTCTCGGACCAAGGCTCGTGGTTTTCGTCGCTAAAGACCTGCGCCTCAAGGGCGGCCACGGGCGCGACGTCGTTCAAGGTCATGGGGCGCAGCTGGCAGTGGATGCCGGCCAGGGCGTCGTCCACGCCGGTGAGCTCGACGGTCGCGGGCTCCTTGAGGCCCAGGCGGGTGCGCTCGTTTTCCTCGGCGTCCGAGAGGCGGGTGTAGATGGGCAGGACCAGGGCCGGGTCGCCGTTTTGCTCGGCAAAAACGCCGGCCTCCACGGCAGCGCGCACCAGGCCCTCGCCGGTAGGCCACCAGGCGTCCTGGGCGGTGCAGCGATCGGCGGCAAAGCCTGCCGCCGCGAACTTCTCGGCATACTTGAGCAGGCCGTTTCCAGAAAGGGTGAGGTCGCCCGCGTCTGAGCGCGCCGCCAGCTCGGCCACAGCCGCGTCGGCCTTCACGACGCTCTCGGCGGTAAAGGTGCGGTGGGCGCCCTTCTCGTCCAGCTCGTAGATGCCGGGGTAGACCTCGCCGCGCATGGCGTCGGCCACCACGGCCAGGCGGCCCCGCGTGCCCGCGAGCCAGGCGGCCTGCGCCATCGCGTCCAGGGCCGAGGTGCCGTACAGGCCCACGCCCGCGCCGCACGCCAGGCCCTTGGCCGTGGCGATACCAATGCGAACGCCCGTGAACGAGCCGGGGCCGCGCCCCACCAGCACGGCGTCGACGTCGGCCATCTTCAAACCAGCCGCAGCTAGAGCACCCTGGCAGGTGCCCACCAGCTCGACGTTGGCGCGGCGGCGGCACATGCGGTCGGCCGCGGCCAAAACGTCGACCGCGCCGTTCTCGACGCGAGCAACGGCGCAGGCCAGCATATCGGTTGAGGTATCAAGGGCAAGAACAATCATGGGCGTTCCTAACATGTGAGTTTGAGCGCCCTAAAGTATAACCCCGCGCCCGGCGGCACGGCCGGGCGGGGCAGGCGGCCGGAGTCCGGAGCCGGCCTACCCGCGCGTCATCTGAGCGTGCTCGGCGGCCACGGCGGCGATCAGCCGAGCCATGGGCCACGCCTTGTTCTGAGCGGTGAGAAGCGCCTTGGCCCCCACCACGCACTCGGCCTCTCGGCTCTTGGCAAGAAA
>CAVKOL010000089.1:0-10781 GCA_963658035.1 Bacteroidaceae bacterium
TGCGTGCGCGTCTACATCGACCACGCCGACGAGCAGGCCCCGACCATCTCGCTCGACGAGGTCGCGGCCGAGACGGGCTGGATAGGGGAGGCGCTCGACGAGCTGGACCCGATCCCGTCCGCCTACAACCTCGAGGTGAGCAGCCCCGGCATGGCGCGGCCCCTGCGCCGCGAGCGCGACTTCGTCCGCTTCGCCGGAAACGAGGTGCAGCTCAGCACCACCGCCACCGAGGGTCGCCGCAAGTTCACCGGCACCCTCGAGGGCTTCGAGGAGGGCTGCGTCCTTCTCGCCGTGGACGGGGAGCCCGTCCGCGTCCCGCTCGACCAGGTAAAGAAGTGCAACGTCAAGCCCGATTACTCCCTTGCGGGCAAGAAGAAGTAGGAAGGACCGTATCCCATGGCATCTGAGATGATGGAAGCCCTCGAGCTCCTCTGCCAAGAGAAGCACATCGACCAGCTCTACCTGCTCGACCGTCTCGAGCAGTCGCTCGCGAAGAGCTACGCCGACGTGCTGCACCTGCCCTTCGGCGCGCGCGTGACCATCGACCGCGCCACCGGCCGCGTCTACGTCTACGAGCTCGTCCCGAAGGGCGAGGAGGACCCCGAGACCGGCGAGTACTCCGAGTTCGACGAGGTCGACGTCACCCCGCCGGGAACCTCGCGCATCGCCGCCCAGCACGCCAAGGCCGAGATCCGCGCTATCGTTCGCAACGCGGCGCGCCTCCAGATCTTCGAGGAGTTCTCGCAGCGCGTCGGCGACATCATCACCGGCACCGTCCTGCAGACCACGCCCGACTTCACGATCATCAAGATCCGCGAGGGCGTCGAGGCCGAGCTGCCCCACTTCGACCAGCGCCGTCACCCCGACGAGCTCAACGAGCGCCCCGTCACCGAGCGCTACATGCACAACCAGCGCATCAAGGCCCTGATCATCGGCGTGCGCGATCCCAACAACGCCCAGCCCGTCGTTCGCGGCGAGCGCCAGCGTCCGCCCATCGTGGTTTCCCGCACCCACCCCGATCTCTTGCGCCGCCTTTTTGAGGTCGAGGTCCCCGAGGTCTACGACGGCATCGTCGAGATCCGCTCGGTGGCCCGCGAGCCCGGCGTGCGCTCCAAGATCGCCGTCTCTTCCAACGACGACCACTTAGATCCCGTGGGCGCCTGTGTCGGCCCCAAGGGCAGCCGCGTGCGCACCGTGGTCTCTGAGCTGCGCGGCGAGCGCGTGGACGTTGTCTTGTGGAACGACGACCCCGCCAAGTGCGTGGCCAGCGCCCTTTCCCCGGCCCGCGTGTCCGAGGTGCGCATCGACAACGACGACAACTACGCGACCGTCATCGTGCCCGACGACCAGCTTTCCCTGGCCATTGGCAAGGAGGGCCAGAACGCCCGCCTGGCCGCCCGCCTCACCGGCATGCACATCGACATCAAGAGCGAGTCGATGTCGAGGGGCATCCAGCGCGACCTGCCCCAGGTCCCCGCGGACGATCTCATCGACGAGGAGGAGTCGCACCGCTGCGAGTACGTGGGCGCCAACGGCATCCAGTGCCGCAACATGGCCCGTCCGGGCTCGCGCTTCTGCGGCGTGCACGAGGACCTCTCGGACGTCGAGGTCTCCGACGACCCCGATTCGCTGATCTAGCCCGCGCGCAGCGCCCGCACCCGCGCCCCGCGCGCATCGACTGTTCCCGCGAAGGCCTTCTCGCCTTCGCTTCTGTAGAGAGGTAGGTTACTTTGGCCAAGACCCGCGTACATGACCTTGCCAAGGAATACGGGATGACCAGCAAAGAGATGCTCGGTCACCTTGCCGACATGAAGATCCCGGCCAAATCGGCTTCCTCGACCCTGGAAGACGCTTACGTCGCCATCGTGAGGAAGAAGCTCCAGCCCATCCTGGACGCCCGCGCCGCCGAGATCGAGGCCGAGAAGAAGGCTGCCGCCGAGAAGGCCGCCGAGGAGGCGCGCCTGGCCGCCGAGCAGGCCGAGCGCGACCGCTTGGCCGCCGAGAAGCGCCGCGAGGCCGAGCGCGCCGAGGAGGAGCGCCGCCGCGCCGCCGAGGAGGCCGCCCGCAAGAAGGCCGAGGAGGAGCGCCTGGCAGCCGAGAAGAAGGCCGCCGAGGAGGCCGAGAGGAACCGCATCAAGGACACCGCTCCCAAGGCGGCCCCTTCCTTTAGCAGCCTGCTTGACCAGATCGCCCAGCAGGAGCAGGTCTTGAAGCAGCAGGCCGAGGCCGCTGCCGCCAAGAAGGCCGAGTCCAAGTCGGGCCGCGTCCGCAACAACAAGAACGACGAGCGCGGCCCCAAGCGCGGCGGCGCCCCGGCTCCCGCACCCCGCCAGAACGCCGCCGCCCCCGCCTCCGACGACTCCGACCGCGGCAGCGACGCGCGTCGCGGCGGCAAGGGCAAGAAGGGCCGTCGCGGCGAGGAAGGCGAGGACCGCTACAGCCGCATGGCCCGCGAGGCCGAGGCCTACAACCGCAGCAAGGTCCTCGAGGAGGCCCGCGTGGCCGTCGAGGAGGCCTCCCGCGAGTCCTCCGGCCGCCGCAAGAAGCGCAAGGAGCGCCGCCAGAAGCAGGCCGAGCAGGCCGCCGAGCAGCAGCGCATCGAGGAGGCCATCGCCAACGACCAGGACCTCTCGCAGCTCGACACCGTCAAGGTCCCGCAGGGCTCCACGGTGGCCGAGCTGGCCGAGCTTCTGGGCGTGGCCGCCAACGACATCATCAAGCGCCTGTTCCTTCTGGGTAGCCCCCTGACGCTTACCGAGTCCATGTCCGACGACCTCATCGAGCTCGTCGCCGACGACCTGGGCCGCGACGTCAAGGTCATGACCAAGGAGGAGGAGAACTCCTTCTCGTTCTACGACGACCCGGCAGACCTCAAGCCCCGCGCCCCCGTGGTTACCGTCATGGGCCACGTCGACCACGGCAAGACGTCTCTTCTCGACGCTATCCGCCACACCGGCGTTGCCGAGGGCGAGGCCGGCGGCATCACCCAGGCCATCGGCGCCTCCCAGGTCAAGATCAACGACCGCGTGATCACCTTCATCGACACCCCGGGCCACGAGACCTTCACGGCCATGCGTGCCCGCGGCGCCAAGGTGACCGACATCGTCATCTTGATCGTGGCCGCCGACGACGGCGTCATGCCCCAGACCATCGAGTCCATCAACCACGCCAAGGCAGCCGGCGTGCCCATCATCGTGGCCGTCAACAAGATCGACAAGCCCGGCGCCAACCCCGACCGCGTGCGCCAGGAGCTCACCGAGTACGACATCATCCCCGAGGAGTGGGGCGGACAGAACATGTTCGTCAACATCTCGGCCAAGAAGAAGCTCGGCATCGACGAGCTTCTCGAGTCGGTCCTTCTCCAGGCCGACGTCCTTGAGCTCAAGGCCAACCCCGACACCTTTGCCTCGGGCTATGTCCTCGAGGGCAAGCTCGACCGCGGCCGCGGCTCTGTGGCCACGGTCCTGGTCTCCCGCGGCACCCTTCGCGTGGGCGACCCGCTGGTCGCCGGCATGGCCTACGGCCGCGTGCGCGCCATGCTGGACCCCAAGGGCAACTCGGTGACCGAGGCCGGCCCCTCCGACCCGGTCGAGATCTTGGGCCTGTCCAGCGTCCCCAACGCTGGCGACGAGTTCCGCGTCTTCCAGGACGACCGCGATGCCCGTGACCTGGCCGATCAGCGTGCCCTCAAGGCCCGCATCGAGGAGCAGAACCGCGTCAAGCACGTCACCTTGGAGAACCTCTTCGCGACCATGGCCGACGCCGAGGTCAAAGAGCTCAACCTCATCATCAAGGCCGACGTCCAAGGTTCCATCGAGGCCCTTCAGGACTCGCTGGACAAGATGGACCAGTCCGAGGTTCGCATCAACACGATCCACTCGGCCGTCGGCGCCATCAACGAGACCGACGTGGTTCTCGCCGACGCCTCCAACGCCATCATCATCGGCTTCGGCGTGCGTCCCGACGCAAAGGCCCGCAGCGCCGCCGACCGCGACGGCGTCGAGATCCGCTGCTACGACGTCATCTACAAGGCCCTTGAGGACCTGGACGCCGCCCGCATCGGTATGCTCAAGCCCACCGAGGTCGAGGTTTCCACCGGTATGGCCGTGGTTCTCGACACCTTCAAGGTGCCCAAGGTCGGCATCGCCGCAGGTGTCCGCGTCGAGGAGGGCGAGATCGCCGCTACCGACTCGGTACGCCTGGTACGCGACGGCATCGTCGTCTTCAACGGCAAGATCGCATCCATGCGCCACTACAAGGACGAGGCCAAGAGCCTGCGCGGCGGCATGGAGGGCGGCATCGGCCTGGAGAACTTCCAGGACGTCAAGCCCGGCGACCAGATCGAGGGCTACCGCATCGACCAGGTAGCTCGCACGGAGTAGCACATGAAGCAGAACCGCAACTCCAGAAGGATCAACGAGCAGGCGCGCGAGAAGCTCGCCAGCATCCTGTTGTTCGAGATTTCCGACCCCGACCTCGCGCTCGTGACCGTCACGGGCGTGGAGGTCTCGGTCGACAAGTCCTTCATGAGGGCATACATCAGCTGCGACAACGACCGCTACGACGAGGTCAGCGCAGCTCTGGCGCGTGCCAAGGGCCGCGTGCGCTCGCTTTTGGGGCGCAGCCTTGGCTGGCGCGTCACGCCCGAGATCGACTTCAAGATCGACGTCACCACCGACGAGGCCGAGCGCATCGCCCGTGCCCTCGAGGTCGTGCCGCCCACCTTGGGCGTCGAGAAGGACGAGTTTGGCTATCCCATTGCACCAGACGAGTCCCAGGCCGCTGCGGCCGACGAGGACGAGGCTGGCGCTAAGGACCAGGACTAGGAAACAAGGAAGCTCTTAGTTAGATGGACGAAGCTATGCTTAACCAGCAGGGAACCCTGCTGGACCAGGTGACCGGCCTTATCGAGGAGGCGCAGACCATCGCGATCTGCGCCCACACGTCCCCCGACGGCGACGCCATCGGCTCTGCCTTGGGGCTGGCCGAGCTTATCGGGCGCGTGTGGCCCGACAAGCAGGTGACCAATCTCTTGGCCGATCCCGACGTGGTCCCCAGGACCTACCAGTTCCTTCCCGGGACCACGTCCTTCGTCCATGTGGACGACTACGAGGTCGACCCCGACCTCTTTATCTGCGTGGACCTCTCGAGCCCTTCTCGCCTAAACGAGGCCGAGAAGGTCCTTGAGCGGGCCTCGAAGGTGGCCGTCTTGGATCACCACCCGTCCAACGAGCGCTTTTGGGACGCCGGGGTCGTGCGCCCCGACGCGGCCGCGGCCGGCGTCATCGTGGCCGAGTACGCCAATCGCCTGGGCTGCCTTACCCAGACGATGGCCCAGAACCTCTTGTGCGCCATCGTGACCGACACGGGGCGCTTCCAGTACCAAAACGCCAACCCCGAGGCCTTTAAGGTGGCGAGCATGCTGGTGGACGCCGGCGCCTCTCCCGCAGAGGTGGCCGTCAACGTCTACCAGTCCGACCGCCTGGCCTACCTGCACCTGTGCGCCACCGTCATGGGCCGTATCACCACCTTTGAGCAGGGAAAGATAGCCTACAGCTACGTCACCGACGCCGACCTTCGCGCCAGCGGCGTGCCCGTGGCCGAGTGCGACGGCCTGGTCGACCTGGTGCGCTGCGTCGAGGGCAGCGAGGTCACCTTGTTCCTCAAGCAGATCCCCGGCGGCAAGGTGCGCGGCAACCTGCGCTCCAAGTCCAACCGCGACATCTCGTGCATCGCCAAGGAGATGGGCGGCGGCGGGCACCTGGCCGCGGCCGGCTTTACCGTCGACGGCGACATCGACCAGGCACTCTCTGTCGTGCTGCCCAAGCTGCGCGCCCTCTATAAGGAGGACGGCGCGCAGGAGGCGGCCCGTTGAGGCGCGGGCCCAGCGCGGTCAACGCGCTCTTTGCCGTCAACAAACCCATAGGCCTTACCAGCCACGACGTGGTGAGCCGCGTTCGCCGTGCCCTTGGCGAGAAGCGCGTGGGGCATGCCGGGACGCTTGACCCCGCGGCCTCGGGCGTGCTTATCGTGGGCGTTGGCATGGCCACCAAGCTGCTGGGCCTCATCACCCTTGACTCAAAGCGCTACCGCGCCTGTGTGGCCTTTGGCGCCCAGACCGACACCGACGACGCCGAGGGCCAGGTCATCGCTACGGCGGCGGTGCCCGACCAGCTGCGCGACCCCGAGTTTGCCCGCACGACCGTGGCCGGGCTGGTGGGGGAGTGCGACCAGGTGCCGCCCGCGTACTCGGCCATCTCGGTCAACGGCAAGCGCGCCTACGCCATGGCCCGCGACGGCCAGCAGGTCGAGCTCGAGCCGCGTCACATCACGATCCACGAGACCGCCCTTATAGAGGTAGCTGAGAAGGACGGGGTCCTTACCTGGACCTTCGACGTCTTTGCGTCTAAGGGAACCTACATTCGCAGCATCGCGCGCGACCTGGGTCAGTCCCTGGGCACCTGTGCCCACCTGTGCGGCCTGGTGCGCACGTCGGCCGGTCCCGTGGGCCTGGGCGACTGCGTTGAGCTGGACGACGTCATGGACGGCGGTGCCGGCTACGTTGTCGAGCGCTGCCTGGACCCGGTGGCGCTTCTCGGTTTGCCCATGCGCCGGGTCGAGCTGGGCGAGGTGGCAGACATCTCGTGCGGCAGGCGCATCCCGTGCGGCAAGGTTACCGAGGCGGGCACCTTGCGCGACCTAAAGGGCGGCGAGAAGTGCGCCCTGGTTTTCAATGAGGCCCTGGTAGGCATATGGGAGAGGCGCGGCAACGCCTTGGCGTGCGTCTCTAACTACCCGCAGGCCATCGTGGGTGTGCGCTGATGGCGGCCGCGGGCGCGGGGGTTTCTCACCAGCTGAGCTTTGGCAATGTCGCGGCGAGCGCCACGCTGTATGGGCCCAGTGATTCTGCTTTAAACGAGTGCCTGGTAAACCCTTGCGTTTGCGTGGTGGGTGCCTTCGACGGCGTGCACCGGGGGCACCGGGCGCTGCTTGAGCGCGGCATGAGCCTTGCCCGCGAGCACGGCGGCTCCTGCGTCGTGGTCATGTTCAATCCCGACCCGGCAAAGGTCCTCTCGCCTGTGCAAGAGCCCCTTGACCTGCTGTCCATTGACAAGCGCCGCGACCTTATCCAAGAGCTTGCAGGCTGCTGCATCATGATGGTGGGCTTCACGCGCGAGTTGGCTTCGCTTGCCTACGATGTCTTTGTCGACAGCGTTCTTCGCCAGGCCTTTGACCTGCGCTGCATTTGCGTGGGCGCGAATTTTCGCCTGGGCGCCAAGGGCGCGGGCGACGTCGCTGCCTTGACCCGGCTGGGGCGGGAACGCGGCTTTGATGTCGAGGCTGTCGACCTCGCGACCGCGGGAGGCCTTCCCGTGAGCGCCACGCGCATCCGCGGGCTTCTCCGCGAGGGCAAGGTCGAGGAGGCCGCCGAGCTTCTCGGCCGCCCCCACACCGTCTTTGGCCAGGTTGTACATGGCCGCGGCGAGGGGACGACCTTTGGTTTTCCCACGGCTAACGTGGCCGTCGACGCCTCGCTCATCCTGCCGCGCGAGGCCGTCTACGCGGGGTACGTCTCGCTGTATGACCAGGCCGCGCAAAAGACACTGGCCTATCCCACGGCCATCAATGTCGGACGCCCGCGTAGTTTTTCTCGGCAATCAAACGACTCGCAGTTCCTTGAGGCGACGATGCTGGGATTTGATTCCAACATTTATGGCAATCGCGTGGCCGTGAGCTTCACCGGCTTCTTGCGCTACCCAAGGAAATTCGCTAGCTTGGAAGAGCTCGAGGCAACCGTCTTGGGCAACATCGACCAGGTGAGGCGCGCCCTGGGCACAACCGCGCGCGACGGCGAGGAAGTCTTGGGAGGCGTGGGCCTTGATAACTGACGAGGACAAAGAGCGCGTTCGCCAGGCGACCGACTTCGTGACCCTGGTGAGCGAGACCGTCGAGCTGCGCCAGCGTGGCCAGGAGTTCTGGGGCTGCTGCCCTTTCCACGGCGAGAAGAACCCCTCGTTTAAGGTCAACCCCAACACCGGCCTGTGGCACTGCTTTGGCTGCGGCGACGGCGGCGATCTTTTTAGCTACGTGCAGCGCCGCGAGAACCTGGACTTTCTGGACTCCGTACGCTACCTGGCCGACCGCGCCGGCATCGAGCTCAACGAGGAGCGCGGCGGCCAGCGCGGCCCCAAGAAGAGCCGCCTGGTCGAGTGCCTAAACGAGACCGAGGCCTTCTACTCCACCATGCTCATGCGCGGTCGCGGAGAAGGCCCCGACCAGGCCCGCGCCTACCTGTCTTCGCGCGGTTTTGGCGGTGCCGTCTGCCGCGACTGGGGCCTGGGCTATGCCCCCGGCCGCGGCGCCCTTGTCGCTCACCTTCGCGAGAAGGGCTTCACCTACGCCGAGATGATCGCGGGCGACGTGGCCGTGGCCCGCGGCGGCCGCACGTCCGATCGCTTCTACGAGCGCGTGATGTTTCCCATCCACGACGAGATGGGCCGCACCATCGCCTTTGGCGGGCGCGTCATTGGCCCCAAGAAGGACACGGCCAAGTACATAAACACGCGCGATACCAGCGTCTTTAACAAGGGTAAGCACCTGTTTGCCTACGACCGCGCCAAGGAGACCATGGCGGCCACCGGCGTGGCCGTCGTGTGCGAGGGCTACACAGACGTCATCGCCATGCACCAGGCGGGCTATACCAACGCGGTGGCGGCCCTGGGCACGGCGTTTAGGCTTGACCACATCAAGCTGATGGAGCGCCAGCGCGTCTCGAAGATAATCTGCATGTTCGACGGCGACGCCGCAGGCCAGCGTGCCGCCGAGCGCGCGGTTCAGTTCATCGACAAGACTTCGTGCGCCCTTTTGTGCGTCGTGCTGCCCAACAACCAGGACCCCATGGAGTTTCTCGCCGCAAACGGGGCCGAGGCCATGAAGCCCTACCTTGACGGGGCGGGCCCCTTGATGGACTTCGTCTTTGACAAGCGCCTGGGCAACCTTGACCTGGGCACGCCGGGCCGCCGCGTCAAGGCGCTCGAGGACATGGCGCGGGTACTTGCGCCCCTTAAGCACTCGCTGGTTTTGGACGAGTACGCGACCAGGCTCTCTGACGTTTTGGGCTTCGACATCGACGACGTTAAGGCCGCGATCAAGGCGGCTCCTGTCGAGAAGGACGACGACGTCCCGCGCAGGCAGGGGAGCGCGGGTCGCGGGGACGCGCGGCAGGCGGGGCAACGCGCGGGCCAACGTGCCCAGCGCCAGGCCGCCCCGGCAGGCGCCCCGGCCACGGCCTACCCCGAGGACGACTTCGACCCCGCGATGTACGACGACTATGCCTACCAGCCCGAATACGAGCCGGACTACCCGCCCGAGTACGGCGCCCCGGCCCCCGCGGCCGTGTCGCCTCGCCAGGGTTCGTCTTATAACCTGCTCTCTGACGACGACCGCCTGCAGTACTCGACCGAGGTCGAGCTCCTCTCGTTCATGGCGGCCAAGCCCGCCGAGGTCAAGCCCTATGGCGAGCGCCTGGCCGACATCGCCTGGGTGGACGAGCGCCACGAGGCCATCTGCTGGGCCATGCTCGCCACGCCCGAGGACGCCACCTGCGCCCAGGTTGTGGCCGCCGCCACCGCGGTCGAGCCCACGGCCCCGCGCATCCTCTCGGGCAGCAAGGTCATGGCCGAGACGGGCATGACCGACGAGAAGAAGGTCGAGGTTCTTCTCGACACGCTTGACCTTTATTCGTCAAAACGCCAGGTCAGAGACATCAGGACCAAGCTCAAGCGGCCGCAGGAGTCGCCGGAGGCCACCAATGAGCTCTTTGCCCGCGCCACCGAGCTGCAGAAAAAGATCAATGCGCTCGTGTTGAAGTTGTCACGTTCTTCTGAAAGTTAGAATTTTTGGGTAAAATATCGAAGTTCATGCGTCGAAGGGATATTCGTGGCATCTAAGAAGACAAAGAGCGAGGTCAAGCTGTCGGACGAGCTTGTGGCCGCCGTTGATTCCATCGCAGTTTCTGCCAAAGAGGGCAACATCACCGAGGACGAGATCCAGCTCGCGCTCAAGGACATCGACGTCGACGGCGATGAGCTTTCCGACCTCTACGACGCCGTGAGGGCCAAGGGCGTCGACATCGTGGGCTCCGACGAGCCGGTGGACACCGCCGCCTTCGCGGCCGTTGGCGTCAACGTCGAGGACGACTTCGCCGATGACGACGATGACGATGTCCTTCCCGCCGATGACGACGAGTTCTCCGACGAGGACGAGGACGACGAGTCGGTCAACGAGGCCAAGGCCGTCAAGGAGGCCCTGCGCTCGGTGCCCAAGGCCAAGACGTCCAAGCCCAAGCGCTCCAGCCGCGCCCGCGCCCGCCGCGCCGACACCTCCACCGTCATGCTCACCGGCGACCCCGTGCGCATGTACCTCAAAGAGATCGGCAAGGTCGACCTTCTCACCGCCTCCGAAGAGGTGCACCTGGCCATGAAGATCGAGGCCGGCGCCGAGGCAACCGAGAAGCTCGAGGCCGCCGAGGCCGGCGAGATCGAGCTCACCCGCGCCGAGCAGCGCCGCCTGATGCGCATCGAGGCCGTGGGCCTGGACGCCAAGCAGCAGCTCATCTCGGCCAACCTTCGCCTGGTCGTCTCTATCGCCAAGCGCTACGTGGGCCGCGGCATGCTGTTCCTGGACCTGATCCAGGAGGGCAACCTGGGCCTTATCCGCGCCGTCGAGAAGTTCGACTACACCAAGGGCTTCAAGTTCTCGACCTACGCCACCTGGTGGAT
>CAVKOL010000090.1:0-10597 GCA_963658035.1 Bacteroidaceae bacterium
GCTTCTTGGCGCATTGGAACGCGAGCGCGCGGCCTGCCGCTGGTTGGAGAAGTGCCTGGAGCTGTGCGACTAAATAAGCGCGGACGCCTAAGCACAAGGGTGTTTTGACGCTTATGGGAAGATTCCCCGCGCGTCTCGCCGCTTATGGGAAGGTAGGGGCCTCCAAACCTTCCCATAAGCGGCATTTTTCATGGCAAGAAAGGCCGCCGGGGCGGCTGGTCATTCGTTCCGGCACTCACGCGGCCCTCTTGAAAGCGGCCCGCCTGACTTATCCCGGTTTAAACTCGCTTTTGCCGAGTAGACTCAAACCGCCCGCGTTTGCCAACTGGGCAAACGCGGGCGGTTGTTGTTTGGCTACTCGCAGAACCGGGTTTTAAACCGGGATAAGTCAGGCAGACGGTACACGAGACTCTTGAGAGGCGCCACAGAGAGGCGGGACGGCTAAATTGGCGCGTCAACGCGCCGCTCAACATCGTGTCCCGATAAGGAAATCGCGCGGCCCGGTCAGTCGCCGGCTGCAATGCTTTTTGTCACAAGCCCGGGAGCAATATCGGCGCCCCGAGCGCGGCCCGCGAAGGAGGGCGATTCAAATGTCCGACGAGAAGATTCCCCTGCAAAACGACGAGATGAGCGAAGTTGCCGGCGGCTTTTATTACTACGGCACGGACAAGGAAGACACCCGCTACAAGCCTTACACCGACACCGTGATCACCGTCCAGTGCCCCAAGTGCGGCAGGAGCGACAAGATGTGGTACCGGCCCTTCCTTGGCATCCAGGAAGCGGAGATCTATTGGTGCCGCGCCTGTGGCTGGAAGTTCGACCGCGACGAAATGGACCACTCCGGTAGCAACGGAGAGTGGTAACCAACCGCCGCTTTACCCCTTTCGCCCGCGGCCTGCGCCCGGCGCCCGGCCCCGCCTAGCGGCTGAGGTCGCGGGCAAGCTCGCCGATGGCCTCGCAGAAGGTGGGGTGCGGGTGGATGACGCGGGCCAGCTGCGCGGCCGTGAGGCCCAGCTCGACGGCCACGGCCAGCTCGCCGATCATGTCGGTCGCGCGGGGGAAGACCAGCTGAGCGCCCAAGATCACGCCGTCGTCTGCGCGGGTCACGAGCTTGATGAAGCCCGAGGGCGCGTCCTCGATCAGGCACTTGCCGTTGGAGCCGGTTACCGCCTTCGCACACTTCACGGCGATGCCCGCCGCCTTGGCCTCGGCCTCGGTCATGCCGACGCTGGCCACGTCAGGCGAGGTGTAGACGCAGCTGGGGACCACGGCCTCGTCGACCGGCGCCTCGACGCCGCAGATGGCGGCCACGACGTTTCGCGCCTGGGCGGCGGCCACGTGCGCGAGCTGGATGTTGCCCGCCCGCGCGTCGCCGATGACCCACAGGTGCTCGACGCCCGTGGCGCCCGAGGCGTCGGCCACCACACCGCGCCCCACCTGCGGCTCGCAGCCGCAACCGGGAGCAAACAACCCCTCGATGTTGCTGCGGCGGCCCGTCGCGGCAAGCACGCCGTCGACAATAAGCTCCTGCTCGGTGCCCTTCTTGTCCAGGTAGGTCACCGTGACGGCGCCCGGCTCGCCCGCGATGCTAAGGATGCGCACGCCGGCCTCGATGCCCATGCCCTGCTTCTTGCCCAGCATGGCCACGCGCTGCGCGATGTCCTTGTCCAACGGCGGCAGGATGCGCTCGGCCGCCTCAAGAACGTGGACCTTAACGCCCGCGTTGGAGTACATGCCGGCAATCTCCATGCCAATGACTCCGCCGCCGATGATCGCGATGCTCGAAAGCTCGACCACCTCGCCTTCCAGCAGGTCATCAGAGGTGTAGACGCCCGGCCCGTCGATGCCGGGGATGGGCACCAGGTTGGGCACAGAGCCCGTGGCGATGATAATGTCGCCCGCCTCGTAGGTCTGCCCTCCGCACTCCACGGTGCCCGGCCCCGTGATGGTCGCGTGCCCCGCGACGACCTCGACCTTGTCGGCACGCATGAGCTTGGCGATGCCGTCGCGCAGCTGAGAGACAACCTCGTCCTTGCGCGCATGGGCCTGCTTCATGTCAAAGACCACGTTCTCGCAGGTAACGCCTGCCGCAGCCCCCGCCCCCGCGGCGTGCGCGAGCTCGGCGGCATGGATCAGCGCCTTGGTGGGGATGCAACCGCGGTTAAGGCAGGTGCCGCCCAGGTCGCGCTCCTCGAACATAACGACGCTCTTGCCCGCGCGGGCGGCCTCGTCGGCGGCGGTGTAGCCGCCCGGGCCCGCGCCGATAACGGCGATATCGTAGTGCATGTGATTCTCCTTACAGCAACATCGAGGCCAGGTCACGGGCAACCTGCTCGTCCAGGCCCTGTTGGGTTAGCGCCGAGAAGACCGCCTCGCGGCCGTCGCCGTCTGCAAGCGCCACCCCTATGAGCAGGCGCGGGATCTCCTCGAGAAGATCGGCGTCCAGGCCGTCGGACCACAGGGCCGCCTCGACGACGCGCCCTTCTCGGCAGGTCCAGTCAAGCCTGTTGGTGCCCCACTCGAAGCGCGCCTGCGAGCTGTGCTCGAGCGGGCGGTCGTCCTTGTAGAGCCACCCGTCGCTGGCGTAGCGCTCGCGCAGGGCCGCGACGGCGGCCAAGTCCTTCTCGTCTAAGGTAAGCTCGGCCACGGGCAGGCCGTATACCTGGCCAAACGCGGTCGCCACAGCGTCTCGCACCGTGGCGCACGAAAGGCCCGGCACAAAGTCGACGAGGTTGGCCACGCGCGAACGCACCGACTTGACGCCCTTGGCGGCGAGCTTCAGCGGGTTGACGTTGAGGTAGCGCGACAGGGCCGAGCCGTCCACGTCGACCATGATCGTGCCGTGGTGGTAGCTCGTGGCCAGCGCCGGCGTCGCGGCCCCGGCACCCGCCGCGGCCCCGGCACCCGGCGTGACCCCGCGCGAGTGGTAATACGCGTGCCCGCTGAACTTCTTCCCGTCGATGGTAAGGTCGTTGCGCCCGCTCACCTGGGCATCCATGCCCAGCGTGCGCATGGCCTCGCACAGCACGCGCGTCTGCTTGACCTTGTCAAAGTCCTCAGACGGCATCAAGAAGGTGAAGTTCTGGTTGCCCAGGTCGTGGTAGACGGCGCCACCGCCGGACAAGCGCCGCGCCAGGTGTCCGCCCGCCGCGGCCAGCGCCGCGCAGTCGCACTCGTCAAGCGCGCTCTGGTTGCGGCCAATGACCACGGTGTTCTCGTTTTGCCACAGGTACAGGATGCACAAACCGGGGGCAACCTTGCCCAGGAGATACTCCTCCAAGGCAAGGTTGCCGTAGGGGTCCACGCTATCCGAGGTGACGATGGCTAGCGTATCGATCACGTCTACTCCTCGTCAAAGGCATAGCGCAGGCGCGGCTTGCGGGCGGCGCCCACCTCGTCGGGGCGGCCGATCGCGCAGGTAAACGGCGCGTGGTGGAGCTTCTCGCCGTCCGATTGCGCCTCGTCGTGGATGGTGCGTAGGATGTCCACCAAACCGTCCAAGGTCTCGGGCGACTCGGTCTCGGTGGGCTCGACCATCAGGGCCTCGTGGACGATCAGCGGGAAGTACATGGTGGGCGGGTGCACGCCAAAGTCCAGCATGCGCTTGGCCACGTCCATGGCGCTGGCACCCGTGTCGTGCTTCAAGGGCTCGATGTCCATGACGAACTCGTGCATGCAACGCTCGCCAAACGGCACGCTGTAGATGTCGCACAGGCGCTTGAGCAGGTAGTTTGCGTTGAGAACCGCGTTGGCCGAGGCCTCGGGGATGCCCTCTTTGCCCAGCGTCAGGATGTAGGCCAGGGCGCGCACGACCACAGTGAAGTTGCCGTAGAAGCTGCGCACGCGGCCAATGGAGGCAGACGGCGAGAAGAACTCGTAGCCCGTCTCGCCCTCGCGTACCAAAGGCCCGGGCAGGAATTGGGCCAGGAACTCCTTGCAGCCCACGGGGCCCGAGCCGGGGCCGCCACCGCCGTGAGGCGTGGAGAAGGTCTTGTGCAGGTTGAGGTGCACGCAGTCGAAGCCCATGTCGCCGGGGCGCACGTGGCCCATGACGGCGTTGAGGTTGGCGCCGTCGTAGTAGCACAGGCCGCCCGCCTCGTGGACGATGCGCGTGATCTCCAAGATGTTGGGGTCGAAAAGGCCCAGCGTGTTGGGGTTGGTGAGCATGAGACCCGCGGTGTCTTCTCCCACAGCGGCGGCCAGGGCGTCCAGGTCGACGCCGCCCTGCTCATTGGAGGGCACGGCCACGACGTCGTAGCCCACCATGGCGGCCGAGGCGGGGTTGGTGCCGTGCGCCGAGTCGGGGACGATGATCTTGGTGCGGGCCGCGTCGCCGCGCGACAGGTGGTAGGCGCGAATGAGCTGCAGGCCGGTAAACTCGCCGTGGGCGCCGGCGGCGGGCTGCAGGGTCATGGCGTCCATGCCCGCGATCTCGCACAGCATCGAGGTGGTTTTGGCAAGCACCTCAAGGCAGCCCTGCGCCGTGGAGGCGGGCTGCAGCGGGTGGATGCCGGTGAAACCGGGAAGGGCGGCCAGCTCTTCGTCGACGCGCGGGTTGTACTTCATGGTGCACGAACCCAGGGGGTAGAAGCCGTCGTTCACGCCGTGGGTCTGCTTGGCCAGCTCGGTGTAGTGGCGGCCCAGGTCGACCTCGGCGATCTGCGGCAGGCGCGGGGCCTGTGTGCGAGCGGCCGCCCCAAAGTCAACGACGGGCACGTCGCAGGCGGGGATAAGGTCGAGCTTGCGCCCGGGCTTGCTGCGCTCGAACAAGAGCTCCATTAGGCAAGCACCTCCTTGATGGCGCCGAGAAGCGCGTCGATTTGCGTCTTGGTGTTGAGCTCGGTGCAGCACCACAGGATGCCGCGGCTGGTGGGCAGGCCGCCCAGGATGCCGCGGGCCTCCAAGGCCGAAAGCAGCGCGTCTGCACTGGTGCCGGCCGGGCAGCTGGTGAGAAACTCGTTGAAGTAGGGGCCGTCGTTTTGCAGCTCGAAGCCCAGCTGGGCCAGGCCCGCGGCCAGGTAGTGGGCGTGCGCGGCCGAGTTTTGCGCGACGCGCGCCAGGCCGTCGGGGCCCATCGCGGCCAGGTAGACCGATGCGGTCATCGCGCACAGCGCCTCGTTAGAGCAGATGTTGCTCGAGGCCTTCTCGCGTCGAATGTGTTGCTCGCGGGCCTGCAGGGTCAAGACAAAGGCGCGCTTGCCCTCGGCGTCGGTGGTCTGGCCCACGATGCGGCCGGGCAGCTTGCGCATGTTCTTCTCGGTGGTGGCCATGTAACCCAGGTAGGGGCCGCCAAAGGCCAGGGGCATGCCCAGGGGCTGGCCCTCGCCCACGGCCACGTCGGCACCCAGCTTGGCCGGGCACTCCAGGGCGCCCAGGCTAATGGGGTTGGCGCTCATGATGAGCTTGGCGCCCGCCTCGTGGGCCGCGGCGGCCAGGGCCGCGACGTCCTCGATCGAGCCGTAGTAGTTGGGGCTCTGGACCAGGACCGAGGCGTACGTGTTGCCGGTCAGCGCGGCGGCAAGCTCGGCCGCCGAGGTGGTGAGGCCCTTCTCCCCCACCTTGGTCACGGCGATGCCGCGGCTCGCGCAGTAGGTGCCCAGCACCTCCTGGACCTGCGGGTCCACGCCGCCGCACACCACGACGCCGGATTTCTTGCGCTCCTCCAGCATGATGACGGCCTCGGCGGCAGCGGTCGCGCCGTCGTAGACCGAGGCGTTGCTCACGTCCATACCGGTGAGCTCGCAGATCTGGGTCTGGTACTCAAAGATGCTCTGCAGGACGCCCTGGCTAATCTCGGCCTGGTAGGGCGTGTAGGCGGTGACGAACTCCTCCTTGGAGGTCACGGTCTTCACGATCGAGGGGATGTAGTGGTTGTAGGCGCCGGCGCCGCGAAAGATGCTCTTGAAGCGCGTGTTCTTCTCGGCAATGGCGGCGACCTCTTGGGCGACCTCAAGCTCGCTCATGCCGCAGGGCAGGTCGAGCTCGGTCACGCGGGCCTCGGCGGGAACGATGTCGTAGAGCTCGTCGATGCTGCCAAGGCCACATGCGGCGAGAAGAACGTCACGCTCTTCCGGGGTCGCGGGGATATAGCTACCCATGTGCTGTCCTTTGCGTTTGGGGCGGGCGGGTTACTCGGCCTCGGCGGCGCACAGGGCCTCGTAGGCGTCGGCCTCCAGAAGCTCCTCGGTCTCGCTGATGGCGTTCACCTTGACAAACCAGGCGCCGTAGGGGTCCTGGTTGATGGACTCGGGCGCGTCCAGAAGCTCCTCGTTGACGGCGCAGACGGTGCCGCTCACGGGCGAGAAGACGTCCGAGACGGCCTTGACCGACTCGACGTCGGCAAAGGACTCGCCGCAGGTCACAGAGTCGCCCTCCTCGGGGAGGTTGACAAAGACCAGGTCGCCCAGGGCCTTCTGGGCGTAATCGGTGAGGCCAACGACGGCCACGCCAGTGTTGTCGAGCTTGACCCACTCGTGGGACTTCGTGTACTTGAGATCTGCGGGTGCGGTTGCCATGACGGTTCCTTTCGATATAGGTTTGGCTATCCGGCCCCGGCGGGCGCCGAGGCTGGTTGCTTGCTTGGGTTGGTTTGGTGCTTGGGGGTGCAGGTGGCGAGAAGGGCGGACTGCGGGTTGTCCCCGAGCGGGCTGATCGCGGGCGGGCCGGGCCGGGCTCAGGGAATGCGGCCCCGACCCGCCGCGGTCTTCTCGCCGCGGCCTTCTCGCCGCGGTCTTCTGGGCCGCCTAGCCGCGCTTGTAGAACGGCAGGGCGACGACCTTGGCGGCCACCATGCGGCCGCGGACCTCGACCTCGACCTCGTCGCCCTCTGCCAGGGCGCCGTTGTCGACCAGGGCCATCGCGACGGCCTTGTCGATGTAGGGGCACTTGGTGCCCGAGGTGGTGGTGCCCACCTGCTGGCCGGCCTTGAAGACGGGCATGTGCTCGCGCAGGATGCCGCGGCCGGTGGCCTCAAGACCCACCCTGGTGCGGGCGGGCGTCCCGGCGGCCACCAGGGCTTCCTTGCCCACAAACTCCTCTTTGCCAAGCTTGACGGCAAAGTCCAGGCCGGTCTCCAGCGGCGAGACGGTCTCGTCCATCTCGTGGCCGTAAAGGGGCATCGCGGCCTCCAGGCGCAAGGTGTCGCGGGCGCCCAGGCCGCAGGGGATGCAGCCCAGGTCGGCGCCGGCCTCGCGCAGGGCGTGCCAGACGGCGGGCGCGTCGGCGGCGGCGGTGTAGACCTCGTAGCCTAGCTCGCCGGTGTAGCCGGTGCGGGAAATCATGCAGTCGATGCCCGCGATGCTCACGTGGGCGACGGCGGTGTAGTACTTGACGGGGATCTGCTCGGCGGGCAGGAGCTTGGCGATGAGCTGGGGCGCGTTGGGGCCCTGGACCGCGATCTGGGCCACAGAGTCCGAGATGTCGCAGAACTCGGTGCCGGGCAGGATGCGCGACGACATGTACTCGAAGTCCTTGGCGCGATTGGCGGCGTTGACCACCACCAGGTAGGACTCCTCGCCAAACTTGTAGACCACCAGGTCGTCCACGCAGCCGCCGTCCTCGTAGCACAGGACCGAGTAGCGCACGCGGCCCAGGGTCATGTTGGTGAAGTCGTTGGTGAGCAGGTGGTTCAAGGTGGCAAGCGCGGTGGGACCGCTCACCGTGAACTCGCCCATGTGCGAGACGTCAAACAAACCGCAGGCCTGGCGCACGGCCATGTGCTCGGTGATAACGCCGCTTTCATACTGCACGGGCAGCAGGTAGCCGGCGAAGGGGACGATCTTGCCGCCTTCTTCAACGTGGACATCGTACAGGGGTGTTTTCAGTTCGCTCATGGGGGTCTCCTCTCGGCTGAAAACAGGACAGGGGCGCAGACGTGGTGCTTTGTGTCTGCGCCCCTGTCCTTGTAACCTGAGAGATTCTCCGCATGGGCGGATTGCATCTTCGGTGCCGCGCCGGCCGGCGCGTCTTTCCAGGGTTTCGTCGGGTACCGGTCCTTTTGCCTGAGAGTTATTGCCTCCCCTTCGGCGCCCCGTCTGGCGGGGTCTCTCCCGGTGCCTTCATCCGAGGTATTCGGTTTCGAGGCGGGCGGCGGGCGCCGCCGTTTTCGATGAGGAAACAATATCGGCGCCAAGATTCCGGCCGGTTGCCCGATTGTTGCGCGCACGTAAATGTTGCCAGGGGTCGTTTGGCGGCGGTGCGCCTTGCGTTTTGGGGCTTGTCGGAATTCTCGCCACGTCGCCTTTTGCGTTTTGGGGCTTGTCGGAATTCTCGCCGCCCTGGGCTTTACGTTTGGGGACTTGTCGGAACAAAACAGCCCCAATCTTTTCCGACAACCCCCCAATCCTAAAGCGCCGCCGAGAAGACCGTTGTTTCTCGCCGCTTTTACCTGCCCTTTTACAAAAATACCGACCTTTCAAGTGGCCCAAGAGTACAGAAATACCGACCTTCTGGCGAGAAGGGCGCGCTTGATAAAAGCGCCCAGCGTGGGTAAACTAATCAAACGATGGGCCCGGGATGACCGCTGATACAAGTCACCGGGCCTAAATTTGTATCTGTAGGAGAAACTCCATGGAAGATGAGCGCGATCTGCCCAAGACCAAATCTACTCGCGAATGGGCGGAACACTGGCTCTCCGCGTCACGGTTTTCTCCCTATCTCACCGCATGCGAAGACGACGCCGACAAAGCGCTCGAGCTCCATGAGTGGAACCTTTTGCTAGGTCAAGCGCTCATGGGCGATATCGCCCACTTCGAGCTCGCGCTGCGCAACACCTATGACCGCGTGCTTACCGAGCGAATCGAAGCCGATCAACATTGGCTGTTTGACGAGAACTCCCCCGTCACACGACCCATTATGCGCAAAAGCAAGGCGAAGAAACTGCGCGATGTGAACCTCGTGAACCGCCGCGCGGTGGACGATGCCCGTGGGCGCGCGCATGATTCTTCGGACCCTGACCAGGTGATAGCAGGCCTTATGCTCGGCTTCTGGGCCCACATGACCGACCGCAGCCGCGAACGGGATTTGTGGATCCCGTACCTGCACGCAGCTTGGCCCGATGGAACAGACCGAGCGGAGCTCAATAACAAGCTCGCCGCCATCAACAAGCTGCGCAACCGCGTGGCACACAACGAGCGCCTATTCAACCCTGGGGCAAACGGTCAGTCGCCTAAGTCCGTTGACGCAGACATGGTCGAGCTTCTGAAGGCGCTCTGCCCCGAGGCCCACGCGCGGCTGCACGCCGACGGGAAAACTGCCATGGAGCGATTTTTGGACGACCACCCCGCCCCAGTTGAAGTGGAGCTGTAGCGGGCCCCTTACGTTTGGGGGCTTGTCGGAACAAACATTGTACGTTTGCGGGCTTGTCGGAAGCATTTCTTTACGTTTGGGGCCTTGTCGGAATGAAATGGCCCCAATTTTTTCCGACAAGCCCCCAATCCTAAAACGCCGGCGAGAAGACCCTTAGAGCTCCAGCTCGGCAACGATCCGCTTCATCTCGAGTGCCCAGCGCATCTGCTCGCGGATGTACTCCGGCCAGGCGTCCTCGTTGTCTCGAATCTTGCGGTCATCCCTGTAAAATCGCACGCCAGATGCTTTGCTCGCATCGAAAGCCACGCCCTTGAAGCCAAGGCGCTCCTCGAACAGCGCAAGGTTCTCAATCGCCTTGCGGCCAATCTCCTTGTCATCAGGCACATACAAGTCGATGCCGGTCCTGCCGCGCGGAACGTCGACGAGCAGCCCAAAGCGGTAGGAAGTGGTCCCGCAGCTCAAGGTTGACCAGTGATCCTTCGAGGCCTTGCGTGGCTTGAACACCGTCGTGAATTCGGGGGTGGCCTCGGCGATCTCGTGATACTTCGACCAATAAGAGAACCTAATGCGCTCCGTCTCCGACAAGCCCTCGCTCATCTTGAGGGTCTTCGCCCACTCGTTGGGCTGCTCGACCACGTTGAAGCGCGGTGCCGGTTTAGAGTCGCCGATCTGCCACAGCTCGACCTCCACAAGGAAGAAGCCGAACTCGCTGTCGGTGTGCTGGTTGAGCCACTCGATGGCCTGACGGTGCTCGTCGCGGGCGCGGGCAACCACCCAAATGACCACCTCGGCCCCTTTACCGGCCGCGTAGGTTATCACCTTGCCCAAGTGGTCGTGATTGGTGGCCTCAAGCTGGTTCTCGATGATCACCTTGCGGCCGGTACCGGATTCCTGCGCGTAAATGTCGACATAAAACGCGCCGACAGACGACTCGGTCTCAAGCAGCTCGAGCTCCACGCCCACCGCATCCGAGAGCATCTTGAGGCTCTCGTCCCGGGAAAGCCACTTGGTAAAGTCAAGCGCCTCGTGCGGCCAAACGTCGTGCAGGTCGACCTTCTTGATTGTGTCCAGGTCATATTTCTTGGCAGTGGTCATATGGATCTCCCCACCTTTGTTCTACATATCAACGATCTTCATTATCCTCCCTCAGCACCGGCGAGAAGACCCTCAGCACAGCAAAGCGGGCGGCCCCGTAACCGAAGGCGCCCGCCTCTCACAACCGGCTGCGCTGCCGAGTCTGCGCGCTAGTCGAGCATGATTAGGGAGTTCTTGCCCATGATCGGGTAGTGGG
>CAVKOL010000091.1:0-10534 GCA_963658035.1 Bacteroidaceae bacterium
CGGCGTCGGGGTCGGTGGCCACGACGAGGTTGGGCTTGACCTCCTCGGCGAGCTTCAGGGCCAGGTCAAGGGCGGCGCGGAACTCGGGGTTGGGGTAGTTGCAGGTGGGGAAGTTGCCGTCGGGGTTGGCCTGCTCGGGGACGACGGAGACGTCGGTCACGCCGATCTCTTTAAGGATGCGGGTCACGCACTCCATGCCGGTGCCGTTGAGCGGGGTGTAGACAACCGAGTAGCCGTCGGAAGCCTTGAAACCGGGGACCGAGACCTTCTTGATGTTGTCGATGAAGGAGTCCAGGACCTCCTCGGGCGTCCACTCGACCAGGCCCTTCTCAAGCGCCTCGTCGAAGTCCATGGCGCCGGCGTATGCCTCGAAGGGGTCAACCTTGGCGATGTTGGCAGAGATCTCGGCCGCGGCCTCGTCGGTGATCTGGCCGCCGTTGTCGTTGTAGACCTTGTAGCCGTTGTAGGCGGCGGGGTTGTGGGAGGCCGTAAGGACGATGCCCGCGGAGGTACCCAGGTGACGCACGGCGAAGGACAGCGTGGGGACGGGCTCGATGCGCGGGTACAGGTAGACGTGGACGCCGTTGGCGGCAAGAATGCCGGCGGCGATCTTCTGGAAGTCCTCGCCCTTCAAGCGCGAGTCGCGGGCCAGGGCCAGCGTGGGCTTCTCGTAGTGGGCGCACAGGTAGTCGGCCACGCCCTGGGTGGCCTGGGCCACGACGTAGACGTTCATGCGGTTGGTGCCAACGCCCAGGGTGCCGCGAAGGCCGGCGGTGCCAAAGGCAAGGCTGCGGTAGAAGGCGTCGTAGAGCTTGTCGCCGTCCTCGGCAACCAGGTCGTTAAGCTCGGCGGCAAGGTCGGCCTCGGCGACCTTCTCCTGCCAAATCTGGACGGTAGACTGGATGGACTGGTCCATGGTTCCCCCACTTCCTAAACGGCCGCCGCGGGTCGCGCCGGCCACTTTACTCACGTGGGGTACATTTTAGTAGCCTTGGGCGCGAGTTAGCCCAAGGAAACGACGAGCGGCAGTATCTGTCGAAAAACGTTTGCGCTCCACAGCGAAAAACCCACGAAAACGAGAGGCATAAGGCGGCGAGAAGACCGGTGAACGGCAGGCAACGCAGCCACGAACCCGGCCCCGTGCGCCCAAGCCGCACGCTCAGCCGCCGAGAAGCCCTTCTCCCCTACTCGTCGTAGTGCTTGACCAGGCCCAAGACGTTGTCGTGGCACACCGCGCAGGCGCACTCGGGCGTCAGACGGTCCAGCAGCTTGTAGTACTTCTCGATGGCGTCGGGATAGCTTTCCCAGTGGCCAACGACGTCGGTGCCCAAAAGAAAACGATTAGGCCAGCGCTCAAGCAGGTCGACCCAGTCGTCCAACGTGGTGTCGGCGTGGATGCCCTCGGGGCACTCGTCCAAGAAGTAGTAATCGTAGACCACCCATGAGATGTCGATCCACAGGTTGGGGTTGTTGGCCAGCAAGCGGTCGGCGATCGCGGGCAGGCCCGGCACCATCACGTAGCGCGAGATGCCGATGTGTGCCCAGATGATCTTGCAGTCGCGGTTATAGGCCAGCGCCCGCTCGAGCTCGTGCAGGTGCAGGATCTCGCGCATGTGGGGCTTGGTGATGTTGTGGTGCACAAGGACCGGCAGGCCCTTCTCGGCAGCAAAATCGTAGATGGCGAGAAACGCGGGGTGGTCAACGTGGGGCGCCGGGCCAAAGGTCAGCGACGTGAGATCGTCGTGCCTGCCCATAAGCTCGCCGATGCCGCGGATCGTGTTGGGGTAGAGCTCCATCAGGCGGTCGATCTGGTCGACGGCAAAGCGGTCGTTGGGGTTGAAGCCGCAGACGAAGGGAAGCACACGGTCGCGCACCTCCTTGGGCTGGCGCGACAGGTCCTCGAGCACCAAGAAATCGGTGCCCGAGTAGTAATAGCACGGCGACGGGTCGTTTAGGTAATAGGTGGGGGCCTCGCGCACGCCCTCGCTCCACTGCTTGGACATGGCGGTGCCAAACAGCACGCACGAGCTCACGCCCGCCTTGTCCATAGCCTGCATAAGCGCAGGAAAACCGTCTGTTTTCTGGCGAAAATCGGTGTAGTGAAGATGGCTGTCAACAATGTCGTAGCGCACGGGAGGTCTCCAAACCGGGTTTTATCCGCGACGCACAATATAGCAGTGGTGGATCTTCGCGTTGCGCGAGAAATCCTCGGGAATGGTTTCTTTTGTTATGTCCTCAAGCACGACGCCGGCGCGCTTGAGGGCCTCGGTGTCGGGCTTGAAGCCGCGCAGGTTGCACGAGAAGACCGCGCAACCGTTGCGCGTGAGCAGGCGCGAGACGTTGATGATCAGCTCGGCGTGGTCGCGTTGGACGTCCCAGCTGGACTTGCTCATGCGCGACGAGTTGGAAAACGTGGGAACGTCGCAAAAGACCAGGTCCCAGCGGTTGGCGCTGTGGCGCTGCTCGCTTACCCACGACAAGACGTCTGCCTGCACGAACTCGTGGTTTGGGCCGGTAAAGCCGTTGCGGGCCATGTTGCGGCGCGCCCACTCAAGGCTTGGGTTGGAAAGGTCGACCGTCGTGGTGTACTTGGCGCCGCCGTCTGCCGCGTAGCAGGTAGCGGTGCCCGTATAGGCAAACAGGTTGAGGAAGCGCCGCGAGCCCATGGTGTCCTTCATCATCTCGCGCACGCGTGCGCGGGTGTCGCGGTGGTCCAGGAAGATGCCGCAGTCAAGGCGGGCCGAGAAGTTCACCTCGAAGGTGAGGCCGCCCTCGTCGACCAAGTGGGCACCGCGCGGCAGGTCGGTCAAGCTGGGTTTGTGGCGGTTTCGCATGTCGGCGCGCTGGCCACGAACGGCCTGGTAGGTGGTCTGCGGAGCCGCGGCGCTGCCCTCGTCGGCGTACTGCGAGCCGCCGCGGGCGCGGGTGCGCACGCGCAGGTTCACGCAGGACGGAGCCACGTCCAGGACGCGCGGCGCCACGGTAAGGACGTCCATCAGGCGACGGTGCGCGAGGTCTGCGTCCACGCCCTTGGGCGGCGCGTACTCGCTGATCTGCAGCCAGCGGCCGGGAGTCTTCGAGCCCTCGTAAAGCTCGATCGAGACGGCGTAATCGGGCAGGTCGGCGTCGTAGACGCGGTAGCAGGTGACATCGTTTTTGCGGGCCCACTTGGCACGCAGCTTGGCCACCTTGGCCAGGCGTGCGGCAAACTGATCGGTCTGGGGGACCAGGACGGGAATCTGCTCGCCCTTGACCGTGACGGTCGCGGTGGGGAGAAGACCCTGGTCGCCGGGCTCAAAGAGGGCAAGGCGGCCCTGGTCGCGGCCGAGAAAGACCTCGGCCTCGTCGACGGGCTCCTTGCCCAAGGCACCCTCAAGCGGCGTCTGCTTAGAGAGGGTGGCCAGCTCAAAGGGGCCAAAGGCGGCGAGGTCTGCCAGACACTGGGCCTCGGCGGCCAAGGACTCGTCGTCCAGCCACGAAAGATCGGCGCAGACCAGCGGGTCGCTGACCTCGCCGGCTACCTTGGCCGCGGCGGCAAAATCGCAGGTCTCGACCTCGACAGAAAGGCCGGCGGCGCGCAGGGACTGGTGCCAAGCGCCCGGGGCGTCGGCACGGGAGTCGGCGGCCACAAGGCGCAGCGGGCGTCCCGCGGCGGCCTCGGCGCGGTCGTCGGCCTCGGCGAGAAGGTCGTCCCAGGCCTGGGCGTCGTGGCCCGCCCAGCCGGCAAAGCCCCAGTACGAGCGCAAGAGGCCGGGGGCGCGGTCCAGGCAGATGTTGGCGGCCTCGACAAGGACGCTGCCCTGGCCGGCCCACAGGGAGACCAGGCAGGGCGCGGCGACGGGCGCGGTGGCCTTCTCGCCAGCCTGAGCTGCGGCGTCTTGCTCGGTCTCGGCCTGTGCGGCGGCCTTACTAGCCTCGGCAACGCGCTCGGCCCAGCCGCCGCCGGCCAAAAGCGCCGCGGCGTAGTCGGGGCGAAGCTGGGCCACCTTGGCGGCGCGCGAGTCGTACCCGCGGCGGAAAAGCGGCGTGCCCGCCAGGTCGATGGCCACGGTGGCGCGGGTGCGCGACAGGCGCACGGCGATGACCACGTCGGGGTGCTTGGTGTCGACCTCGGGGCGGGTGCCGGTGCGCTCCATAAACTGGTCGCAGATAGCGTCCTTGGCGCGCAGGGCCACGAACTGGGAGTTTCTTAGTTGGTCATTGGTGCCGTGGGCATCGATCGCAAAGGTCTTGCCAGCCGCGATGTGCTGCGACCAGTCGATGCCAATGGCGCCCTGGTAAAGGGCATCGGCATCGGCGGCGTCGATACGCTCGACCACGGCCAGGACCCTGGAGGCCAAGCGGCTCCACAGGCACACCCGGTAGGCGTCCTTCAAGGTGCCCAAGAAAGCCACCTGGCCGCGCAGGGGGCGGGTCTTTCTCACATGCAGCTGCGTAAGCTCGTTGGACAAAAGCCCCTCGAAACCGCGGGGGCACGTAGCTATGAATTCCATCGGGACACCTTTCGCCCGTCGTCGCAGGCGCCGGTGGCGCCCGCGAATCCCTTATTCGTCGCGGCCCGGGGCGGGTATGCCCCAGGCCGCGATGCCGTTACTGGTTGTCGCCGCCGGCGGCAGGTCCGCCCGACTCACCGCCGCTGCGACGGTGACGGCGACGTCGCGGCTTGGGTGCTGCGGAGGAGGCGCCCTCGCCAGCACCTGCGGCCTTGTCCTTAGGCGCCGAGAAGTGCTGCGGCTGCTTCTTGGAGCCCTGGTCCTTGGCGCCCGCGCCCGAGGCCTGCTGGCCGGCCGCGGAGCCGCCCTTGTCGCCCGGACGACGACGGCGCGGCTTCATGCCGCCGCCGCGCGGCTGCCGGCCCTGCTCCTTAGAGACAGCGTCCTGGCCGCCCTCGACCTCGCCGCGCCTGGGCGTGGCCTGGGCCTGCTCGGCGCCACCCTCGCCCGCGGCGCGGTGGTGCCTGCGGCGACGCGAGCCCTGCTCGGCCCCCGCCTCGCCCGCAGCGGCACCCGCGTTGGCGCCGGCGGCCTCGGCCGGGCGCTGCTTGCGGCGACGACGCGTGTCCTCGGCCGCAGCGCCGCCCGTCTCGCCGCCGCGAGACCCGCCGCGCGAGCCCGCACCGGCACCCTGGCCCTGCGCCGCACCCTCGTTTGCCGGGCGCTGGCGACGCTTGCGCTTGGGCTCGACGAAGATATCGGAGGTGTCGAAGGTCTCCTCCTTAAGCACGCCGTTCTTGCGGTCAAGCTCGGCCAGGGCCATCTGCACGTCGGGCGACTGCAGGCGGTCGAGCACGTCGCGGGTCACGGTGTCGGGGCGGCATGCGCAGCCCAGCTCCTCGCTCTTCTTGCAGGCGGCCTCGCTGGCGGTCATGTCGGCCAGGGCCACGCGGATCTGCTTGCCGTTCTCAAGGCGCAGGCAGATCTGCTCCTTGGGCGTGTCGTACTCGATGATCTTGCCCTTGCCCAGCGGCGTGTCGATCACGGCGTTGCGCTTAGGCGCGCGGCTCTTGAAGTCGCGGTAAGCCTCGAACTCGTAGCGAAGGCAGCACATAAGGCGGCCGCACGCGCCCGAGATCTTAGTGGAGTTCAAGGGCAGGTCCTGCTCCTTGGCCATGCGAATGGACACCGGGTCAAACGAGGTGTTGAAGCGCCGGCAGCACAGCTCCTGGCCGCAGTGGCCGTAGCCGCCCACGATGGCGGCCTCCTCGCGAACACCGATCTGACGCATGTCGATGCGCACGTGGAACTCGCGGGACAGGTCGCGCACCAGCTGGCGAAAATCCACGCGATCCTCGGCGGCGAAGTAGCACACGGCCTTCTCACCGTCGAAGATGAACTCGACTCCCACCGGCTTCATCTCAAGGCCCGAGGCGGCCACCAGGCGACGGAAGGCCGGCATCGCGTCCTCGGAGCGCTGCGCGAGCTTCTCGGCACGCTCAAGGTCGTAGTCGGTGGCGATCCTCTCGACGCGTCGCAGCTCGGCGTCGCCGATGGTCCTTCTCAGCTCGGCGTCACCGATCTCAAAGGCGTCGGAGGTGGCCAGGCCGATCTCAAGGCCGCGCTCGGTGTGGCAGATGACGTGGTCGGCCTCCTGGGCCTGGGTGTCGGCGGCATCGAACCACAGCTCGCGCGTGGCATAGGTGAACTTCACCGGGATAACGGTGGGCATTAGAGCGCCTCCTTTATGGAAAGCAGCATGACCTCCAAGGTCAGCTGGGGTGATACGTTGCGCGCGAGGTTGCTCGCGGCGTCCGAGCAGGCCTTAAGGGCGCCAATAGCCCCTTGTGCCGTGGTGGCGGCCGCGATGCGGTCGACGATGGCCGCTGCGTCCTCGTTAACGGGGGTCGACGTGACGTTCTCGCAGCGCATGAGGACGTCGCGCAAGATGGACTCCGTCGCGGCAATAGCTTCCATCATACCCGAACGCTCGCGGGCAGAAAGCTCGCGCTTGTTGGCGTTCTCGACCTCCTTCAAGGCCGAGGCGCTCAAGTAGTCCTCGGTCTCTTTAAGGGCGTCTTCCTGGGCCTGTTTGACGTCTTTCAAGGGGATCTTCACGGCCTCAAGCAGCTTAGACGCCGCCTTGAGGATGTCCGCCGAGTCGTCCTGCGCCAGGCACGACATGGTGTCGACCACCAGGCGGCGCACCTCCTGGCGCGAGGTGGAGGCGAGAAACTCCACGGCGCGCGACGGCGTCTGCGTGACGCTCAAGGCGACGCGGGCCGCCTGGGGCGTGGCACCGCAGCTGCGCACCACCGAGTCGACGGCCGCCTGCTCGCCGATGCCCATGAACGGGACCACCTGGCAGCGCGAGACGATGGTGGGCAAAACCGAGGCCACCGTGCGGGCGCACAGGATGAAGACAACGTTTTGGGGCGGCTCCTCGATGGTCTTGAGCAGGGCGTTTGCCGATTGAGCGCGGAGAAGCTCGGCGCGCTCGACGATGTAGACCTTGGCCTGCGCGCGCATAGGGGCCAGGTGCACGTCGGCAATGAGCTGGCGGATCTGGTCCACGAGGTAGCCCTGTGCAGAGCCCGGCGCAAACCAGTGCACGTCGGGGTGGGTGCGGTGGGCCACGCGGCGGCAGTCGTCGCAGGTGGCGTCGCCGCCGTTGGGGCACACGATGCACTTGGCCAGGGCCTCGGCCGCCTCGTGCTTGCCGCTGCCCGGGGCGCCCACAAACAGGTAGGCGTGCGAGAGGCGTCCCTCGTCAAAGGCGCGGGCAAGGAAGTCGCGGACGCGCGGCTGGTCCTGGACGGCGGCCAGGGCCGCAGGCGCGGCTACCGGGGCCATCTAGGCGACCTCGTCTTTACCGAGAAGGTCCTCTACCTGCAAAAACACGCGGGCGGCCACTTCGTCGGGCGTGCCTACGGCCTCGACCGTGCGCACGCGGGCGGGCTCCTCGGCGGCCAGGCGCAGGTAGCCCTCGCGCACGCGGCGCTGGAAGGCGACGCCTTCTGCCTCCATGCGGTCGGCGCCCTCGCGCGTGGCGCGGGCCAGGGCGTCGGCGGTCTCCATGTCCAACACGACGGTGCGGTCGGGGTCCACGCCGCAGCTGCCCAGGGCATTGGCGCGGCGGATCACGTCCTCGCCCAGCGAGCGGCCCGCGGCCTGGTAGGCGTAGGTGGAGTCGTAGTAGCGGTCGCAAACCACCACGGCGCCGCGGCAAAGCGCGGGCTCGATGACCTCGCGAACCAGCTGGGCGCGGCTCGCCTCAAAAAGAAGCAGCTCGCACTCGGGGGTCATCTGGGCGTTTGCGGGGTCAAGCACAAGCGAGCGGATCTTCTCGCTAATGGAGGTGCCGCCCGGCTCGCGCAGGCGCACGACCTCGCGGCCCAGGGCCTCTATCGACGCAGCAAGGCGCGCGGCCTGCGTGGACTTACCGCAGCCGTCCGCCCCCTCGAGCGTGATAAAGACCCCTCGCATGGCACCCGCTTTCCTCTTGCGTCGATTTAACCTTGCTAGTATAGCGCGATTGCACTTCTCGGCATAAACAGAGGTAGGCGCACCATGCGCTTTACAGAGCTGCGAGAAGTGCCGGTTGCCGCCTGCAAACGCAGCGTCGCGAAGGCAGATGAGCACGCACAAATCAGGCCGGCCGGGCCTCACCCAAAAACCTCGTGGCAACCCGGCGTCAAACAATAAAGACGATATTGGGAATCCAAATTGCATTTTGAGCGTGCGCTACCCGATTCGCCCAACCGCCAACTGGGGTTTTGTAGAGGAAGGTAAGCGGCAACTCGACCAAAACCAAATTGGCTTCCCAATATCGTAATTTTTGCTGAGGCACTGGTTGCGCCCCAGGCCATCCGCGCCTCTTAAATTTAATTGTTGGGGTTGTCGGAATCCTAGATCAGCGAACCTTTACGTTTGGCGGGTTGTCGGAAGCCGAACGCCTTCTCCCTTTAGAATCCTGGGCTTGCCGGAAGATTATTTTTCCGACAAGCCAGCAAACGTGCAGTTTAGGGGCCCAGATGTTCCGACAACCGCTCAAACGTAAAGACTGAGAAGCTCGTTTTTCCGACAAGCCAGCAAACGTAAAGGTGAGGGCAAAGCGCACCCGGCGCAAAGGTCCCCCCTAAGCCGAGAAAAGCCCCCGCGCGGGGCGGGGGCTACTTCAAACGCGAATCGCTTTACTTCTTGGCCGCAGGCTTCTTTGTGGCCGTCTTCTTAGCCGCCGGCTTCTTGGCGCCGCGGGTGGCCTTTGCCGCTTCCTTCTTCTCGCGGCCCGGGCAGTCCATGTTGGGGCAGAGCTTCCAGGGACCGCGTGCCGTCGTGACCACGACCATGGGGGCGCCGCAATCCGGGCAGTCCTCGCCGGCGGCCTCCAGCTTGCCGCGCGCCGGCAAGGGATAACTCACGCCGCAGTCGTCGTAGTTGGCGCAGCGAATGAAGCGCTTGCCGGTCTTCTCGGATTTATGCGCGACGAGATGCCCAACTCGGCCCGCCTCGGCGCAGGTCTTGCACAGGCCCACCTCGACGTCGGGCTCTTGGTTGGTGGGGCACGCGGGGTTCACGCACTGCTCGAAGGGGCGGCTGCGGAAAGGGTGGACCTTCACGCGCGGGGCGCCGCAATCCGGGCACACGGCCGCCTCGCCCTCAAGCGCCTCGATACGGCCCTGGGGCAAGGGGTAGGTGACGTCGCAGTCGGGCCAGCCCATGCATCCGGCAAAGCTGCCGCGGGTCTTGGCGCTGGTCTTGACCACCAGGTCGCGGCCGCACTTGGGGCACACGCCAATCTTGGCGTCGGCGGTGGCGGCGTCGGCAATGGCCTCGGACAAGTCCTCGGTGTGCTCGATCAGGCCGTCCATCATGCCGGCGAGAAGGGCGCGCGAGTGCGTGACCACGGCCGCCTGGGTGTCCTTGCCCTCGGCCACCTTGGTCATATCGTCCTCGAGCTCGCTGGTCATCTCGGGCGTGGTGATGCGCGGCGCGTAGGTGTGAAGCGCGTCGATGATCGCCATGCCAAGCTGGCTGGGCTCGCAAGGGTCGTTCTTAAGGTATTTGCGCTGGTAAAGCGTGTCGATAATGGACGCGCGCGTGGACTTGGTGCCAAGACCGCGCTTCTCCATCTCTTGGATGAGCTTGCCTTGGCTGTAGCGGGCGGGCGGCTCGGTCTGCTTGGCGGCGAAGTCCATGGACTCGATGTCCACCACGTCGCCCTCGTGCAGCTCGGGCAGCTGGTCGTCCTTCTTCAAGCCGTACGGATAGATCGCGCGGAAGCCCGGGTAGGCCAGCACGTTGCCAGATGCCACAAAGGGCTCGCCCGCAACGTCGAGGCTCACCTTGGTGCCCTCGATGGTGGCCGCGTCCATCAACGTGGCCAGGAAGCGGCGGGCAATGAGGTTGTAGAGCTTCCAAGCCGCGGGCTGGAGGTTCTCGGGGTCGGCGGCCGCAGTGGGATAGATGGGCGGGTGGTCGGTGGTCTCCTGCTTGCCGCGGGTGGCCACGATCTTGCCCTGGCCCATGATCTTTTGGCATACCGGCGCGTACTGCGGCACCTTGGAAAGCGTGCGCACGCAGTCGCGCAGGTCAAGGGACGCGGGGTAAACCGTGTTGTCGACACGCGGATAAGAAATCAAGCCGTCCATGTAGAGGCTCTCGGCCAGGCGCATGGTGCGGGCGGGGCTGATGCCCTCGGCGGCCGCGGCGGCCTGCAGGCTCGTGGTGTTGAAGGGCGCGGGCGGGCGCTGGGTGCGGCTCTTGCGCTCAACGGCCGTGACCTGGCCGGTCTTGGCGCCGTCCACCTTGGCAAACGCGGCGTCCGCGGCGGCCTTGTCCCAAAAACGGGAGGTGGCGTGGCCGATCTTGAAGGCGTCGGAGCCGTCGTGGGCCGCCTCGCCCGAGATCACCCAGTAGTCCTCGGGGACAAAGGCCAGGCGCTCGCGCTCGCGCTCAACGACAAGCGCCAGCGTGGGCGTCTGCACGCGGCCGGCCGAGCGGGTGTTGCCCAGGCCCGAGAAGCGCGCGGTGGTGAGGTAGCGCGTAAGGACGGCGCCCCAGATAAGGTCGATGTACTGGCGGCTCTCGCCGGCGTCGGC
>CAVKOL010000092.1:0-1577 GCA_963658035.1 Bacteroidaceae bacterium
AAGGGCTTGCGGTCGGGCGTGTGCACGTCGCAGAAGACGCGGGCCACGGCGGCCTCGTCGCTGGGGCGCCAGGGCAGCATGGCAAAGGTGTCGGGGTCGGGGAAGGCCAGCATGTCGGACTCTTCCATCGAGACAAAGCCGTCGATGGACGAGCCGTCGAAACCGATGCCCTCCTCAAAGGCCTCCTCGAGCTCCTCGGGAGAGATCGCGAACGACTTGAGGTTGCCCAAGACGTCGGTGAACCAAAGGCGTACAAAACGGATATCGCGGGTCTCGACCGTGCGAAGCACGAAGTCGATGTCCTTCTCGGTGCTCATGCAGACTCCTCCAAGGGGGCGGCTTTACTCCAAACAGATAGATGGTAGCTTCTCACACCCGTGTTTCGTTACTGTTTCGGCCCAGCGGCTACAAAATTGCAGCCGCTGGTAGGCGGCAAGTCCTACGTGAGCGGTCGGGCGAGCGGCCACGGGACGACCTTCTCAGCGGCCCTTCTTGGCAAAAGCGGCGTCGACGTCGGCCAGCATCTTGCCCGCGGCCTCGCAGCCGCCGTGGCACGAGCCGGATTTCCCGCAGTCCGAGCAGCCGTTCTTGTTGCTCTTGACAAGGTATCGGATGCAGGCGACGAACGCGGCCAGGACGGCCGCGACGATCACCACGTCGATGACGCTCACGTAAGGCACTCCCCTTCACGGACCAACCGTACATTTAAGAAAAGTTCGTAGTTAACCTAGGTCAACTATACCCATCTGCGGCATACTATGGAGTTGGCGGTTTAACCGTCTGCATGTAACTCATATTTTTTGGAGGAAAAGGCATGGCAGAAGAAACGATGAAACTCGTCCTTATTCGTCACGGTGAGTCCGAGTGGAACAAGCTCAACCTCTTCACCGGCTGGACCGACGTCGAGCTCTCCGAGACCGGCGAGAAGGAGGCCGCTGCCGGCGGCAAGGCTCTGAAGGAGGCAGGCTTCGACTTCGACATCTGCTACACCTCTCGCCTCAAGCGCGCCATCCACACCCTTAACTTTGTCCTTAAGGAGATGGACCGCGAGTGGCTGCCCGTCGTCAAGTCCTGGAAGCTCAACGAGCGCCACTACGGCGCCCTGCAGGGCCTCAACAAGGCCGACGCCGCCGCCGAGCACGGTGACGAGCAGGTCAAGATTTGGCGCCGCTCCTTCGACATCTGCCCGCCCGAGCTCGAGGCCGGCGACGAGCGCGACCCCCACACCCAGGAGCAGTACCGCGACGTCGCTCCCGACATGCTCCCTTACACCGAGTGCTTGAAGGACACCATCGCCCGCGCCTGGCCGTACTTCGAGGATGAGATCCGTCCCCAGATGCTGGCCGGCAAGCGCGTCCTGATCGCCGCCCACGGCAACTCCCTGCGCTCCCTCGTCATGAAGTTCGAGAAGCTCACCCCCGAGGAGATCCTCGAGGTCAACATCCCCACCGGTGTGCCCCTGGTCTACACCTTCGACAAGGACTTCAACGTCGTCGACAAGCAGTACATCGGCGACCCCGAGACCATCGCCGCCAAGATCGACGCCGTCGCCAACCAGGGCAAGGCCAAGAAGTAAG
>CAVKOL010000092.1:1995-10512 GCA_963658035.1 Bacteroidaceae bacterium
CCGGGTCCACCGGGTCGACCTTGGTCTTCTCCCATTTGGCGTAAACGGTGGTATCGGCGCTGATCGCAGCGGCGAAGTCGAACTCGGCCGTGCAGTCCTTGTCGGCGTACCAACCCTTGAAGGTATAGCCCTCGCGGGTGGGGTCGGTAGGCTGGGTGGCCTGAGCGCCGTACTCGACCTTCTGCGGGTCGATCGCGATGCCCTCGCCTGCCTCGAAGGTCACCGTGTAGGTGTTCTTCTCCCATTTGGCGTAAAGGTCGAAGTCGCGGGTCACCGGGGCGGTGAAGTCGTACTTGACGGTGAGGTCCTTGTCGCGGTACCAGCCCTGGAAGGTGTGGCCGGCCTTGACCGGTGCCTCGGGCTGGGCGACCTGGGCGTCGTAGTCGACGACCGCCACGTCGTAGCAGTTGTCGCCGTCCATGAAGCCCACGACCATGGGCTCGGGGGTCCAGCGGGCCACCAGGGTGGCGTCCTGGTCAAACGTGGCGCCAACGCCGATCTGCTTGCCGTCGAGGTACCAGCCCTCGAAGTAGTAACCCGTGCGCACGGAGTCGGGCAGGTCGTCGACGACGGTACCCTGGGGGATGCGCAGGGAGCCGACCTCGGTGCCGCCGTTGGCATCGAAGGTGACAAGGACCAGCTTGGCCCACTTGGCGTAGAGCGTCACGGGCGCCTTGACCGGCGTGGCAAAGTCATAGGCCTGGGTGCAGGCCTCGTCGGTGTACCAGCCCGCAAAGGCGTAGCCGTCGAGCTCGGGGTCTTCCGGGGCCACCACGGTATCGCCGTGGGCAATTTGGCGGCTATCGATGGAGCTGCCGCCGCGGGTGTCGAAGGAAACCGTGTAGCGAACGTGGTCCCACCTGGCGTAGAGGTTGAGGTCGCCATGGACCTCGGCGCCAAAGTCGTACAGCGCGGAGAAGCTCGCATCGGTGTACCAGCCAAGGAACTTGTAGCCCTCGCGCACAGGGTCGGCGGGGCGGGCGAGTTTATCGCCGTCCGGGACGTTGTCGAGGTCGAGAAGTGTCTTGCCATCGGCGTCGAGGAACTGGACAAAGTAGACGTTCTGGTCCCACTTGGCGGTGAGCGCGGCGTTCGCGTCGAACGTGGTCGCGGCGGTCACCTTGGCGCCAGCCTCGGTGTACCAGCCTATAAAGACATGGTTTTCCCAGGCAGAGAGAGGCAGGTTGCCCAAGGCAGAGCCTTCCTCAACCTGAACGGAGGCAACATCGCTGCCGCCTGCCGCGTCGAACGAGACGGTCACGAGCTTGGCCCACTTAGCATAAACCGTGGTATCAGCGGTGATCGACGTTGAGAAGTTGAACTTGGCGGTGCAGGCCGGATCGGCGTACCAACCCTTGAAAGCATAGCCGTCGCGCACAGGGTCGGCGGGCTGGGCGGCCTTCTGGCCGTAGTCGACCGTCTGGGAATCGACCGAGACGCCCTCCCCCGCCTCGAAAGTCACCTTATAGGAGTTGGCGTCCCACTTGGCATAAAGGTTCATCGAGCCCCCGACCGGCTGCGTGAAGTCGTACTTCTCGGTGCAGTTGTGGTCGACATACCAGCCGGCAAAGGTATAGCCGGTCTTGCTGGGGTCGCTCGGCTGCGAGACGGTCTTGCCGTACTCGACCAGGACCTTGCCCAGGGTCTTGTAGTCGTCCATGAAGTAGACATCGAAGGACAACGGCTGCCAGTGGGCGGTCAAGGTGACAGAGGCATCCAGCTTGGCGGAGGCCGTCACGCGCGTCTCGCCGTTGTACCAACCGGCAAAGAGGTAACCGGTGCGCGACGTCGTGGGCAGGTTGCCCAAAGACGAGCCCTGCTCGATCACGACGTTGTCGACGGCCGCGCCGCCGGCCGCGTCGAACGAGACCGTGATCAGGCCGGCCCACTTGGCGTAAACCGTGGTATCGGCCTTGATGGTCTTCGTGAAATCGAACGCCTGAGTGCAGGCGGCATCCGTGTACCAGCCCTTGAAGGCATAGCCCTCACGCACCGGGTCGGTCGCGGGCTTGGTCGCGACGCCGCCGTGATAGATGCTCTGCTCGGCGACCTCACTGCCACCCTGGGTGTTGAAGCTCACCGTGTATTTGGCCACCGAGTACTGAGCCATGATCACGACGTCGGAGTCGCCCATGCAGAAACTCGTCTGAGCGCTGTTGGCGTCCTCGATGTCGGGGGTGCCGGTGTAGAGGGCCCACTTCAGGAAGCCCTCGCCCTCGACAGCGTCGTTGGCGTAGATGAAGACGTCCTGGTTCTCGAGAGCGCTCGTGATGACGTTGCCCTCGCTGTCCTTGGCCACGCCGTACATGACCTTGACGCTGTGCTTCTCGGCAAAAACGTACTCGAAGGAGTTGACGCCGGTCTTGCGCTCCCCCACCTTCGCGTAGGCGTAGACCACCTGGTCGCGGCAATTGGCCTTATCGACCACAAAGGGCTCGCTGTAAAGCTGATAGTCGGACGCGCTGGGCGGCTCGCCCGCAGTCTTCACGCAGTACCAGATCTGCGCGCCCGCCACGCCCTTGAAGCTGGAGCTAAGAGACAGCGTGACGGTCTGCGAGTCCTCGTACACCAGGTCGTTGGGGCTCGCGCTGGGCGCGTACAGGCTCTTGAGCTCGAACTTCTGGGAGACCTGGTGGGTGTCGCCGTTGACGTCGGCAAAAGAGCCGGACACAGTAAACGAACCAGAGGTCATCGTGTCATCGATGCCACTCAGGTCCCACGTGATATCCGCCGTGCGCTCGCTGCCGTCCTTGAGCTCGTAGCGCGCCGTCGCGGCCAGCAGGTCCTTGCACTCGGCGGCGTGGGACACCTGCTTTGTGGGGAAGTCGGTGACCAGCTCGGAGAACTCGCCGCCGTCGGTGGCGGCCATCTTACCCATCACGGTGTACCTGCCGCTGTCGCTAATGAAGAAAACGTCCTCGGTCGCGCCGTTCAGCCCCACGCGGGTCTTGCCGTCGGTGTTAGCCATAAAGCTGGGCGCGGCGTACTCGAAGCCGTCCTTGTGAAGCTTGCTGGCGGTGATGGTCACAAGGTAGGTCACGCCGGCCTTCACCGTGTCGCCGGTAGAGCTGCCGTCAAGGGCGGTCCAGGTAAAGCGAACGTCCTCGTTCACCACGTCGGTCACATAGTAAATATTGCCGTCGTGAACACCGTACATGGTCACCTTGTTGGGGAAGGCCGAGCCAACAGAAAGCTCGGGGACCTCGACGCTGACCTCGCTCACAACGGGCTTGAAGTAGACGGTAAGCGTCTCGTCGCCTGTGACCTTCTCGCATTGAACAACGTTGTCCTTGAGCTGCCAGCCTTCGGGCAGGGTCTCGTCCCACTTGCAGAACACCCACGTCTCGCACATCGAGCGTCTAAGGGAGCTCTCGTAGTGCGCGGGGTCCCAAGAGAACGCGGTGCCCACCTTGGCGGACTTCTTGTCCTCGAGAAGGACGTCGCCGGTGTTCACGTCGACGCACTTGACGGTCACGGTCTTGTTGGGGTCGGCCTCGTTGGACTTGGGCAACTCGAAACGGAACACCAAGACGATGCTGCCGTCGTCCTTGACCTCGACGCTCTTGGAATCAGCCGAGAAGCTCTCGGCGTAGTCGGCATGGCTCATCGTCGCTACGCAGGAGCCGATCTGGCCCTTCAGCGTCGCGAGGTCAAGCCTCTTGGCCACGGCGGAATCGACGGTAACGGTGTACTCAAAGGTGCGGGAGCCAAAATCGCCTTCGGCAACATACGAGCGCGTGACCTTGATGACCTTGGCCGGGTCGACATCCGCATAGTCCTCGGGGATGATGTAGCGCACGCCGTTGCTGTCCTCGACGGCAAGGCCCTCGGACGTTGCCGCAAGGCCCGCGTCCGTGTCGTAGTAGCTGTTGGAATCCACGATGCCGATGTTGAGGAACGTGACGTAGGGCTTGTAGTGGGCCCTCAAGGTCACGCTGTTGTGGGGCATGGTGAAGATGACCTTGCCGGACTCGTCGGCCACGAGCTTGGTCGTGGTCCCCAGGCCCTCGACGGTCCAGTAATCGGGGATGTTGCCAAGAACGGCCCAGTCGTTGCCGTCGACCGTGACCGTGGAGTTATACTCCTTGGTCTCGACTTTGGCCGCCTCAGAGGAAGACGTCGTGTACAGCGTCACGTAGTAGCTCGCGCGCTTGTTGACCAGCCAAATGACGTCGTCGATCTTCTGGGCGCTCCACTCATAGTCGTCTGCCGAGAAGAGCGTCTGGTCGGCGGCGATCTTCTGCCCCTTGGCCGAGGCGGCGTGCTTGGTGGCGTCGGTGCCGGTCCAGTGCTGCAGGCCAATGAGCGAGTCGGAGGTCAGCGGCACGTCGCTCGACTCGGCGATGCGGTTGTTGTACTGGTTGTTGTCGTTCTCGACGTCCGTCTTGTTGGAGGCCTTCTCGGCCAAGTGCACATTGGAGCGGTCGCCCGCGCCGTTGGTGTTGTCCTGCACCACGACCTTGCCGCCCAGAATCGCGAAGGCCGCCTTGCCGTCCGCGAAGACCTCCACGCCGCCGCCGTTGTTGCCAGCGGTCTTGTTGTTGGTGACCGAGCAGTTGATGAGGAAGGTCGAGGAGTGGTCGATGTAGATGCCGCCGCCGCTCGACGTCGTGGAGTCGAGGCTGTTGTGGTTGATATCGACGTTTCGCAGGGTCACGGTGGGGCTGCTGCAGTAGATGCCGCCGCCCCTCGTCTCGCGGTCGGTGCCCAAAACCGCGTTGTAGGAGATGACGCCCACGCCGTAGTCGTCGTCCTCATAGACTTCGGAGGTCTCGTCGTAAGCAATGGAGCAGGCGCCCGAGCTGACGAAGCTCACGCCGCCACCGCGAACCTGCGCACGGTTGCCAGAGATCTGGCTGTCGTGAAGCATCGCGATCTTTGCCGAGCCGCCGCTCCACACGCAGATGCCGCCGCCCTCGGAGGCCGTGGCGACGTTGCCGTTGACCTGCGACGCGTCGTCCATGGTCATGTCAAGGTTGGGGCTGGTGGACGCGATGCCGCCGCCGCTTTCGGAAGCCGTGTTGTTGTTGACCGTGGCGCCCGTGGTAAGAGAGACGTCGCAGACGCGCGTGCAGGTATAGATACCTCCGCCGTTGCCGCTCGTTGCCTCGTTGCCGTCGATGTGGCTGCCGTCCACCGCGATCTGCTGCCAGGCGGTACCGGTCATGTAGATGCCGCCGCCCTGCTGGGCCTTGTTGTTAGAGACCTCGGAGCCGCCCCTCACAGAGAGGTCCATGTAGGGATAGGTGGGGTTATAGGTGCGCTCATCGTAGCGAAGGTACAGGCCGCCGCCGTAACCCGCGGCCGTGTTGTTGGAGATCTTGGAGCCCTCGTCCACCGTGATGGAGCGGTGGCCGCGCACGGTCCTGCCGCCGCTGTTCTTATATTCAACGATGCCGTAGATACCGCCGCCATCGCTGGTGGAGTAATTGCCGCAAATCTGTGAGCCGCCCGTAATGCTGACAGCGGTTGTGTCGCTGTAGACGCTGTCGTCCCTGTAAGCGCTGGTATACGTGGAGCGGGTGTCCATGTAGAGGGCGCCGCCGTTGCCCGACGCGTAGTTCTCGTTGATCTGTGAGTGGTTCTTAAGGTCGATCGTCATTTTGCCGGCCCTAAAAGAATGGATGCCGGCTCCGCTTGAGCCGATGTTTTGGGAAATCGAGGTGTTGTCTAAAGTCACCTTAACGTTGGTCAAGTAAACCTTAAGCGAGTTGTACCAGGCAATCCACTCGTCCTTGCCGATCTCGATGCCCGCGGACTCGTTGCTGCGGTTCCACTTAAGAGCGCAGCCGTTGAGCTCAATAGTGGAATTCTCCCCCAGTATGCGCAAAGGAGAGCAGCTGGTGTTTCCGGCAAACGTGACGTTCGTGCAGATCAAGGTACCGTTGGAGTTAAGCCTCACGGCGTTTTTAGAAAAAGCGGTGATGAGGCCGCCCTCGATTTCCTGCGACTCCTTAGATGAGTTGGTCCCCATCTTCCAGAGCTTGCCTGCGCCCTTGGTCTGGTCGATGTAGCCCTCGTGCTTCGAGGCGATCATCCAGCCGCCTTTGCTGCGGCCGTCGATAGTGAGCGTCGCGTTGCCCGAGACCTCAAAGGCGCAAAGCGTGGAATGGGAGCCGTCGATCACGTGGCCGTTGAGGTAGACGGTCGCCTTCCTGCCGCTGTTGACGTGGATGACCTCGCCGCTGTAGTACTTGACGTCTTCTTGGAGCTCGACGTAAGCGCCGCCCTCGCCCTTGCCAGAGTTTTGCTCAAGGGCACGGCTCACCTCGTTGAGGTTGTGGCACTCGCCGGTCTTGACCTTGTTGCCGCTGGCGTCGATGTAGCCCACCTCGGACAAGAAGTCCTCTGCAAAAGCCCTGGTGGGGCAGGCACCCAAAAGCGCCAGCGAGAAGGCCATGGCAAAAAGCGCGAAGGCCAAAAGGGACAAGCGGCCAAACAGAGGGGCGCGGCGAGAAGAGATGGCGGGGTTCATGGACCAACCTCCAGTGATAGCTTAAGAATCAGTTGATTATAGGACAACTGAAGTTGCTCAACAGTAAGCTGCTACTATGTTTAAATCGGCTTTTGACGCAACGAGAAGGACCTGCCATGAGCAAGAAGAACCTCCCCACCCCAAATAACGATTCCTGCGGCAAGAAGAGCGCCGGCGTCACCCGCCGCGACTTCCTGCGCTGCGCCGGGCTGGGGGCCGCCTCGATCATGGCGGCGGGCCAGGTCGAGCCCGCCCAAGCCGCCGAGAAGGCCGCGACGACCCCCTCGAACGGCCGCGTCGTGGGCTGGCTTACCTGGGACGACCACGGCGACACCAGAACGCCCTTTGTCTTTGACCCGCAGTTCTTCTCGGGCGGTGCCCTAAAGTACAACGCCCACCTGGCCACCTTTGGCTGCTGTTTGGCCCTTGCCGCCATCAACTCCGAGGAGTACGGCGGAGAAGACAAAAGCTACCGCATGAGCTGCCGCAACATCACCTCGTTCATGCACCAGATAGGCTGCGACTGCGTGGAGGAATACGGCCGCCGCAAATACATGACCGTAGACGGGGTCGAGATCGAGACGTTCTTTATCAACGACTCCGGCTATTCCATGGACTACTTCAAAAAGCCCGAGTACAACTACAACCACAAGCCCAAGACCACCCTTGGCCTGTACGCGGCGCACCGCAAGATCTTTGTCGACGGCAAGGACTACAACCTCGTCATGCTGGGCATCCGCGGCGGCAACTACGAGCTTGAGTGGTGCAGCAACCTCACCCTCGACGGCTCGGGCAACCACCAGGGCTTCCAAGAGGCGGCCGACCGTGCGGCCGCGTTTCTCGACCACTACATCCGCGTGCAGAAGCTCACCGGGCCCACGAAGATCTTGATCTCGGGCCAGTCGCGCGCGGGCGCGACCACCAACCTCACGGGCGGCATGATCGTGAAGGCCGCCATCGACGCCGGGGCCGAGTACGACAAGGACCGCGGCTACAACCTCTTCCCCTTCTTTAAGAACAACGATGTCGAGATCTGGCAATGCGACCTCTACGCCTACGGCTACGGCGTGCCAGCCGGCCTCGTGCCCGCCAACGACGACGAGAGAAAAGCCGCCAAAGAGAAGTACGGCAACGTCCACAGCATCATCAACCCCTGCGACATGGTGCCCAAGGTGGCGCCTGCCAAGTGGGGCTTCATGCGCTACGGCGTCGACAAGGTCCTGCCCGGCCCCACCGACCGCTCGCGCTACATCGCCGGGCGAGAGAAGATGAAGAACAGGCTCTACGTGCTGGCAAACCACCGCGACGGCGCGCGCTTCTCCTACATCATCGACGACTTCCCCACGGTCGACTACGAGATGTACGGCGACTTGGGCCAGCTTGCCAAGCAGATGTTCGATATGAAGACCCTCGACGTCTTTATCGAGGATTTTGTCAACGCCGCGGCAACCGACGTGTTCCACAGCCGCACGTGGAGGGAGAACAGCCAGCACCTGGACGGTTACGCCGACCGCTATCAGGCCGCCATGATCAGGGTCTTTAAGCTTTACGTCGAGATGCCCCAAAACGAGTACCTCAACGTAAAAGGACCCGACGGGCAAACCCCTATGGAGAAGTTCTCGAAGCTTGCCAAAGATAAGGTCATGGCCCACAAGACGGGGCTTATCGAAGATGTTGCCGCCTGCGCGGCGCTTACAGACGTCATCAAATATGTGGACGAGGCGATGAAGGCCGTCCCGATGAACGACGGCGAGGGCGGCACGTTCTACGATTACTTTGGCAAAGACATTGACTTTATCCTGAACAAGCTCCTTGAGTGGGACTACTACGACGACCTTGACTTCAAGCGCTCGACGATGAGCAAGTTCATCAAGAACAACCTCCAGGCCGTCATCGCCATGTCGGAGAAGGCCGGCACCGTCATGTCCACGCACAACAGCGAGCTGTGCCTGGCATGGCTGCAATCGCGCGACAGTTACTACAGCAAGTACGGGAAGAACGACCTGCCCGACGCGCCGGGGTTGAGCGCGCAGGCGAGCGCG
>CAVKOL010000093.1:0-10404 GCA_963658035.1 Bacteroidaceae bacterium
GCGCCCGTCTCGGTGATGGCGTCGATCGCGGCGGCGACCTTGACCTCCAACTTGCCAAGGTCGACCTTCACGCCGTTGACCTGCTCTTTTGCCGTCTCCAGGTTAGTCGATGCGGCAGAGACGGCCTCGCGGGCGTCCGAGATGGTCTTCTTCAAAGAGTCCGAGTCGGCCTCGGCCAAAGACGCGCGGTCCTTGAGACGGCTCGCCCACTCAAGGGCGCGGCCGTGGATGGCCTCGTAACGCTCGTGCAGCGGGTCGACGCGCAGGCGCACGACGTCAAGGGCGTGGCTCGATGCCTGCGTGGCCTCGATACGGCGGTCGTAGTCGCTAAGGCTCTTCGAGAGCTGCGCCGTGCGGTGCTCGTGGTTAGAGAGCCTCTCCCCCGCCATCGCCAGCTCAAGACGGGCGTCCGAGAGCTGCCGGTTGGCCGCGGCGGCGTCGCGGGCGGCCTGCTCCTGATTGGCCGAGACCTCCTCGAGCTCCTCGGCAAGCTCGGCCGCGCGGGCACTGGCCTCACGGGCAGCGCCGCGGTGCTCCTCGATGGTGCGGCGGGCCTCGGCCGCGCGCTCGCTCGCCTGGTCGCGCTTGGCGCTGACCTGCGACTTCTCGCGCAAGGCAGAAGCCAGCTGGTTCTCAAGGCGGCCGCGATCGGCCGTGACGGACTTGAGCTCGGAGGAAAGACGGGCCTCCTCGCCCTTTGCCGCCGCAGCGGCGTTGCGGGCCTCCGCCAGGGCCTCCTGCTGCTCCTCGGTCGCCTCAAGCGCGGCCGCCAAGGCATCGGTCAAGGCGCCCATACCCTCCTCAAGCGCGCGGATACGGCGCTTGCGCTCAAGCGCGCCGCTCTCGTTGGAAGAGGCGGTGCCCACGTGCACGCGGCCGTCGGGCAAAACCGCCACGCCGTCCAGCGTCACAAAGGTGAGATGCGGCCAGCCCTCGTGCCCGCGCAGGGCCTCGCCTGCGTCGCCCACAAGCCTCACGTCGCCGAGAAGGGCCTCCAAAAGCCCGCGGGCGTCGTCGCCAGCGCGAAGCTTAGAGGACAACGCCACGCCCGGCGCCCCCGCAGCATCTCCCGCCTGGGGACGCGCCGAGCGAAGCACCATGCTGGCCACGCCCTCTGCCCCCTCAAGGCCCAGGGCGCTCGCCGCGACCTTCTCGGCACCTGCGGCGTCTGCCACCACAAAAGCGGCCAGGTCGTCGCCAAGAAGACCTTCGAGAAGGGCCTCCACCTCGGGCTCTGCGTCCACCAGGTCGGCCAGGCGGCACTCCACCACGTCTGCGGGCAAAGACTCGGCCAGCGCGGCCATGACGGGGCTCGCCTTCTCGACCTCGCGGTCCACCGACTGCAGCGCGTTCAAGGTCGCCTTGGCGCCCGAGAGCTTGTCGCGAGCCGCCGCCTCGGCCTCCTGGGCCGCCTTGAGCGCGGTCTGGTGCGTGGCGATCAGCGCGTTTTGTTCCTGCGCCTGCGCGCGCGCCGCGGCCAAGTCCTCGTCGATCCTTGCCAGCTCGTCCTCGCGCTCGCCCAGCGCGGCCTCGGCAGACTCGATCGTCTCGCCAAGCTGCTCCAAGCGCGAGACAAACAGCTGGTCCTCAACCTCGGCGCTCGAGATCTGCTCCTCGAGCTTGGCATAGGCCAGCGTCTGCGCATCGGCCTCCTTCTTGGCCGCGGCCTGCTCGCCGGACAGGCGGTTCACCTGCGCCGACAGCTCGTTTCGCTTGGTCGCGCTCGTATGCGCGGCCTCTTTGAGCTCGTCGACCTTGCGGGCCAGGTCCTGCTTGCGCACGCGTGCGTCAGAAAGCTCGCCGCACACGCGCTCGTACTCGGCGCGGGCGTCGTTTCTCTGCTTTTCCATGGTGGACAGCTGCATGCGCATCTCGGAGAGGCGAGAAACCATGTTCTTGCCCTTCTCCTCAAGCAGGCGCATGTCGGAGTCCATGCGGCCGAGAAGCTCCTGCATGCGGCGACGCTGCTCGCCCAGGTCCCCAACGAAAAGGCCCTTTTGCTCGAGCAGGCTCTGCAGCTTCTCGAGCTCGGCCGATTTCTCGTCATAGCGGTACTGCGCAAGCTCGACCGCCGCCTCGGCCTCGCGGCTGCGGGTCGACAGGCGGTTGTAGCTCTCCTGCAGGCGGCGAAGGTCGTCGACGGCAAGCTGGATCGTGAGCTCTTTGAGCTGGTCGTTGAGGTCGTGGGCGCGCTTGGCCTTGTCGACCTGGCGCTCCAAGGGCTTCAACTGCCTGCCGATCTCTCGCGAGACCACCTTGGCGCGGGCCAGGTTCTCGTCCATCGACGCCAGCTTGCGCATGCTGCGCTCCTTGCGGCGGCGGTGCTTGGAGATGTCGGCCGCCTCCTCGATGAGCGAGCGGCGCTCCTCGGGCCGGCTCGACAAAATCGAGTCCAGCTTGCCCTGGGAAATGATCGAGTGCGTGTCCTTGCCCAGGCCCGAGTCGTGCAGGATGTCCTGCACGTCCATCAGGCGCGAGGGCGCCCCGTTGATCAGGTACTCCGACTCGCCTGAGCGATACATGCGCCGGGTGATGCCCACCTCAGAGAAGTCGATGGGCAGCGTGTGGTCGGAGTTGTCCAAAACCAGCGTGACCTCTGCCACGCCCACCGCGCCGCGGGCCGACGAGCCCGAGAAGATGACGTCTTCCATGGCCTGGCCGCGCAGCATCTTGGCGCTCTGCTCGCCCAAGACCCAAAGAATGGCGTCCGAGACGTTGGACTTGCCCGAGCCGTTGGGGCCCACGACGACAGTAAGGCCCGGGTCAAAGACCATCTGGGTCTTGTCTGCGAAGGACTTGAAGCCTTTGAGCGATAACGACTTGAGATACACGGGCGGTTTTACCCTTCGACGTATAGGGGCGAGACGGGCGAGAGGCGCGGGCCGCGGCTAGTTGGTCATGCCCTCGCCGTCGAAGTCGCCCGGCTCGTTGTAGCCCAAATATACCAGGGCGTCCGCCGCGGCGGCCGACTCCGACGACTTCTTGGAGGTGCCGCTGCCGCGTCCCACGCGCCTGCCCTGGACCATAACGGCCGAGGTGAACGTGGGCGCGTGGTTGGGGCCCTCCTCGGAGCACAGGATGTACTCGGGGGCGCAGCGCATGTCTCGCTGCACGACCTCCTGCAAGCGAGACTTGGGGCTCATGGGCTTGCGCGCAAGATCGGGGGTGATGTGGGGCTCCAGCGTCTTCATCACGAAGTCGTGGGCCGCCGTGAAGCCGCCGTCAAGGTAGAGGGCACCCGTGATGGCCTCGTAGACGTTTTCCAGCGCCGAGTGCATGCCGCGGGCGTTGGTGCCCTTCTCAGACTCGCCCATGAAGATGAGGGGAGCTATGCCCAACGACTCGCACACCGGGGACAGCATGTTGCCGCTCACCAGCGAGATCTTGAGGCGCGTGAGCTCGCCCTCGTCCATGCGTGGGAAGCGCTCGTAGAGGTCGGTGGCGATGATCGCGCCCAAGATGGAGTCGCCTAAGAACTCGAGCCTCTCGTAAGAAGCCGAAATCGTGCCCTCGACGGCCGAGGGGTGCGTCAAGGCTGCGGCCAAAAGGCCCTTGTCATTGAACTTGTAGCCCAGGATTTCCTCTGCCTGCGCCACGCGCTTGTGCATCTTCACGTGCGGGTCTCTTCCTTAAAAAAATCTCGCGCCCGCGCCTACTGCGCGTTTTGGATGGCGTCGGCCACCTCGCCGATGGTAGAGATCTTCTCGACGTCGTCATCGTCCATGGTGAGGTCGAACTCGTCCTCGAGGGCGGTCACGAGCTCAAGAAGGTCGAAGGAATCGGCGCCCAGGTCCTTCAAGTTGGTGTCCTCGGCAAGCTCGACACCGTCGATATCCAGGGTCTCGTTGACGACTTCGATGACCTTCTCGACAATGGCTTCGCGGTCCATGTGTGCCTCCTTGTGGCGTTTGAGTTAGCTACGAGAAAAGATTCTACCCCGTTAGGCGCAAATTGCGCAGGCGTCGGCGATCTTTGCGCTCAGCTGCCCGCGAGCGGCCGCCGCGGCGTGCAGCGTGCCCTTGCGAACGGCGTCCGCGCTGGTGGCGCCGTGGCCCTTGACCACCGGGGCCTTGAGGCCCAAAAGGATGGCGCCGCCGTACTCGAAGCCCGAAAGGTCGTTGGCCATGCCCTTAAGCGGCTTCTTAAGCAGAAGAAGGCCCAGCTTGGTGGCCAAAGACCCCTTCATAGACGCCTTGAGGGTCTTCAACACGAACTTTCCCGTACCCTCGATGGACTTCAAGGCGACGTTGCCCGTGAAGCCGTCACAGACGATGACGTCGAAGTCGCCGCACAGGATATCGGTGCCCTCGGCGTTGCCGGCAAAGCCGCAGTTGGCCTCGGCCAGCGCCTTGTGATAGGCAAGCGCCATCTCGGAGCCCTTGGTCTCCTCGCTGCCGTTGCACAAAAGGCCCACGCGGCCACCCTCGACGCCTAGGGCCACCTGCGCGTAGGCACGCCCCATGTGGGCGAACTGCACCATGACTTCGGGTTTGACGTCTGCGTTTGCGCCCATGTCGAGAAACACGGTCTTGTGGCCGTCAAGGCCGGGGAACGGCAGGGCCAGCGCCGGGCGCTTGATGCCCTTGACGCGCCCCACGCCAAAGGTGGCGGCCGTCAGCACCGCGCCGGTGGAGCCGGCCGAGAAAAGGCCGTCTGCCTGGCCGTCTCGCACCGCGGCGGCGGCGCGCACGATGCTCGCGTCCTTCTTTTGGCGCACGGCCTGGGCGGGGTGGTCGGACATAGTGATGACCTCGGTGGTGACCAGGGCCTCCGCGCGCTCGTTTTGGGCGCAGAAGGGCTCAACGGCCTCGGCCGCGCCGGCGAGAAGGACCTTGAGCTCGGGGTCCTCTGCCAAGGCCCCCGCCACGCCCTCGAGCAAAACGGAAGGGTCTTTGTCGGCCCCCATGACGTCAACGCAGATAGTGGTCATTTCTTCTCCTCACACAAGGCGCCGGCGAGAAAACCGCCCGGTCTTCTCGCCTACCTGTCCTTAACCGTACAACCCCAGGTCAAACAAAAGAGGCCAGCACAAGGCCGGCCTCTCATGCATGCTAAACGTGAAGTATCGCCCTACTCGGTTACGATGACCTCGCGGTCCTTGTAGTGACCGCAGTTGGGGCACACGTGGTGCGGGAGCTTGGGAGCGCCGCACTGGGGGCAAACGGAGCGGGAGGGAGCCGCCAGCTTGCTGTTAGCCGAACGACGGGTGTGGGTGGCGCCGCGGCCCTTCTTTTGTTTAGGTACTGCCATGTCAAACCTCTCTTGCTTCTCTAAACGCCGCTGTGCGCGAACAACGGCGGCCTTTCTCCAAAAATCAAGCGTTGTCTACTATAACACGCCTAATACCAAAGTCAAAAGCATCAATGTTTCTTCATTGACGCTTTATCGTGAAAAACCTCTAGGACTCGTCGAGCTTGAGGTTCTTAAGGACGGCAAAGGGGTTCTCCTTTGCGCGCTCGGCCGCGATCTTGGCCGCGTGCCCGCAGTCCTCCTCGTTGAGGTTGGCGCCGCAGACGGGGCAAAGCCCCAGGCAGTCCTCGTGGCACAAGACCACGTAGGGCGTCTCCATGACCAGGGCGCTTAAGAAGGCGCCGGAAAGGTCGATCTCGTTGTCGGGCGAGACAAGCGAGAACTCAAGGTCGTCATCGTCGTCTTGCTCGCCCTCGACGGCGGGCTCTTCAAACAGGTAGTACTCGTCGACCTCGGCCGAGACGTCGAACTCGGCGCGCTCGAGGCAGCGGTCGCAGGTGCCCACCACGTGGGTGCGCAGCATGCCCGAGACCAAGATGCCCTCGCCCGCGTTGGTGAGCATGACGTCGAAGTCGATGCCCTGGGGCAGCTCGAAGTCGTGCTCGCCCAGGCTGTAGGCGCTCTCGTCGAGGTGGCCCGCCTGCGGGTAGGTGTCGCCGGGGTTGGCCAGGCGGTCGTCGATTTGGATGATGAACGGCTGCATGGCTTACCAGGGCACGTTGTTGGTGGTGTTGCGCGAGCCGGAGTTCTCGTCCAAGGTCTGGCGCACGCGGGTGACGGTGCTGGTCAGGCTCTTGAGGTTCTCCTCGAGGTGAGAAAGAACGGTGTCGGCGTACTCCTCGGCGTTGTAGCGGGTGTCGCGCTCGTACTGGGCGGCCTGGTCGCGGATGCCCTCGGCCTGCTGCTGGGCCAGGCGAACGATCTCCTGGTCGCCGGCCAAGATCATGGCCTGCTGCTGGGCGTCGGCGATGATGGAGTTGGCCTGCTGCTGGGCGCGGTCAAGGGTCTCCTGCTCTTCCTTGATGATGCGACGGGCGTCCGCGAACTCCTGCGGGAAGATGCGGCGGATCTCGTCCAGGATCTCAAAGATGTCCTCGGCGTCCAGGATCTTCTTCTGACCGCCACCGGTAAGAGGGCTCTTGGCCTCGCTCACCATCTGCTCAAGCTCGTCGACCAAGCTCTCGATTTCCTCACCCGGCTGCATCCAGGTCTCCTTTCAAAGGCGCCTGACTAAGCAAAAGTCAAACACACGCTCTAGACAAATCTTTATGCATGGTACCAGATAAAACCCGCCAACACGCTCTGGCGGGCTTCTCTGCACGAATTATGAACCGTCAACGGCAACTTTAGGCTTGCGAGTAGTGCTCTTTGAGCGCGGCCGAGACGTTTGCCGGCACCAGGATGTCCACGTCCGAGCCCATCGAGGCGATCTCGCGCACGATCGAAGACGACACGTAGCCGTACTGCGGGTTGGACATGACGAAAACGGACTCCAGGTCAGGGGCCATGTGCGAGTTGAGGTCGGCCTGCTGCAGCTCGTACTCGAAGTCGGTCATGGCGCGAAGGCCCTTGACCACGCCGCCCGCGCCGATGCTGTGGCAGAAGTCAACCAAAAGGCCCGAGAAGGGCACGACCTCAATGTCTTGTGGAAGCCCTGCCAAGACGATGGCCTCCTGGATCATGGTCACGCGCTCGTCCAGCGTGAAGGCGGGTCCCACTCCCCTCTTGTTGGCGCTTTGTGCCACGGCCACCGTCACGCGCGGAAAGAGCCTGCGGGTGCGGCGGATGACGTCCATGTGGCCCAGGGTCACCGGGTCGAAGGTGCCCGGCACGACGACGTGCGAGATGTGGGCGTTGCTCGTTTGGTTATCCATGGGTTCAATCCCTTTCGTAAACATAGAGGTCGACCGCCGTGACGCCGTGCGACTTGTTCTTCTTGTGCAAAAGGGCGCCGCAGTCCAGTCCCGCGGCCTTGGACGAGTGCTCGTACAACACGACGCACCCTTCTGCCAGCAGGTTATTGGCGAGAAGGTCGTCTACCAGCCGGCTCACCCGCGCGGCCTCGAAGGCATAGGGCGGGTCGAGGAAGACGACGTCGAAGGGGGCGCCGGGAAGACGCCCCGCCGCGGCCAGGGCAAAGACGTCGCCGCAGGCGGCCGTGGCCTCGCGGGGAGAGGCGCCCAGGGCCGACGCCGTGCGCTTGAGGCGAGCGGCCGAGGGGCGGTCGATGTCCACCAGCGTGGCGTGCGCGGCCCCGCGGCTCAAAAGCTCGAAGCCCATGGCGCCCGAACCCGCAAAGGCGTCCAGGACCGAGTCGCCTTCGATGTCCAAGCCGCGCGCCGACAAGATCATCGACGCCATCTGCTCACGGCCGCGGTCGGTCGTGGGCCGGGTCACCTCGCGCCCCTTGGGGGCCTCGATGGCCCTCCCCTTCCATTTGCCGCCCACGATCCTCATGCGCGTTCCAACTCCTTGAAATACGTGCCGTAACGTTCCATGACCTCGAGCGCCATCAGGCGATGCTCGCAACGCTTGAGCCCGGGGTCTGCGCCCGCGACCTGTCGGGCATCGGCGTGGGCCGCCTCCACCAGGTCGCCGTCGGCGGCCAGGTCGCAGACCTTCAAGACCGAGGAGCCCGACTGGCGATACCCCAACACGTCGCCCTCGTGGCGCAGCTTGAGGTCGAGGTCGGCCAGCTCAAAGCCATCGGCGGTCTTCTCAAGTGCCGCCAGGCGGTCGCGGGCCGGGCTGCCCTTCTTGGCCGCGCTGATGAGCCACACCGTGCCGGGAATGTCACCTCGCCCCACACGTCCGCGCAGCTGGTGCAGGGTGGCCAGGCCAAAGCGGTCGGCGTCCATGACGACCATCGCCGTGGCGTTGGGCACGTCGACGCCCACCTCGACGACGGTGGTCGAGACAAGCACGTCGATCTTTCCCGCCTTGAACTCGGCCATCACGCGGTCCTTCTCGGCGGCGCTCATGCGTCCGTGGAGAAGACCCACGCTCATCTGGGGCACGATCTGGGTACGCAGGCGATACTCCATGGACGTGGCCGAGGTGAGATAGGCGGACTTGGTGCGCATGTGCTCGGGCACGTCGTCCAAGGCCGCGCCGTCGTCGGCGTCATCAACCAGGGGGCAAATGACGTAGGCTTGCTGCCCCTTGGCCTGTGCGTCGCGGATGGCGCCCCAGGCCAGGTCGGCGTTGGTGGGCGTGGCCACGTGGGTCGTGACGCCGGCGCCTGCCCGCGGCCGGTGGGCGATGCGCGAGATGGCGATGTCGCCGTAGAGCGAAAGGGCCAGCGTGCGCGGGATGGGCGTGGCCGTCATGGCCAGAAGGTCGGCGCCGGGGCCCTTGCTGCGAAGGGCGGCCCGCTGGTCGACGCCAAAGCGGTGCTGCTCGTCGATGACGACCAGGCTCAAGGCGTCGAAGGCCAGGGTATCTGACAAGATGGCCGTGGTGCCAAAGACCACCGTGACGCGGCCCGCGGCGATGTCTGCCTGAGCCTCCGCGCGCGCCGCCGCAGGCGTTGAGCCGGTGATCAGGCGCCAGCTGATGTGCGCGGCGTCAAGAACCGGCCCGATCTTCTCGGCGTATTGCGTGGCCAAGACCGAGGTGGGCGCCATGACGGCGGCCTGCGTCCCCGTGTCTGCGGCGGCGGCCAGGGCCACGGCGGCGACGGCCGTCTTGCCCGTGCCCACGTCGCCCAAAAGCAGGCGGTTCATGACGTGGGGCGCGGCCATGTCGGCCAGGATGTCGTCTACCGCGGCGCGCTGCTCGGCCGAAAGCGTGAAGGGCAAGGCGGCGAGAAGCTCGGCCATGTGCGGGCCGTCCGTGACGTGCGCCGTTGCCGCCACGCCGTCGTTTTCCAGCTGCGTCCTGGTGAGAAGGGCCAGCTGCAGGCACAAAAGCTCGTCGTAGGCAAGGCGGCGGCGCGCCCGCTCGGCCGCCGCCAGGCTCGCCGGGAAATGGACCTCGCGCACGGCACGCGAGAAGCTCATGAGGCCGCGGCGGGCAACGAGCCCCGCAGGCACCCAGTCGCAGACGTCGCCCACGTCGGCCAGGGCGCACGACACGATGCGGCGCATCCAGGCGGCCGAGAGGCCCTCGGTCAAGCTGTGGACCGGCAGGACGCGCGCGTAGCTGCCGCCGGCGTCGCTACCGCTGCCTAAGACCTCATAGAATGGGGCCTTCATCTCTTTAAAGCCGTAGCTAAAGCCCACCTTGCCAGAAAGCGCCACGGTGTCGCCCGCGTGCACGTGCTCGGCGATCCAGGGCTGCTTGAAGAAGGTGGCGATAAGCACGCCCGTCTCGTCCACAACGCTAAGCTCAACGATCTGCATCTTGGGCTTGGGGCGCTTGAGGCGCACCTTGTCGACGGTGGCCACGATGGTGGTCTGCTCGCCCACGGTGGTGTAGCCGATAGGCGTCACCTGCGAGAAGTCCAGGTAGCGGTGTGGGACATGCAGCAAAAGGTCGCGCACTCGCGAAAGGCCCATCTTCTCTAAGGCCTCCTGGCGAGCGGCGCTCACAAAACGCAGCCGAGACACAGAGTCAGAGAGGGCGCAGGTTCTCTGCACCCTCTCTGCTGCGGATCCTATGGAGATTGCGGCCACGAAGCCAGGCTCCAGGCGTCTTACTCGATGGAGAAGATCACGGGGTAAAGGGGCTGCTCACCGCGGTGGCTGTCGATCTCGAGGTCGGGCTGGGCTTCCTCGATGCGCTCGATCAGGGCCTCGAAGTCCTCGTCGCTCATGTCGCAACCGGCCAGGATGGTGAGGGAGTCGCCCTCCTCCTCGTCCATCATCTTAGAGATGAGCTCGCAGGTGACGTCTGCCACGTCGGAGCCCACCACGTCGATGGAGCCGTCCTGGATGCCCATGACGTCGCCGTCGTGGATGGGCGTGCCGTCGGCCGCGGCCGAGTCGCGCACCGCGCGGGTGACCTCGCCGCCGCGCACGCAGGAGATGGCCTCGCCCATGGCCTCGACGTTTTCCTCGACCGAGCCCTCGGGGTCGACGACGAACATGGCCGAGAAGGCCTGCAGGACGGTCTTGGTGGGAACGACTGCCACGTGGGCGCTCTCGCAGGCAGAGGCCGCGGCCTCGGAGGCCATGCGGATGTTGCCGTTGTTGGGGAGCACGATCACGTTGT
>CAVKOL010000094.1:0-10383 GCA_963658035.1 Bacteroidaceae bacterium
CTTGTCCTTGCGCTCGCCCTTCTCGGCGCGGTCCTCGCGCTCGGCCTTGGCGGGCTTCTCGGGTTTATCGGCCTTCTCGCCTGCTGCAGCATCGATGACCTGCGACGGCATGGGGGTGGGCTCGGAGCTGGCCTGTGTGGCCTGCTGGGTGGCGCGGGTCATCTGCTCGACGGAGGGCGCCTCGGCCTCTCCCCCGTCGGCCTCGGCCTTGCGACGACGGCGGCGGGGCTTGGCGGGCGCCTCCTCGGCGGGCGCGGCGGGTGCGGCCGGCGCAACGGACTCCGCGGGCACGGCCGCAGCGTCAACAGAGATGGCTTGGCCCTCTACCGGAGCCGCCTTGGGCTTGCGGCCGCGGCGGCGGGGCTTCTCGGCAACGGCAGCCTCGTCGGTAGCCTTAGCGACCTCGACGACAGGAGCCGCGGCCTCGTCCTTCTCGGCCTTCTTGGCAACCCTCTTCTTGCGAGCGGGCTTCTCCTCGGCGGCGGGGGCATCTGTTGCGACTTCCGCGGTCTCGGCCTTGGGCTTGCGGCCGCGACGCGCGGGTTTCTTCTCCTCTGCGGCAGGCGCTTCGGCGGGCGCGGCCGCGCCTTCCTCGGCCGCCGGTTTCTTGCGGGTGCGCCTCTTGGGCTTCTCGGCGGCAGCGACGTCTAAGGTAAGCTGCTCGTCCGCGGATGTCTCTTGGGACATGTGACACCTCTCTGTTTTGGCGCGGGTCGCGCCGCGTATGGCATATGAAAAAGCGGCGCCAGGCTGCGCCTCAGGTCAAAACAAGACGCCCATGAGGGCAAATGTTGTTTTAGCAAGGGAAATAAGTTGAGCAAACGCTTCAACCGGGTCAAAAGATAGCACATTTGAGCAAAACGTGTCACGCTCGCGAAATACACGCCGTCAACGGCGTGCGCAGGATTTGAGGCTTGTCAGTATTTCTTACGATTTCGTGCGCCAGAATCGGGGGTCGTCAGTGTTATTACGCGCCCAAATCGCCGCTGTCAAAACATCCCGTTCACAAACCAGCAGCTAAACGAGGTACGCACCTTCAGCAACCCTGATTTTCTCAGCTGAGAAATACTGACAACCCCGCAATTTGGCGCACACAACCGAGAAAACCACTGACAACCCCAATATCGCGCGCAAAAAAGCGGCCCCGGCTCAAAGCCAAGGGCCGCTCTAACAGCTAAACCTAAAAGCGACTAAGCCGCGTGGGTCTTCCTGCGAACAACCAGGCGAGAAATGACGTCGGCAAGCTCGGCGGCAAGCTCTTTGCCCGCGGGGGTGAGCTTAAGGCGCGGAGCGCGTCCGCCGCCGCGGCCCGAGGACCTCTCGATCATGCCCTGCTTGACCAGGCCCGAGACCGACATCGAGACCGTGGGCTGCAAAAGTCCCAGCTCCTCGACCAGCCCCATAATGGTGAGCTCGCCCGCAGGCGATCCGTAGATACCGAGAAGCACCAGGTCGGACGCCTTGCAAAAAATGGAGCCCATGGCGTCGACGTACTTGCACATGCGCTCGGAGGACGTGCGGGACAAAGCCTTGCCGGTGGGGATCTGCGCGCGGGTCTTGTCGCACAGGTCGCGCAGGGCAACGGAGCCCTCGGGGGTGATGGCACAGACGACGTTTCGCCGGTCCTCGTCGCCCTCGGTGCGCTCGATGTAGCCCAGGTTTGCCAGGTGGCTCGTGCGGTGGGTCATCGTGGGACGCAAGGCGCCCTGGTACTCGGCGATGACCGAGGTCTTGAGAGGGGCTGCGGCGACCTCAAGCCTGCACAAAACGGCAAACTCCTCAAAGGTCAGGCGCATCTCGCCCGTGGCCATCTGCCTAACGATGTTGTATGCCCGCCTAACGGACATGAACTCCCTTAGGTCCATATACGGCTCCCGTGCCCTCTTAGTGAAAACAGACCCACACAGCTGATCGAAAACAGCCCTAGTTAGGAAAGAAGTATACCTAAAACAAAACGGCGCTGAGCCAACAGCGCCGTTTCAGTACATAAAAGTGTTACATAGCGCGTGTTGCGCTTACATGCTTTGAGGTGCGGCAACGCCGATCATGTTGAGCGTTAGCGCAAGCACGCGCCTCGTGGCGTCGCAGGCGGCCAGGCGGGCACGGGAAAGCTCGGGGTCCATGGGGCGCGTCTCGCTGCCCAGCACCTGGCAAGCGGCGTAGAACGAGTGGAACTCGGCCGCCAGCTCCTCGGCGTAGTGCGTGAGGCGGAAGGGCGCGCGGTCGCGGGCGCAGGACTCCACAAGGCCGGTAAACTCAGAGATCTTGCGTGCAAGCGAGGCCTCGGCGGGGTCGGTGAGAAGACCCAGGTCGAAATCCTGGCCAATGGCGCTCTTTGCGACCTCGTCCATGCCCAGCTCGGCGGCCTTCTCGACATCGACGCCGGCGGCGCGGCGCAGGATCGAGCAGATGCGGGCGTGGGCGTACTGCACGTAGTAGACCGGGTTGGTGTTGTCCTGCTTCTTGGCCTGCTCGATGTCGAAGTCAATCATCTGGTTGTTGGACTTGGCCACCAGCGTGTAGCGCGTGGCGTCGGCGCCCACCTCGGCCAAAAGCTCGTCGAAGGCCACCATCGTGCCCTTGCGCTTGCTCATGCGAACCGGCTCGCCGTTGCGAAGCAGGTTCACCAGCTGGCCGAGAAGGACCTCAAACTGCGTGGGGTAGCCCAGCGCCTCGCAGACCGACTGCACGCGCTTGATGTAGCCGTGGTGGTCGGCGCCCCAGATGTCGATCACGTGGTCGACGCGGCAGAACTTGTTCCAGTGATAGGCCACGTCGGAGGCGAAGTAGGTGTACTCGCCGTTGGTCTTGATGAGGACACGGTCCTTGTCGTCGCCAAAGTCGGTGGACCTAAACCATAAGGCGCCGGCCTCGTCCTTGTAGAGATAGCCCAGGTCGTCCAGCTTTGCCAGGGCGCGGTCGACGGCAGAGAGGCCCGTCTCGTCCTTGTCGTAGAGGCTGCGCTCCGAGAACCACACGTCAAAATCGCAGCGAGCCTCGTGGCAGGTCTCGCGGATGGACTCGAGCATCATCTTGTAGCCGCGCTCGCGGAAGCTCTCGCAGCGCTCGTCCTCGGTAGAGGCGGCAAGCGAGTCTCCGTCGATCCCGATGAAGCGCGCGGCCAAATCGACGATGTAGTCGCCGGCGTAGGCGTTGCCGCCCAGGGCCTCGTTGAAGGCGTCGGTCAAGGGGTGGGACTCAGGGTGCTCGTCGGCCTCGTCGGCGACGTATGCCTCGCGGTCGGCGAGAAGGGCGGCAACGGCCTCGTCTGCAGTCTTGCCCTGGCCCATGAGATCTGCCAGCTGCAGGTAGCGCATGGAGATCGAGTGGCCAAAGACGTCCATCTGCGAGCCGTGGTCGTTGATGTAGTACTCGCGCTCGACATCGAAGCCGACGTGCTCCATAACGCGGCACAGCGAGTCGCCCAAAGCCGCCCAGCGGCCGTGGCCGATGTGCAAGGGGCCCACGGGGTTGGCCGATACGAACTCGACCTGGACCTTCTGGCCGGCGCCCAGGTTGGAGCGACCAAAGTCGGAGCCCTCCTCGCGCACGCGGCGAAAGACGTCGTTTGCCGAGGCGGCGTTGAGGTAGAAGTTGATGAAGCCGGGGCCCGCGACCTCGACCTTGTTGAGGCTGTCGTCGGCCGGCAGGTTGGCCACGATGGCCGCCGCGATCTTGGCGGGCGCCATGTGGGCGAGCTTGGCCGAGCGCATGGCCACGGTAGAGGACCAGTCGCCGTTTGCCGGGTCCGCGGGGCGCTCGAGGCCCAGGTCTGCCACCTCAAAGGCCGGCAGGTCGCCTGCCTGTTGGGCAGAGGCGATGGCGGTGCGGACAAGTTCTTCGAGCTTGGCAGACATTGGTCTTCTCCTTGTTTTGAAATAAAATCCGGACGCCGTGGCGGCATCCGGATATGAAGTCTAACAGAAGCGCGTAGGCGCAGGGCGCAGTCAAGCGCTAGTCAAGGGTCGCGCGGCCCGACGAGGCCCTCTCCTCGTGCGCCAGGTCGTGGCGAAGGCGCGCCAGGCCAAGGTCAAGGCCCACGGGATAGATCTGCGGGTTGAGGAAGCGCGTGACCGCGGCGTCCAGGTGCATGATCGAGGTCTTGCAGCGCTCGCGGGCGTGCTCGATGGTGTCGGTGGCCACGCCTTTGCCGTGCTCAACCAGGCGAACCAAAAGCTCCTTGGGCTCGCCCACCAGGTCGTACGAGCTGTAGGTGTCGAGAATATCGATCATCTCGTTTGCCTGGGGCTTCTCGCCTTCCTGGCAAATCATGTCGCCGGTGGGGCAGCCCGCCTCGTCGTAGAAGCGAAGGACGTGCTGGACGCCGGGGATGGTGCGCTTGTAGGCCTGCTCGGAGAGCTTGATCACCGGGCGCCAGGGCTCGTCTTCGTTGGCGCGGATGGCCGAGAGCTTGTAGACGCCGCCGAGCGAGGGCTGGGGGTCGCAGGTGGCGAGCTTGGTGCCCACGCCAAACGAGTCGATGGGCGCGCCCTGCGCAAACAAGGACTGGATGGTGTACTCGTCGAGGTCGTTGGAGACCGAGATCTTGACGTAGGGCAGGCCCGCCTCGTCAAAGGCCGCGCGAGCCTCCTTGGAAAGGCGCGCCAGGTCGCCCGAGTCGATGCGCACGGCCGAGAGGCGCTCGCCGCGCTCCTCCATCTCTTTGCCCACGATGACGGCGTTTTTGATGCCCTGGTGGACATCGTAGGTGTCAAGGAGCAGGCAGCAGTTCTTGGGGCTGGACATCGAGAAGGCGCGGAAGGCCTCGAGCTCGGTGGGAAACGCCATGACCCACGAGTGGGCGTGCGTGCCAAAGACGGGGATGCCGTAGATCTTGCCGGCAAGCACGTTGGAAGTCGACGAGGCGCCCGCGACGTAGGAGGCGCGAGCGACGGCCAGGCCACCGTCGGGGCCCTGGGCGCGGCGCAGGCCAAAGTCCGAGACGGGGTGCCCCTCGGCCGACTTCACCACGCGGGCGGTCTTGGTGGCCACCAGGGTCTGGAAGTTCACCAGGTTGAGAAGGGCGGTCTCGATCAGCTGGCAGTCGATGACGGGGCCCATGACGCGCACCATGGGCTCGCGGGGAAAGACGACCTCGCCCTCGGGCACGGCGTCGATCGTGAGGTCAAGGCGGTGACCGCGCAAAAACTCGAGGAAGCCGGGCTTGAACATGGCGCCGCCGCCGGGGGCCTCAAGCGAGGCCAGGTACTCGATGTCGGCGTCCTCGTAGACGAAGTTCTCGACCAGCTCGGCGATCTGGCCCGTACCGCACGAGACCGCGTAGCCGCCGTCAAAGGGGTTCTCGCGGAAAAACGCGTTGAAGCAGGCCTGGGCGTCGGTCAAGCCCGACTCCCAGAAACCCTGGGCCATCGTGAGCTCGTAGAGGTCGGTGTTGAGACAAACGTCGGTGGGTTTGGTGCGGTCGGTCAAAGACATGTTTATCCCCTACCCAAGACTTGGAGAAGGACCATGACGACGGCGACCAGGGCGATCACGCCAAGGACGAGCTTTTGCCCCACGGGCATCTTGATGTCCTCGTCGTCCTCGTCGGGCTCCATGAGCTTGCGGCCGCGCTCGCGCTCGGCGGCGATGCGGGCGGCTTCCTGCTGCTCGGCGGCGCTCTTGGCCTGCTCGGCGCGCAGCTGCTCGAGCTCTGCCCGCTGGGCGGCCTCGGCCTGCGCCTTCTCGCGGGCGGCCTTCTCGGCGCGCAGCTGCTCGAGCTCGGCGCGTTCCTCTTCGCTCAGCGTGGTCTGGTCTGACATGGTCCCTCCATGGTGCGCGGGCGCGCGGGCCTTGGGGCCTGGTCACCCGGTGTTTACAGACAAAGGTGACTATACCCTTAAATCGCCCAGGTCTGCGCCGCAAACTCCCGTGGCGTCGAAAGCCGGGACAAAACTCTCCGAGACGGTGCCGCCCTCCTGCCACCACAAGTGATCGAAGCCCAGGTCGTCGGCATGGCACAAGACCACCTCGTACTCAAGGTCGTCCAGGGTCTGGGCCAAGGCCCCGCCGCGGCGGCGGCACTGCTCGTTGGGGGTGTACTGGTTCATAACCGAGAGGTCCACGCGGTTGCGGGCGATCTGCCACACGCGGTCAAGGACCGCGCACGAGTCGTCGGAATGCGTGGGCAAGACCAGGTGGCGCACGATGATGCCGCGCTTCATGAGGTCGTCTTCTCCCATAAGACGGCCGCCCCGGGCGTCGACGGCGGCGACCATGGCCTCAAGCGCGGCGGCGGCGACCTGCGGGTAGTCGCGAGCGCCCGAGAGGCTGGCCGCCAGCTGGGGGTCGGCGTACTTGAAGTCGGGCAGCCACACATCCACGACGTCTGCCATGTACTCAATGGTCTCCACCAGCTCGTAGCCGCTGGTGTTGCAAACCACGGGCAGGTGAAGGCCCGCGTCCTTGGCGGCGAGAAGCGCCTCCTTGACCTTGGGGGCATAGTGCAGGGCGGTTACCAAATTGATGTTGTGCGCACCCTGGGCCTGAAGCTCGAGCATGGCGGCGGCCAGGCGAGACACGCTCACCTCGCGGCCAAAGCCCTCGGACGATATCTCGTGGTTCTGGCAAAAGACGCAACGCAAGGGGCAGCCCGAGAAGAAAACAGCGCCCGAGCCCTTCTCGCCGCTTATAGGGGGCTCTTCCCAATAGTGCAGGGCCACGCGGGCCAGGCGAAGCTGGGAAGGCACGCCGCAGACGCCGGTGCGCCCGGCGGCGCGGTTCACGCGGCAGCGCCGGGGGCACAGCTCGCAGCTAGAGAAAGGATCGACCTGCCCCATGCGTTAGCGACCCGTCTTGTGGTGGGTCTCCTGGCGCTCGGCCTCTTCCTCAAAGGCCTCGTCGGCGGGCGAGATGAGCTCGTCCTCGCCCGTCTTGGGGTCGATGTGGTGCAAAAGCACAGGCTCGAAGAGGCGCAGCTTCTTGGCGATGAACATCGAGACGGCAAAGAGCAGGACAAAGATGCCGATGCGCGGGATCGTTTGGACCTGGGTCATGACGATGGCGCCGGCGCACAAAAGGGCCGTCCACGCGTACATGACGAGAACCGCCTGGCGCTGGTCGTAGCCCTCGTCCATCAGGCGGTGGTGGATGTGGCCGCGGTCGGCGTGTCCCACGCTCACGTGCGCGCGGGTCCTTCTCACGATGGCCGAGAAGGTGTCCAGGATGGGCACAGCGGCGATGACCAAAGGCACGATGATGGTGGTGAGGCCGGCCACGCGCGTGACCGAGAGAAGCGAGGCCACGCCCAGGGCAAAGCCCAGCGTGAGCGAGCCCGAGTCGCCCATGAAGACCGACGCCGGGTGGAAGTTATAGCGAAGAAAGCCCAGGCACGAGCCCACGACGGCGATGGAGAGGGCCGCAGAGTCAAGGCGTCCTGCAGCAATCGCCAACACAAAGGTCGTGAAGCTGGCGATGGCCGAGATGCCCGCGGCCAGGCCGTCCAGGCCGTCGATCAAGTTGATGATGTTGACGTAGGCCACCAGGTAAATGACCGTGACAGGATAGGCGACCCAGCTAAGCGAGATGAACTCGCCCGAGGCAAAGGGGTCCGAGATGTCGCCGATCACCAGGCCGCCGCAAACGGCGATGACCGCGGCCAGGACCTGCCCGGCGAACTTTTGCTTGGGGCTAAGAGAGAACTTGTCGTCAAGAAGGCCCGTGATAAAGATCACGGCAAAGGCCAGGACCAGCATCCAATAGTTGACCTGCATCTTGGGCGAGGGCACCAGCACAACGGGCCAGCCCAAGAACGTGGTGCCCAGGTATTGGACGATAAAGGCGCACACGATGCCCGCGAAAAGCGCGATGCCGCCCATGCGCGGGATCGGGGTCTTGTTAACGCGTCGGGGACCGGGTTGGTCGACGGCGCCCAGACGAACGGCGATTTTTCGGGCTACGGGGGTCATGGCGAGGGCGGCGAGAAACGCTGCGAGAAAAAGACCGGTGAACGGAACCCAGTCTGGAACCACCCTTGGCAAAACGACACCCCCTAATCAGCCCAAACGACAAAACAGCCGATAGACGACTTTTAATTCTTTGTCATGATACAAGATTAGGGCGCCGCGCGGGCAGGCAGCCTTGCGCACACCTATGTTTCAAGCATCACGGCGCCCGGTTTCAAAGTCAAGACTGTAATTTGGGTTTCGCGTCCGTGATAATGGCCTCAACGTCTCCCTGCGGAGCAAACTGGGTGAACCGACAAGCGTTACTTGGGGGTCCTATATCTCGTGTTCAGTACGGGTATTCTCCGTTGACGAGAAAGCCGGAACGCGCGATGCGGACACCCACCTTATGGAAGGTGGGTTCATGAACGCAACCGCAGGGGGCGTTTTTCTTTTGGCTTTCTTCTCCCCTGGTTTTCTCCGCCTTTACGTTTTGGCGGTTGTCGGAAGCGCGGGAGTCATGATTTGCAAGAATGCGGGGTTGTCGGAATGGATTTGGTTCCGACAACCCCAAATTTATGCAGCGAGAAGGCAATTTGGTTCCGACAAGCCTCGAAACGTAAAGAGTGGAGGCCGCGAAGTTCCGACAAGCGGCAAAACGTAAAGGGGCTTCTCGGCAAGAAGGGCTTAAAAAGAAGGTGCCCCCGACGCGTAGGCTTTGCGTCGGGGGCCACAAGGAAAGAAGGTAACTTGTATTTACCTCAGTCCAAGGCCCTTCAATCAAGTGCAGGTCAAGTGCACATTCTCGCCATTTCTCCAACACAGCTGGCACACATTTTTTAAAGTAGGCCGCAAGGGGTTAAGATGGATGCACTTGACCATAAGGGAGAAGCATGGCAAAGCACGAGACGCACGGCAACAATAAAACCCAGGTAAAGCACTGCGGAGTGCCCCGCGAGGCCTTTTTGCCGGTGAGCCGCAAGGACATGGAGGCCCGCGGCTGGGAGCAGTGCGACTTTGTGTATGTCTGCGGCGACGCCTATGTGGACCACCCGAGCTTTGGCATGTCGATCATCAGCCGCACGCTGGAGGCGCACGGCTTCAAGGTGGGCATCATCTGTCAGCCCGACTGGCACGACCCGGCAAGCATCGCCGCCTTGGGCGAGCCCAGGCTGGCGTTTCTCGTCTCGGCGGGAAACATGGACTCGATGGTCAACCACTACACCGTGGCAAAGAAGCACAGGTCAAAGGACTTCTATACCCCCGGTGGCCGCATGGGGGCGCGCCCCGACCGCGCCGTGGTGGTCTACTCGAACCTCATTCGCCGAACCTTCAAGCACACCCCCATCGTGCTGGGCGGCGTCGAGGCGAGTCTGCGGCGCCTGGCGCACTACGACTACTGGTCCGACTCCCTCAAGCGATCCGTGCTGGTGGACTCGGGCGCAGACCTCCTCCTCTACGGAATGGGCGAGAAGTCCATCGTCGAAATGGCCGAGGCGCTGGACTCCGGCCTTTCAATCGACCAGGTGAGCTGGATCGCGGGCTCGGTCTATAAGACCAAGGACCTGGGCGAAGTCTACGACTACGACCTTCTCCCCTCCTTCGAGAAACTGCGCGAGGACCGCAAGAACTACGCGCGAAGCTTTGCCGTGCAGTACAAGAACATGGACTCCATCACGGCGCACCGCCTGGTCGAGCCCTACGAGGCCGACAACCTCTACGTGGTGCAGAACCCGCCCTCGGCGCCCTTGACCACGCCCGAGTTGGACGCCGTCTACGAGCTGCCCTACGCCCGCGCCTGGCACCCCGATTACGACGCGGCGGGAGGGGTGCCGGCCTTCGACTTCGACGAGGTGCGCTTCTCCATCGCGGCAAACCGCGGCTGCTTTGGCGAGTGCAGCTTTTGCGCCATCACGTACCACCAGGGGCGCGTCGTGCAGGTGCGCAGCCACGACTCCATCATGGAAGAGGCCCGCGCGCTCATAAAAGACCCGCACTTCAAGGGCTACATCACCGACGTGGGCGGCCCTACCGCCAACTTTGGCCGCTCGGCCTGCGACAAGCAAGCGAAATACGGCGTGTGCTCGAACAAGCGCTGCATGTGGCCAAAGCTCTGCCGCAACATGGTGGTCGAGGAGGACTCCTACGCCGACCTGCTGCGCGACCTGCGGCAGCTGCCCGGCGTGAAGAAGGTCTTCGTGCGAAGCGGCGTGCGCTTTGACTACACGCTGGCCGACAAATCCGACAAGTTCTTGGACGAGCTGATCCGCCACCACGTCTCGGGCCAGCTGCGCCTGGCGCCCGAGCACGTGAGCGACACGGTGCTGGCCGCCATGGGCAAGCCGTCGCGGGCCGTCTACGACGCGTTTTGCCGCCGCTTCGAGAAGGCCACGCGCGCCGCGGGGCTTGAGCAGTACGTGGTGCCCTATCTCATTAGCTCGCACCCCGGCTCGACCATGAAGGAAGCCGTGGAGCTTGCCGAGGCCGTGCGCGACATGGG
>CAVKOL010000095.1:0-3551 GCA_963658035.1 Bacteroidaceae bacterium
TGAGAAGCGCCTTGGCCCCCACCACGCACTCGGCCTCTCGGCTCTTGGCAAGAAAGTCGTTTACCTGCGCATTTGTGAAGTTGCAGAGAAGCACGAACTCGCACTCGGGCGCAGCACCCGTATACGGCACGGGCGACGGCCTAAAGCCGACGAGCCCCGCGCAGGCCCCGGCCGCGTCGCCCAGCTGCTGGGGCGCGAGCGTGCGGGCGTGCACGCCCATCTCCTTTAGGACGGCGCGCACAGCCGCCCCCTTGGCCGTCGTGGGGTCAAGCCCCCAGAGCACCGCGACTGCCACGGGCCCCGAGGGCTTGACCTTCTTACCAGCCTTTTTATGCTGCTTGGCGGCCATTGACCTTAGCCAAAGTAGCGGTCGAGAAGACCCTTGAGGGCCTTGCCGTGACGAGCCTCGTCGCGAGCCATCTCGTGGACGGTGTCGTGGATGGCGTCCAGGCCGTTCTTCTTGGCGCAGGTGGCAAGCTCGACCTTGCCGGCGGTGGCGCCAAACTCGCAGTCGACACGCCAAGCCAGGTTGTCCTTGGTGGTGGCCTTCATGTTGGGCTCAAGCTCGGTGCCAAGGAGCTCGGCGAACTTGGCGGCGTGCTCGGCCTCCTCGTAGGCGGCCTTCTCCCAGTACAGGCCCACCTCGGGATAGCCCTCGCGGTGCGCGATGCGAGCCATGCACAGGTACATGCCCACCTCAGAGCACTCGCCGGTGAAGTTGGCCTTAAGCTGCTCAAGGATATAGGCCTTGTCCTCGTCAGAGATGTTGGGGTTGTCCTTCACGGTCTTGTCGTAAACGCCGTACTCGTGCTCGGCGGCCAGCTCAAGCTCACCCTCGACCTTCTCGAACATCTTGGCGGGAGCGTGGCACACGGGGCACTCGGCGGGAGGCTCGGCGCCCTCGTAGATGTAACCGCAGACCTTGCAGACCCACTTGTCCATAATGACCTCCTTTTGATGGCGACCGGCTTCCCAGCGCCGGTCGCGTCCTCTCCTATGTCACACGGCGCGGGCGCGGCGATGCGCCTAGCTGCGCCGATATGGCTAAAGCTTTTGGCAGGAAGGGCAGATGCCGTCGAACTGCAGCGTGTGGCCGGTGATCTTGTAGCCGCTTGCGTTGCTGGCCGACACGCTGGCCTCGTCGAGCACCGGGATCATCACATCGTCGACCTTGCCGCACTCGGTGCAGCGCACGTGGTAGTGGGCAAACACCTGGTGGTCAAAGTGGTCGGCCCCGTTGTTGATCTTGACGCGCAGGGCCTCGCCCTCGTCGGCGAGTTTGCCCAGCGTGCGGTACACGGTTGCCTTGCTGATGGTGGGGTGCTTGACGTGGACGGCCTCGTAAACCTCATCGGCCGTGGGGTGGTTGGCCAGGGCTTTGAGCTCGTCGGCGATGATCTCGCGCTGAACGGTGTTTCTCGTTGCCATGGTCTACCTCCCCTTTTGCGTGCGCGGCTGCCCGCCGTCCTTCCTGTTGCTATCTACTATAGCTTATTAGGAATGATTATCAATAGCGAATTTCTATTATTTTGGAGTCTCAAAAGGGGTCTGAGCGCCCCCCGCAGCCGCAAGTCGAGTTTTTGCACGACCCAATCGCCATTCGTCGAGTATCAAAGCCCTTTTTCGTCGCAAAAGCCCAGGATTCGTCCGGCGGCTACTCACCAAAACCCAATCGGGTCGTGCAAAAACTCCGGTTCGTAAAATGCTCCGGATTTTTACGCCCCCAGCGCGGCCAAAAGCTCCTCGCCACGGGCGTCATGGGCCACAAGACGCACCTCACGGGCCGGCTCGGTGCCCGGCGCGGCCTCGTCGTCCTTGCGCGTCACAAAAACATCCACACGCCCGTCGCCGATCTCGTCCGAGAACTGCTCGCCCCACTCAATCACGCACACGCCCTCCTGGCCCAACACGTCAAAGAGGCCCGTGTCCTCAAGCTGGTCGGGGTCGTCCAGGCGATACAGGTCAAAGTGGAACAGCGGAAGCCGCCCGCCTTCGTAGACCATCTGGATGGTAAAGGTAGGACTGGTCACGTCGTCTGCAATCCCCAGCCCAGCGGCAATACCCTTGGTGAGCTGCGTCTTTCCCGCGCCCAAATCGCCAGTAAGCACCAGCACGTCGCCGTCTTGCAAAACGCGGCCCAGCCGCTCGCCCAGCGCGATGGTCTGCGCCTGAGACGCAGTGACAAAACTCAGCTCACAGCTCATAACAATCTCCTTAGAGACGAGAAGTACAACGTTGTACCCGCACGGCCCCAGCCGGACGCAGGCCTACTGCTGCGCCGGGTTCTCCCGCAGCCACTGACCAACCAGCTGCAGGTCCTGAATCAGCAAAGGCTCCCACTGCTCGTGGTAGATGCAGGCCGCGGGGTGGAAGGTGGGCGCCACCACAAAGTGCCCCACCTGGTACAGGTTGCCGCGCAGGCTCGTGACCCCGGCCTGCGTGCGCAGGACAAACTGCGTGGCAAAGTTACCCAGGCACACAATGACGTCGGGCCACACGCTGCGAATCTGTTCGCGCAAGTAGGGGGCGCACGCGGTTATCTCCTCGGGCCGCGGATTCCGGTTAGAAGGTGGCCGACACTTGATGACGTTAGCAATGTAGATCTCATCGCGCGTAAGCCCCGCATAGCCGAGAAGAGCGTCCAGCTTGTGGCCCGCCGCGCCCACAAAGGGCTCGCCCTGCAGGTCCTCGTTGCGGCCGGGGCCCTCGCCCACAAACATCACGCGGGCATGCGGGTTTCCGCAACCAAACACCAGGTTAGTGCGGGTTTCTCCCAAAGGACAGGCGTGGCAGTCCCCCACCACGGCGCGAATCTCGTCCAGCGAGACCTCGCGCGGCTTTTGGTTGACGTGCCCGGGAATCTGCATCATAGGCATAGGTCAACACCGGCTGCCCTAAACGTAGACCTTCTGAAGGCGCAGGCCAAAGTCGCAAACCACCTCGTAGTTGATGGTCCCGCGAAGCGCCGCGTGGGCGTCGGCCGTGATTTCCTGCTCGCCGTCGCGGCCGATCAAGGTTACCACGTCGCCCTCGGAAACGGGGCTGGTGGGGCAGTACGGGCGCGTGGTGTTGACGTCCACGGCAAACATGAACTGGTCCATGCAGATATTGCCCACCTGGCGAGCACGGCCACCGCCCACCAGCACCTCCATCTTGTTGGACAAGGTGCGAGACAGACCATCGGCATACCCTATGGGCACCGTGGCGATTTGGATGTTTTGCTTGGGCACGCGATACGTCATGCCATAGCCAACACCATCGCCCACCTGCGGATATATGACGCGCGTCACGCGACCGCGCACGCTCATCACGGGTTCTAGCGCAATGCGGCCGCGCGTGGTGTCGGCCGGGTGCAGGCCGTACAGGCCAATGCCCACGCGGCACATGTCAAACTGGCACTCGGGGTGAAGGACGGTGCCCGGCGTGTTGTCGCAGTGGACCAAGCCCGTCTCAAGCCCGGCACCGCGCAACGCGGCCACAGCTTCTTGGAAGCGGTTGAGCTGCAGGGCAAAGTCCCAGTCGTCGGGCACGTCGGCCGTGGCGAAGTGGGT
>CAVKOL010000095.1:3573-10235 GCA_963658035.1 Bacteroidaceae bacterium
CCGCGGTGAAAGTCGATGGTTCTTCTCAGTTCAACAACGTCCTGGCGGCGCACGCCGATGCGCGTCATTCCCGTATCAATAATCAAATGATACTTGGCAACCTTGTTGGCCGCAGCCGCGGCCTCGCCCAGGGCCAGGGCAAAGTCGGCGTTGTAGACAGACGGCATGAGGTCGTACTCGACCAGCTGGTCCACGCAGTCCACGGGAGGCTCGGACAAGATAAGGATCGGCCACTCGATGCCGGCCTGGCGCAGGGCCACGCCCTCGTCAACGGTGGCCACGGCAAACTGAGAAGCGCCCGCCGCGTGCATCGTCTTTGCGCAGGCCACAGCCCCGTGCCCATAGGCGTCGGCCTTGACTACGCACATCATCTGGACACCGCGCGCCAGTTGGCGCTTGAACGCCGTGGTGTTGCGGCGCAGGGCCGAGAGGTCGATCTCTACCCAGCTCCACCTGTTATGAGGGCATTTGCTTGCGTCCATGGTCCGCTCCCGTGCCGGCGTGCCGCCGGCGGCCTACTCTTCTTCCTCGCCGTCTACCTCAGGATACATCGCGTGCTCCTCGATGGCGTCGGCGGCCAGGCCAATGCGGTCGATGACGTCGGTGGCCATCACGCCGCGCGAGCCATAGCTCTCGACGGCCAAAGAGCCGGCGTAGCCGTGAATCTCGCAGGCCAGGGCGCACAAAAGGGGCAGGTTGCCCACCTTGGGCGTGCCCGCGACCTGGGCGAGAAGCGACGCCGTCATGCCGGCCAGCACGTCGCCCGAGCCGGCCGTGGCCAGCGCCGAGGGGCCCGGCTTGGGCAGGATCGCTTGCGAGACGCCCACGCAGCCGGTGGCGGTACCCTTGGCAATAATGGCCAGCTCGGAGCCACCGTCGCCCCAAATGATGGAGCGTGCGGCCTCCAGCTGGTCAGACAGCGAGGTCAGCGGGTCGTCCTTACGGTTGACCAAACGGGCCAGCTCGCCGCGGTGGGGCGTCAAGATCAACGGTGCGTCGCGACGGGTGACCTCGGGGAAGTCGCACAGGTTGCCGTCGGTCAGACGAGACAGGCAGTTAAGGCCGTCGGCATCGATGACCAGCGGTTTGTTGGCCTCAAGCAGCGCCGAGACGCACTTGGTGGTGCCGCCCGAGACGCGCATGCCCGGGCCAATCAGCGTGGCCGAGGCGTTCTTTGCCAGGCGCACGACCTTCTCGGCTGCTTCTTGGGTAAGGACGCCCTCGACGTCGCAGGGCAGGCCCACAACGGGGATCTCCAAAACGTGCGACTGCACCAGCGGCACAATGGTGGCGGGAACAGCCAGCGTCACGTAGCCGGCGCCGGCGCGGGCGGCCGCGCGGGCCGCCATGATGGGGGCGCCCGGGAAGCGAGAAGACCCGCCCACGACCAGCACCGAACCACGCGTGAACTTGTCCACGGCGCTCGTGGGCTCGGGCATGACCTCCAGGTAGTCGGCCAGGTCGGTGCGCCAGGCCACGGGGTCTGCCTCGACCACCAGGCGCTCGGTCTGCTCGGCCAAGGGAGCCACCACGATAGAGCCGCACACGTCGCGGCCGTTGTCGGCGAGAAGACCGGGCTTAAGCGCGATCATGGTCACGGTCATGTCGGCCATGACGCAGGGGCCGCCGGCAAGACCCGTCTGGGCCGAGAGGCCGCTGGGGACGTCCACGGCCACGACGCGGGCCGAGCTGGCGTTCACGCACTCGATCCAGATGTCAAACGGCGAGCGCACGCCGCCCTTGAAGCCGGTGCCCAGCATGCAGTCCAGGACAACATCGGCATCTGCCAGGGCCTCGTTGACCTCGTCCTTAGAGGGACCCACCAGCATGGGCACGCCGGCGCGGGCGGCGCTTTGGGCCACCTGGCGGGCAAGGTCGCCCTTAAGCTGATCGGGGTCGATGGGGGTCACGACCTGCACGTCGATGCCGCGCGACAGCAGGGCCTCGGCGGCCACCCAGCCGTCGCCGCCGTTGTTGCCCATACCGGCAAAGACCACGGCCTTGCTAACGCCGCCCAGCTCAAGCACCTCTTGCGCGGCGGCGCAACCGGCGCGGTGCATGAGCTCAGAGACGCTCACGCCCACGCGGGTGAGGGCGACCTCGACTCGCTTGATGTCCTCGACGTTTAGAACTGGCTGCATGGGTTACTCCTTGGTATCTTCTGCGGAGACGGGCAGGTCTGCCTGCGGCTCCTCCGCGGTTTGAATCGTTTCGTTGGCGGCAGGGACCTCGACGGCCTCGGGCGCCGCGCCCGTCTCGCCGTCCTCAAGCGCCGCGGGCTCGACGTCCGCCGCGGCCGCCTCTTGCACGCGCTCCAGCTCGTCGATCAAGGCGCGTGCCTCCCTAAACGAGCTGGCCAGCGCCTTGGCGGCATCCTCCTTGGGATTGGGCTTGGGCTTGACCTTGTCAGTCACGGCCACGGCGTTGGCCACGGCCACGCCGCGGGTGTGCGAGATAGAAAGCGCGATCTCGCGCACGCCCTGCTCGGCCGCGATCTGGGCGGCGCGGCCCTCGAGCTTTGCCTGCGGACGGCCCGTCTCGTCGTTTACCACCGAGACGTCCTTCACCCGCACGCCGTTTGAAAAACCGCAGCCCAGAGCCTTAAGAACGGCCTCGCGGGCAGCAAAACGGGCGGCGTAGTGCTCGGCCGGGCGAGCGGTGTGCTCGCAGTAGGCGCGTTCCTCGTCGGTAAAGACGCGGCGCAGGAAGCTGGGGCGGCGCTCGATCACGCGCTCCATCCTGGAAATCTCTAGCATGTCGACGCCGATGCCCGCCAGAGCCACGCCTTACCTCCCGGTTTCAACAAAGACGTCGCCTTGACAGCGCACGCGTGCCAAGGCGACCTCATCAATCACGTACTTCTTTATTCTAGATTACCGCTACTCAACCGTCACCGACTTAGCGAGGTTGCGCGGCTTGTCCACGTCACAACCACGAGTGCGGGCCACGTAGCGAGACAAGATCTGCAGGTGGACGATGGCCACGATGGGCACCAGCAGCTCGTCGGCCACGGGCGGGATCCACAAGACGTGCTCGCACAGGCTCGCCACCGACTCGTCGCCGTCGGTCGCCACCGCGATGCACACGGCGCCGCGGGCGTTGACCTCCTGGATGTTCGAGACGGTCTTGTCGTGCACGCGGTCCTCGGGCACGATGGCCACCACAGGGAAGCCGGGCTCGAGAAGGGCGATGGGGCCGTGCTTCATCTCGCCAGCCGGGTAGGCCTCGGCGTGCAGGTAGCTGATCTCCTTGAGCTTAAGAGCGCCCTCGTAGGCGGTGGTGGCGTTCACGCCGCGACCCAGGAACAGGGCCGAGTGCGCGCGGCGGAAGATCGCGGCTGCGCGCTTGTCCTGCCAAGAGCGGCTAATGACCTCGCGGATAAGGTCGGGCAAGCTGAGAAGGTCGTTATAGTGGCGCTCGACCTCGGCCTTGTCCATCTCGCCGTGGTTTTGGGCCAGGCGCAGGGCAAACAGGGCGCAAGCCACGATTTGGGCGGTGTAGGCCTTGGTGGAGCACACGCAGACCTCGGGGCCGGCCTGGACGTACATGCAGCCGTCGGACTCGCGGGCGGCCGAGGAGCCCAAGACGTTGGTCACGGCAAAGACCTTGCAGCCCATGCCCTTCATGCGGCGAGCGGCGGTCAAGGTATCGGCCGTCTCGCCAGACTGGGTGATGATAACGCACAGGGTGTTCTTGGTCACCAAGATGTCCTGGTCGTAGTTGAACTCAGACGCGTACGCACAGGTAACCGGCACCTTTGCCCAGGTCTGGATGTAGGTCTTGGCAATAAGGCCCACGTGGTAGGACGTACCGCAGGCAATCAGGTAGATGCGGTCGACGGCGGCAAGCTCGTCCTCGCTCATGTGCAGCTCGTCGAGCTTGATGCCGTTCTCGCCCAGGCGGTCGGTCAGCAGGCGCTCCAGGGCCTCGGGCTGCTCGGCGATCTCTTTGGCCATGAAGTCAGAGTAGCCGCCCAGGGTCGCGGCCGAGGCGTCCCAGTCGATGTCAATGGCAGACGGCGAGTCGACAACCAGGCCGTCGGCGTCGTAGACGGTGACCTCGCCGGTCTCGCGCAGGCGCGCGAACTGGTTGTTCTCAAGCTGGATGACGTGAGAAGTGACGCTGGCCAGCGGCGTGACGTCAGAGGCGCAGTAGGCGCCGCCGTCCGTAGAGGCCACAACCAAGGGGCTGCCGTTGCGGGCAACAATCAGCTCGCCGGGGACGTCGGCGCACACGGCCGCGATGGCCCAGGACCCTTGCAGGCGGCGGCAGGCGTTGCGCACAGCCAGCAGCAGGTCGCCCTTGGCGGGGCCGGCCCACGCGTCCTCGATCAGGTGCGCGATGACCTCCGAGTCGGTGTCAGACGCAAACTCGTGGCCTGCGCGGGACAGGTTGGCGCGAAGCTCGCGATAGTTCTCGATGATGCCGTTGTGCACGATGGCGATGCGGCCCGAGCAGTCGCGGTGCGGGTGGGCGTTCTTATCGGTGGGGGCGCCGTGGGTGGCCCAACGGGTGTGGGCGATGCCGGTGGTGCCCACCAGGTTGGCGGTCGAGCAGCGCTCTTCCAGGATACCCACGCGACCGGCGCACTTGACGCCGTGAAGCTGGCCGTCGGTAGACAAGACCTCGACGCCCGCCGAGTCGTAGCCGCGGTACTCAAGGGTCTTCAAGCCCTCGATCAAGTAGCCCACAGCCTGGTCACGACCGGTGTAGCCAACGATTCCGCACATGATATGTCCCCCAATTTCCCCGCCCGCGCGCTCGCGCGGGCAACTGGTATCTTTTGATAGTGACCAGTTAAGTTTAGCAGGGAACGCCCTTCTCCGTTAAATCGTCACCCCATCGCCATAAGCCGGGTGCGCCGCCGCTCCACATAAAACGGCCCCGGGACGTGCCCAGGGCCGTTAGTACAACGTTATACCTGAGAAGAACCCGCAGCTACGCGCGGTACTTCTCCAATGCGGCAATCACGATGGCGTTTGCCTCGGCGCAGAGCTTCTCGTCGGGGGCCTCTGCCAGCACGCGCACCAAAGGCTCGGTGCCGGACGCGCGCACCAGCACGCGGCCGTTGCCCTCGAGGAACTTCTCGGCAGCCTCGACGGCCTCCTTGACCTCGGGCGCGCTCATTGCGGCGTCCTTATCGGTCACGCGGATGTTGTCCAGCTGCTGCGGGTAAAGCTTGACCGGGCGGGTGAGCTCAGAGAGCTTCTCGCGCTCGCCGCGCAGGACCTCCATGATGCGCAGCGAGGTCATGATGCCGTCGCCGGTCTTCTCAAGCTCGGAGAAGATCACGTGGCCCGACTGCTCGCCGCCCAGTGTGAAGCCGTTCTCGCGCATGCAGGCATAGACGTTCTTGTCGCCCACGTCGGTCTTCTCATAAGAAATGCCCGCCTCGTCCAGCGCGCGGAAGAAGCCGAAGTTGGACATGACCGTGGGAACAACGGTCTGCTTGGCCAGGCGACCGTGCTTGTTCATATAGCAGGCGCACACGTACAAGATCAGGTCGCCATCCACCACGTGGCCGCGCTCGTCCACGGCCAGGCAGCGGTCGGCGTCGCCGTCGTAGGCAAAGCCCACGTCAAGGCCATTTTGCACGACAAAACGCTGCAGCTGGTCGATGTGGGTCGAGCCGCAGTCGACGTTGATGTTAAAGCCGTTGGGGGCGTTGTTGATCACGTGGGTCTCGGCGCCCAGGGCGTCAAAGACCGGGCGCGCGACAGAAGAAGCCGAGCCGTTTGCGCAGTCCAGGCCGATCTTCAAGCCCTGCAGAGAAAAGCCGCAGCTGGCGATGAGGCTCGCGATGTAGCGGTTGCGGCCCTGCATGTAGTCCACCGTGCAACCGATGTTGTCCTCGGTGGCCAGGGGCACCTCGCAGCCGCCGTCGATGTAGTCCTCGATAAGCTCAAGGACGTCCTCGTCCATCTTAAAGCCATCGCGGTTGACCAGCTTGATGCCGTTGTCGGTGTAGGGGTTGTGCGAGGCGGTGATCATGACGCCGCAGTCAAACGCGCCGTCGACGACCTCGTACGAAACGCCGGGCGTGGGGATGACGTGCAGCATGTAGGCGTCGCCGCCAGAAGCAACCAGGCCCGAGATAAGCGCGCTCTCGAACATGTAGCTCGAGCGGCGGGTGTCCTTACCAATGATGACGCGGGCCTTCTTGCCCTGGCGCGCGCCGTAGTACCAGCCCACAAAGCGGCCGATCTTGAAGGCGTGCTCGACGTTTAGCCCCTCGTTGGCGCGGCCGCGAAAGCCGTCGGTACCAAAGTACTTCATTTGCCTTTTCCTCCAAATATAAGAAAAGGGCTTGTCGAACCAATGCCGACAAGCCCCAAAAAGCAAAGGTGCTGCCTCGAAGGACTAGCGCTTCGAGAACTGCGGGCGCTTACGAGCCTTCTTGAGGCCGTACTTCTTACGCTCGACCGCACGGGCGTCGCGGGTAAGGAAGCCAGCCTTCTTGAGGTCGGCGCGGTACTCGCCAGCCTCGAGGAGAGCGCGGGAGATGCCCAGACGGCAAGCGCCGGACTGGCCGTTGATGCCGCCGCCATCGCAGTTAGCGAGGACGTCAAAACGATCAGCGGTCTCGGTCAGCTTAAGCGGAGCAAGCGCGTTGTCGACGAGCTGCTGACGACCAAAGTAGTTAAGGGCGTCGCGGCCGTTGA
>CAVKOL010000096.1:0-10104 GCA_963658035.1 Bacteroidaceae bacterium
CCCCGACACCGCGATGCTCGAGGGCACCATTCGCTCCAACGACAAGGGCGCCCGCGAGGTCATGGTGCGCCGCATGCGCGAGGTCGCGGCCAAGACCGCCGAGGCTTACGGCGCGACCGCCGAGGTCATCACCCTCTCTGACGTGGCGCCGCTCATCTGCGACCCGGCCCTCACCGACGAGATCGTGGGCTACATGAAGGAGCTGCCCGTCCCCGGCCTTACCCCCTACCCCGGCATCGAGGCCAGCGCCAGCGAGGACTTTGCCACCATCGCCGAGAAGATCCCCTCGACCTTCATGTACCTGTCGGCCGGCTACACCGACGAGCGCGGCGCCTACAACGCGCACAACCCCAAGGTCCAGTTCAACGAGGACGTCTGCGACCAGGGCCCGGCATTCCTCGCCCACTGCGCCGTCCGCTGGCTTGAGAACCACCAGGCATAAAACACCTGCGGTTATATAAAGGCCGCGGCCTGCGGGCACGGTCTTCTCGTCCCCTCTTCCTCGCTACTCTTCCCCAACGAGAAAGGAACCCCTAATGGCAGAACAAGCCGCGGCCCAGCCGCAGGTGGCGATCCCGCTACCGCCCGCCAAGAAGCGCGCCGTCCAGGCCGGATGCGTCTGCATGATGCTCTCGGTCGCCATGTACGGCCTGGTCTTCTCGACGCTCACCTCCCCCATTCTGGAGAGCGTCAACGCCATGGGCTACGTCAGCCTCTTCACCATCTTTGCCAGCCTGGGCGTGAGCATCATGACGCCGATCGGCGGCAAGCTGGGCGACCTCATTGGCCGCCGCAACATCGTCGTGATCCCCGGCATCATCTGCGCCGTGGCGGGCTGCGCCTTCGCCTTCGTGCGCTCTCTGGTGCCCCTGATGGCGCTTCGCCTGCTCATCGGCTTTGCGCAGGGCGCCTTCACCGCCGCGCCCTACATCATCGCGGGCCTCATCAACGAGCGCAAGGACGTGCCCAAGGCCATGGGCATGCTCGCCACCGCGATCGCCGTCGGCGGCTTTGGCGGCTCGATCATCGCCGGTATCCTGACCGACATGGGTCTTCTCACCGTCGCCATCCTCATGCCCGCCGTGCCGCTGCTGGCAGGCGTGGCCCTGATCGGCCTCAATCTCCCCAACGTCAAGCGCGAGGGCAAGGTCCAGATCGACGTCCCCGGCATCTGCGCCCTGGTTGTGGCCCTGTGCGGCATCTTGCTGGCCCTCAACTTTGGCTCTTCTGTGGGCTGGGCCAACCCCGCCATCATCGGCGGCTTTGTCGTGGGCATCGCCGCCCTCGTCGCCCTGGTCAAGATCGAGAACAAGGCCGCCGAGCCGCTGATCCCGCTGCGCCTTTTTGCCAACCGTCAGTACACCATCTTGCTGATCGTGGGCTTCATCTGCTACTTCTACACCACCGCCATGAACACCTACGCCCCCATTGGCGCCATGAGGGTCCTGGGCGCCTCCACCGGCGTCGCCGGCTCGCTGCAGTTCCCGCGCACCATCCTGACCATGATCTTGCCCACCGTTGCCGGTGTCTGGGTTGGTAAGAACGCCGCCAACGCCTGGAAGGCCATGGCGATCGGCACCCTCTTCGTTGCCGTCCCCATGCTTTGCCTGGGCTTCACCACGCCCGCGATGCCCGTGGCCGTCTACTTTGTGGCCATCACCGTGACCGGTATCGCCGAGAGCTTCCGCGCCGTCTCCATCACCCCGACGGCCCAGGCAACCCTGCCTCCCGCCGACATGGGCGTGGGCACCTCGCTGGTCAACTTCGTGAACTCGCTGGCCAACACCATCGCCGCCGCCGTCTTTGGCGTTGCCTACAACGTCAACACCGCCGCCGACCCCACCAACGCCGCGCTTATCCAAAACGGTGTCAACGCGGTCTTCCTCGTGGCCGGCGTCGTGATGGTCGTGGGCTTCCTGCTGGTGCTCTTTGTCGTGCGTCCCGCGCTGGCCGCCAAGAGCGAGTAGCCGGACGGGCGTGGCACCCGCGCCGCGAGCGCCGCGGGTGCCGGAAGCGCCGAGCTATTCTCGCCGTCGTTTTTGGCCGAGAAGCGCTTTAATACAGATACCCGCTAGTTTTGGCGGCGGGCCGGGTTTTGCGCCTGGCCCGCCGCCTCTTTATAAGGAGCTGCCGTGAAACTCTTTGCCTACTCGCTGCGCGAATACGATGAACTGCCGTTTCTTGAAAAGCAAGCAGCCGAGAAGGGCTTCGAGTTTGGGTGGACGTCGCAGTATCCCTCGGCCGATAACCTTGAGCTGGCGCGCGGCTACGACTCGCTGAGCATCATCACCAACCCCATGACGTCCCAGATCCTTGAGGCGTTTGCCGGCATGGGCGTGCGCGGGATCGCCACGCGCTCGATCGGCTACGACCACATTCACCTTGGCGCGGCCGCGCGCCTGGGCATCCGCGTGGCGCACGCCGCCTACCCGCCCTACGGCGTTGCCGACTACACCGTAATGCTCATGCTCATGGCGCTTCGCAAGGTCAAGCTTGTGAGCAACGCCGCCGTCTACCAGGACTTTGAGCTGCGCGGCAAGATCGGGCGGTCGCTCAACTCGTGTACCGTGGGCGTCATTGGCACCGGCGCGATCGGAGAGGCCGTGTGCCGCCGCCTGGCCGGGTTTGGTTGCAAGATTTATGCCAGCGACCCGTTTGAGAAGGAGGGGCTGCGAGGTATCGTGACCTACGTGAGCACCGACGAGCTGCTGGGCCGCTGCGACGTGGTGACCCTGCACGCTCCGGGCCTACCCGAGAACACCCATATGATCGGCGCCGCGCAGTTTGCCCAGATGAAGGACGGGGTCGTGGTGGTCAACGCGGCCCGCGGCTCGCTGATCGACACGGCCGCGCTGGTCGATGCCGTGGAGTCCGGCAAGGTAGGGGCCGCTGCCCTGGACACCATCGAGAACGAGGCCGGCCTCTACTACCTGGACCGCTCGCGCGACGTGCTGCCCAACCGCGACCGCGCGGTGCTGGGCGCCTTCCCCAACGTGATCGTCACGCCGCACATGGCCTTCTACACCGAGGAAGACGTCGATCACATGGTCTCGAGCAACGTCGAGGCCCTTCTCGCCTTTGACCAGGGCAAGGACTCGCCCTTCGAGGTGCGCGCGAAGTAGGTGCGGCGGGGTTCGCGGGCCCCGAAAACCAAAAAAGCGACAAGTCTGCCAACAAAACCGGCCCGGCCCAGTAGCCGGGCCTTCCTCGTTTACAAAACCGCAGGTAGACGAAGTGCTCTAATTGCGACTACTCGCCTAACACCGTTTCGTTGGCCGACTTGTTGAGTTTTTGGATTTGGAAGCTTGGCACAGCACGGCCGCACCGTGGAAGCAAAACCCAACATCTTGGCCGACAAAACGGGCCCGGCGCAGTAGCCGGGGCCGATGCGTTTGTAAAGCCGCAGGTCAGAGAGGCGCGCGATTTCTGGCTACTCGGCAAACTCGAGTTTGTCGGCCAAGATGTTGGGTTTGGCGTTTTGGCCCGGGGTCAGCGCGAGCTAGGTGAGGTCAATCTCCCGCCCGGCGACGAATTTGTGGACGAGGCGGGCGCCCTCGCTGCCGAGGTGGACGCAGCGCTCGAGGCGCTCGGGGACAGAAAGCTCGCGCGGGGTGCGCAGGGCCGAGTCGTCGACGACAAGGGCGTCAAACTCGTAGTCTTCCTCGAACTTGCCGACAAAACCAAAGAACGACCCTCCGCCCACCGTGGCCAGCCAAAGCGCTTCTTGCCAGGTGAGGGCCCCAAGGCCGTCATCCACAAGGCGCCAGCGCAACTTGGAGGCCGCCACGGCGTCGGACATCGCGCGCCACATCGAGAGGCTCGCACCGCCCGCCACGTCGGTGCCAAGGCCCACCGAGAGACCCTCGTCGAGGTAGCGCCGCACCGGCGCGATGCCGCTGGCCAGCTGCGCGTTGCTCTGCGGGCAGTGGGCCACGTACGTGCCCGTGCGGCGCAAGAGGCCGATTTCCTCGTCGCCGGAGTAAACGCAGTGCGCCATCACGGTGTGCGGCCCCAGCAGGCCAAAGCGGTCGTACGCCGCACCGTAGCAGCTGGCCCACGGGCACAGCTCGCGCACCCACGCGACCTCGGCGGGGTTCTCGGAGAGATGGCTCTGCACTGGCACGTCGAACTCCTCGCGGAGCTGCCCAAGCTCCTTCATAAGGCCGTCGGTCACGCTGGGAGTGAAGCGCGGGGTAAGTATGGGGTGGCAGCGCTCGTAGCGGCCGGCCACATCTTCCAACCAGCGCCTGGTAGCCGCTGCCGAGGCGCCGCTGGTCTCGACAAGGGAGAGGGGCGCGTTGCGGTCCATGTTGACCTTGCCCACATAACTCACCAGGCCCGTGGCCTCGAGCTTGTCCATGAGCAGGCGCGTGGCCGGCACGTGGATAGTGCCAAAAACGACGCCGCGGCAGGTGGGGCTGCGGCGCAGGCCATCAGCAAAGATGGAGTACGCCCGCTCGGCATAGGCAAAGTCGCGGTAGCGGGCCTCCTCGGGAAAGGCGTAGGCGTCGAGCCACTCGATGAGCTCGCGGTCCATGCCAATCCCGCGAAAACCGTACTGCGGCGCATGGACGTGGATGTCGCTCATGCCGGGGATCACCAGGGCGTCGCCGCAGTCAACAAGCGGCAGGTCAGCGTAGGCTGCGGGAACCGCGCCCGCGTCCCAGACGCCCGCGCACCTGCCGTCCATGCACACGACGCAGGCGCCCTCGCGGCAGGCGACCACGCTTTGCGAGACGTTCCAGCAGATGTTTCCCTTTAGTGCAAATGAATCGCAGGTCATCGGACTAGTTCCCCCTTGCAGCAAGCCCTGCGCCAGCGGCGGCAACGCGGCGCCCTAGAGCCCCGCCTCGATCTCGCGCACGCGCTCAAGAAGCCAGTCGTTGGTGGGGGTGAGAATCCCATGTGCTCGGCCAAGCTCACAGATGGTGCCCGCGAACTCAGCGACCTCGGTCTTCTTGCCGTTCACGCGATCCTGCGCCATCGAGGGCATGCCCGCCGGGTCAAGCCCCGCCATCAACGCGACCATCTGGGAAAGGTCGGCCTCGGTCAGGGTCACGCCCTCGGCCGCGGCCACCGCGCGGACCTCGCGCATCGCGGCCACGAAGCAGCGCAGCTGCTCGCCGCCCGGCTCAAGCACCGAGCCGTACGTGCCGCCGTAGACCATGCAGGTCTGGTTCACGCCCACGTTGAGCATGAGCTTGGTCCACATGCGACGCACGATATCGTCCTCGACGGTGTGGGAGATGCCCGCGCGAGCATACAGGTCTGCCAGGGCCTCGACCACGCCAGCCGCCGTGCCCTCGGCCGCGCCAAAGCGGATCTCACCCGTGTGGGTGTAGGTCATCGCGTTGCCGATAAAGACGGCGTCCATGCCCTGCGCCACAGAAAGCACGGTGTTTGACCAGCCAAAACGCTCGGCGATGCGCTTCTCGCTGCGGATCCCGTTGCACAGAGAAGCGATCACGGTCTGCGGCCCCACGACAGCCTCCATGGTGTCCAGCGCCACTTCGAGGCCCGTCGTCTTGATCGTGAGAATAACGGCATCGGCCACGCGCGCCCTGCTCGCGGGCACCGTCGCGATGCCGCAGGCCTGCCCGTTTACCGTCACCGCGTCGCCGACGTGGCGAGCATACCGCTCGTCGTCCATGACGAACTCGACCGTGCCCGCCCCCAGCGCGCTCTCGATCATCGAGCCGTACAGCAGGCCCACGGCGCCCTTACCAATGATCGCGACCTTCTGTATACCCATGCCAGACCCCTTTCGAACCGCGACGCATTATCCGTCGCATTATAGCGCCACACGATGACGGGACCTATATCGCAGATTCTCCCGTATTTGAAGCGCTTTATCTGCGATTTAGGTCCCGTCATCGAGAGAGGGTAGCGAGAAGGCCCCGTCATTGGGAGGGGTCATTGGGAGGGGTCGCAGCGCAGGCACAGCGAGTTGGCCAGGACTCCGCGCCACCCGCGGTCGGGATAGGCATCTCGCTCCAGCTCAAACGTGGTATACCCATAGGCGTTGACCACCTGGGTGCCGCACTCCAGCACGCGCGTGCGCTTGAAGTCAAAGTCGTAGTTCTTGTGCACGTGCCCATGCACCATGAAGTCCGGCCGCCACCGCGACAAAAGGCTGTTGAAGCACTCGAACCCGCGGTGCGGCAGGTCGTCCAGGTCGCCCACGCCATAGGCCGGCGCGTGCGTGAGCAGGATGTCGACCCCGCCCACGGCGCGGATCTTGAGGTTAAGTCGCCGCGCGCGCCGCTCCATCTCCTGCTCGGAGTACATGTTGGCCCCGTGACGGTAGTTGATCGACCCGCCCAGCCCGGCGATGCGCACGCCCTGCCACACGTAAACCGAGTCCTCGACGCAAATGCAGCCGCCCGGGGCGTGCTTGGCGTAGGCGTCGTCGTGGTTGCCGCGCACATACAGCAGCGGCTTGTTCACAACGGTGACGAGAAACTCCAGGTAGTCGGCATCGAGGTCGCCTGCCGACAAGATCAAGTCGACGTCTTTGAAGCGCTCCTCCGAGTAATAATCCCAAAGGCAACGTTCCTCGACGTCGGCGATCGCGAGCACCTTCATGCCTTGTGTACCCCCGCGACCTTGGCGGCGGCCCGTGCGCGCTCGCTGAGCTCCCAGTCGGCGGGCAGCGACCCCTCGACGTTTTGGTTGAGCCACGCCATGCTCACCACCTGGATGCTGGAGAGACGCGCCGCGCCCTCGGGCTGGATCTGCCCCTCCTGGCTGCGCAGCTCGCCCTCAAACGGGCTGATAGCCCCAGAGGTGATGCCCCCGCGCAGGAACTCCACCAGCTTGCGAGAAGAAACCGGCAGCTCGGGGGCCAAGTCGACGTCGATCACGCCCGAGCTCATCCCGTACCAGTAGTTGACGGCCTTATCCGCACCTGCGCCCGCGACCTCGTCCCAGGTTCCGTGCAGCAGGCTGCGCACGATAAGCTCGTAGTAGCGGTCCCAGCGCCACGCGGGGCCGGCCAAGTCGACCAGCGCCCCGTCGCCGCGCAGCATGTGCAGGCCGTACTCGTTGGAGCCCTCGAAAGGCTTGACCACGTCCGAGCCGCTCATCACATCGACGCCCTGCTCGCGCATGGCGCCCGCCAGGTCGCACGTCTCGCCGCGCGACCAGCTTAGGACCACGCGGGCCCTCGGGTCGATCAGGGCCGCGCCCAGCGCAAAGGCGTTTATCTCGGCAATCGTGCCCAAGACCGGGTAGTAGGCGCGGTAGCCAATTCGGTGGGTGTCGCTCATGCTGGCGGCCAAGGCGCCGAGAAGGAACTTCGCCTCGTACATCTTGCCGTAGTACGAGCGCACCAGCTGGTGCGGCAGGCCCACCGAGCAGTTGAGGAAGCGCATCCCCGGGTACTGCGCGGCCGCCTGTACCGTGAGGTCCATCAAGGCAGGCGACGTGGTAAAGACGACGTCGGCGCCGCAGTCGTGCGCGGCAGACACGGCGCCCATAAAGCGCTCCTCATCTGCGCAGTCCTCAAAGACCGAGGTGCGCACGATGCCGCCAAAGTACTCCTCAAGGTGCTGTCGGCCCAGGTCATGGACGTAGGCCCAGCCCGAGCGCGCCGTCGAGCGGTCGTGGATAAAGCACACGCGCAGCGGCTTGTTGGGCGTATAAACCGTCTTGCCCATAAAAAAGTTAAGCACACCCGAGGCCAGCGCCGTGTTCTTCTGCGCGTCGTCTGCCTGCGGGGCCTCCAGCAGGTCGAGCTTCTCGTCCTGGGGCTTGCCCTCGATCACCAGCTCTCGCCAGATGTGAGAAAGGCGGTCGATGATAATCGACGACGGCACGTCCAAGATGCGGTCCTGGGAATAAACGCCCAGGTAGACCAGCATGGCGTCGGCCGCGGTGATGTCAAGGTGGGCGCCGCCCGCGCGCTCGTAGGCGCTTTGGAAGAAGATGTAGGTCTGCCGCAGGTAGTCCACGGCGTCTGCCGGCCACGGGCGCGAGAGATCGCGACCAAAGGCGGCGGCCAGGCGCCGGTACGAGCCGTGGCGCGAGAACTCGATGTCGTAGATGGGGCAGGCGCGCCAAAACTCGCAGAACTCGCCGTAGAGGCTGCGCTCGCTGCCCTCCCACTTACTGGGGTACAGGCGCGTGACCTCGGCCCGCACGGTGTGGGCGCCAAGGTACTTGAGGACCGACGTGCGCTTGTTGCCTTCCTGCACGTAAAAGCGGTGCATGAACTCCATCACGCGAATGGGGTCTCGGTAGCCCTCCTCCACCTGGATGTCGTAGAGGCGCGACCACTTGATGGCAAACTCGGTGTCGGGCTCCAACAGGGGCATGAAGGTACGCGAGAAGGCCGTCGTGCGACCACGCGTGACGGTGCCCACCACCATGGACAGCGGGATCTCATGCGTGCCGCAGGGCTCGCAGCCGGCCGTCTGGCCCTCAAGGATGATGCTGTCAAGATCGGTAATGTAGGGGTGGCGGCCCTCTGACGTGGCGCGCCGCAGGTCCTGCTCGCCACGCTTCAACGCCTTGCGATATACGTCTGGCATAGAAACTCCTGTTGTTCGCGGTGCCGACGAGCCCCCAGAGACACGGGCTGCAATATTGGGAAGAGAAAATATTGCAAATTTACGGGGAGAAAAAAGGCAATGGGCAGCAGCCCGTATCCCTCGAAGTTCGCCAAGCGGGTGCCCCGCAGGCGGGCTAGGCGGCGAGAAGCTCGCCTGCCCACCCGCGGGGCCTTACATCAAAAGCAAAGGGGACGCATTCACTACTTCCCCATCGTCACGACGACCTGCACCGTCGAGCCCGCGGGGGCCACGGGAAGCACGTTGCCGCAGATCTTCTCGCCGTCCACCGTGACCTCGGCCACGCCCTTCTGGACATGGGCGGGGTTCTGGACACGAATGACGTAGGTGGCACCGCGGTACTTGCGCGTCACCGTGAAGCCGTCCCAGGCAGCGGGCACGCAGGGGTCGACCATGAGGCCCTCCAGCGTGGGCTTCATGCCCAGGATGTACTGGCTCACGTTGACAAAGGTCCAGGCAGCGGTGCCCGTGAGCCAGGAGTTCTTGCCCTGGCCAAAGTTCACGGCGTCCTTGCCCGCGACCATCTGCGAGTAGACGTAGGGCTCGGTCGCGTGGCGGGCGGCCTTGTCCTGCAGGTAGGCCGGGCAGATCTTGCGGTAGACCTCGAAGGCGCGGTCGCCGTGGCCCACCTGCGTCTCGGCGATGGAGACCCAGGGGTTGTTGTGGCAAAAGATGCCGCCGTTCTCTTTGTAGCCCGGCGGGTAGCTGGAGACCTCGCCCAGCTCCTTGTGGTACTCGGAGTAGGCGGGCTGGAAGATCATGACGCCGTACTCGGTGTCCAGCAGGCGCTCGACCGAGGCCAGCGCGGCCTCGGCCTTGCCGTTGTCCAAACCAACCCCAGCTAGAGGTGCGAATCCCTGGGGCTCGATGTAGATCTGGCCCTCCTCGCACTCGTGGCTGCCCACCTTGTTGCCGGCGGCGTCGTAGGCGCGCACGAACCACTCGCCGTCCCAGCCGTCGCTCTCGATGGCGGCAACCATGCGCTCGGCCGCGGCGCGGGCGCGGGCGGCCTCGGTCTCGTCGCCGCGGGTCTGGACGATGTCGGCGTACTCGCGGGCGTACTTGACGAACATCGCCGCGATGAAGACCGACTCGGCCACGGGGCCCTCGGAAGGACCGGTGGTCTGGAAGCTCTCGCCCGGCTCCTCGCTAAAGCAGTTGAGGTTGAGGCAGTCGTTCCAGTCGGCGCGGCCAATGAGGGGAAGGTCATGGGGGCCAAGGTTGCCCAGTGTGTAGTCCATCGAGCGCCGCAGGTGCTCAAGCAGCGGACGGGCCAGGGCCTCGTCGTTCTCAAAGGGCACCCGCTCGTCCAAGATCGTGTAGTCGCCCGTCTCGCGCAGGTAGGCACTCACACCAGCGATCAGCCACAGCGGGTCGTCGTTGAAACCGCTGCCAATATCGGCGTTGCCCTTCTTGGTCAAGGGCTGGTACTGGTGGTAGGCCGAGCCGTCCGCCTTCTGGGTGGCCGCGATGTCCAGAATGCGCTGGCGCGCCGCCGCCGGGATCAGGTGCACGAAGCCGAGAAGGTCCTGGT
>CAVKOL010000097.1:0-2383 GCA_963658035.1 Bacteroidaceae bacterium
CGCGCGACGACGCCGCGCTTCTCCTTGGAGCAGCCGGCGCTTTTCCAGGCGCGCGGCGTGAAGCCAAAGACAGCCGCGGGCTTCTCGCCCGCCATGACAAGGCCCGCCTGGCACACCAGCGTGCGCACGAACTCGGCCTCAAGGCAGCCCTCAAGGGTGCTTGCCTCGGCCGGCTCGCCCAGAAACGTCTCGAGCCCTTGTCCCATCTTTGCCTCCCTTCGCGCCTGGAAAACCGCGTGTCCCTGTTGGTTGTTACCCTAGGCTAACTTCCCCGGGGACAAAAGTACACCATGGTTAACTTCTCTGCAACAAGAATTTCCGCAGCCCCAAGAGCCCCGCGCAAAACAAAGACGCCGCCGGCCCTGGGAAGACCGACGGCGTCACCTTTGCCGCGATGCAGGTGCGGGGAGAGGGTCCGCTTGCTGCCGCTGGCGAAGTCAACAACATGATGCCCGGAACTCATAAAACCGCGCGGGGGCACGACCTTAACCGGACTGTCCTTGGCGTAGAGGGGGTTGCCTCGGACGCATCGTGTGCTGTTGATAGAATAAGTTCACCAAGGGTAACTTTTGTGGTAAACCTGGGTGGTCACATAATGCACACATTCAGGTAGGAATTAAAAATGTTTGCGTTCATAAGGAAGAACTTCGGTGGCCAGCGCACCGGAGGGCACGGCGGCCTTGAGATCTTGCGCCACATCGGCCCCGGTCTTTTGGTCACCGTGGGGTTCATCGACCCCGGCAACTGGGCGTCCAACATGGCGGCGGGTTCGCAGTTTGGCTATGCCCTGCTGTGGGTGGTCACGCTGTCGACCGTCATGCTCATCATCTTGCAGCACAACGCCGCCCACCTGGGCATCGTTACCGGCACCTGCCTGGCCGAGGCCACCAACCGCCACCTGCCGCGCCCCGCGTCGCGCCTGGTCTTGGGCAGCGCCTGGCTGGCCTGCGTCGCCACCGCGATGGCCGAGGTCCTGGGCGCCGCGATCGCGCTGCAGATGCTTGTGGGGCTGCCGCTGCGCGCGGGCTGTGTCATTGTGGCGCTGGCCAGCGCAGCGATGCTCTTCACCAGCTCGTACAAGCACATCGAGCGCTGGATCATCGCCTTCGTGAGTATCGTGGGCCTCTCTTTTTTGGCCGAGCTTGCCCTGGTCGACGTCGACTGGGCGCAGGCGGGTCTGGCCTGGGTCGCGCCCTCGGCCCCCGCAGGATCGGTCGCGATCATCACCAGCGTGCTGGGCGCCGTCGTCATGCCGCACAACCTCTTCCTGCACTCCGAGGTCGTGCAGTCCTCGCACTTCGAGGCACAAGGCGAGAAGGTCATCGAGGAGCGCCTGCGCTACGAGCTTTTTGATACGCTGCTCTCGATGGGCATCGGTTGGGCCATCAACTCGGCCATGGTGATCTTGGCGGCCACGACGTTCTTCTCGCAAGGAATCGTGGTCGACGACCTGGCGGTAGCCGCGGCGACCCTCTCCCCTATCCTAGGGCCCGCCAGCTCGACGATCTTCGCGGTGGCGTTGCTGTTCGCGGGCCTGTCGAGCAGCGTCACGGCGGGCATGGCCGCAGGCACCGTGAGCGCAGGAATGTTCGGTGAGGAGTACGACATTCATGACAGGCACTCGTCAGTTGGCGTGGCGCTGGCGTTTCTCGCCGCCGTGGTGGCCTGCTGCCTGGTGCGGGATTCGTTCCAGGGACTGGTCTGGAGCCAGGCTCTCTTAAGCTTGCAACTCCCCATCACGGTCTTCGTCCTGGTAGGGCTCACAAGCTCGCCCAAGGTCATGGGCAGGCACGCCAACTCGCGGCCGCTTAAGGCGGTGCTGTATCTCATCGCTGTGGCCGTCACAGCCCTGGATATCTCTTTATTTTTCTGTTAGTTGTCTTTCCTACCCCGGTCTCGCGGGATCAATCCACCGCCACAGCGCGAGCCCCTCCACCTGGGGCTGTCTTCTGGCGCAGTTCCGCATGAGCCGAAGGCCACTAAATGTGGCCTCCGTGCGAATCAGGACTGTTTGAGCACAGAAGACTGCCTCAGGCGGAGGGGCTCGCCCCGATGGCCCGCAGGTCTAAATCGTGTGGTCCAAGTACGGTCGATCCAGTAGCGGCCGGGTGTTAAGGACCGCTATGCCCAAGGTCGAGATATTGTGCAGGTAGGCCGCCGTCGTAATGGGCATCAGGGAAGCCACACCCGCCGCAATCAAGGCCGAGTTGAAGCCAACGATAAAGCGGTAGTCCTTGTGGATGTGACCCATGAGACGCGTCGCCAGTACACGCATAGTGACCAGCGACTCAAGGGACGAATCGTGGACCAGCACATCTGCCACCGCGCGGGCGATGTCGCTGGCGTCGGACATCGCGACCGAGACATCGGCCGCGGCAAGGGC
>CAVKOL010000097.1:3161-4522 GCA_963658035.1 Bacteroidaceae bacterium
GCCATCGCCTTGTTGAGGTTGCGCGTGAGGGCCAAAATGCCAAAGAAGGCCAGGAAGCTGTAGGGCACAAGGCCGTCGGCGAGCTTCTCGGCGCGTGACTGGACGCCCGCCTTGAGCTCGCTGGACTCCTCGACCAGGCTCACGATGCCGTCGATGCGGGCGCACCCCGGGGGCGCGGTGACGCTCACCTTGAGGTCGCCGTTCTCAAGCGCCGTGCCCGCGAAAACCGTGGAGCCGGCCTCTTTGCGCACCAGGGCGGCCTCGCCGGTCATCGAGGACTCGTCGATCTCGCCTTGGCCGTCGACCACGACGCCGTCGACGGGCAGGACCTGACCGGCGCCCAGGTGAAGCACCATGCCGCGGCGCACGTCCTCGGTCCTCACCTGGACGTCTTGGCCGTCAATCACGGCCCACACGCTCTCGCTGCGCACGATCATGCCGTCGCGAAGCGCCAGGTGGGCGCGCGACTGCACGTGCTCTTCCATGAGGGCCGAGAGGGACAGCAGGAAGCTGATCGTGCCCGCCTCGCCAAACTGGCCGCGCAGGCACGAGACCGCGATGGCGGTGGCGTCCAGGACCTCAACGGTCACTTCTCCGCGCAAAAGATGGCGCAAGCCCTCGATCACGTAACCCACGGCGTGCAGGCTCGTGATGGCCACGCGCACCGGCATGGGCAGCAGCACGCGCTTGATGACGCGCCAGGCAATGAGGTTACCCACCTCTACCTGGAAGCGGTTGTTCTCGAGGCTCACCTCAAGGGCGCCCTCGCGCGTGCCCAGGCCCACCTCGGCCACAGGCAGCGCCAGCGGGTCCAGGGCGCGTACGGCGGCGAGAACCGCGTCGCGGGCGGCGGGGTCAAAGGTTATGAGTATGGAGCCCACAGAAGGATGGACCTCGGCGGTGCGAACACCGTCGAGGCCCATGAGCTGGTAAGAGATGCCGCGGGCCTCTTCGTTTGAGAAGAGATTGCGACCGCAGCGCAGGCGAATCCTTCCGGGGATCTCCGAGACGATGTCGAAGACCATGGTGGATTTAAGCCTCGGCTCCCTCGGCGTCGACCTTGGCGGTGACCTCGGCGCGGATGTCTGCCTCGAGGGCGGCCATGCGGTCGGCCACGGCGGCGTCGATCTTGGCCTGGCGACGGGCCTCGGCGCAGGCGTCGTTGGCGTCGTCGACGATGGCCTGGGTCTCGGCGGTCACGGCGTCGGAGACCTTGATGCCGGCGGTGGTGACGGCGACGGCGGCCTTGTGAAGCGCGCCGCAGTTGGCAAGGCCCGCGACGGCGGCGGCGCCCGCGGCGCCCATAGCTACGAACCAACCAGTCTTCATGATGTTCTCCCAACGTATGGATTGACGGATTG
>CAVKOL010000097.1:5030-9942 GCA_963658035.1 Bacteroidaceae bacterium
TGAGCATCCTCAGGCGCCGGTACCACTCGTAGACGGGCACGCCAAACTCGTCGCGAAACGACTCCTTCAAGACGGTCGGCGACGCCCCGCAGGCCTGCGCCAGTTGCGGAATGGTGAGCGGCGCCGAGAAGTTCTTACCCATGGCCTCGCGCGCGGCGCAGGCGACGCGCCGCCGAGCAGCGGCCCCGCCGGTCTTCTCGCTGCCTTGCCAACAGCACGCCGCCAGCTCGGCCACGCGAGAGGCCAGAACCTGGTCGTCTCCGGAAAGCCACGCCACGGCAACGTCGTCGAAGGCGCGGGCAACCGCAGATCCGCAGGCATGTACGGCGCCGCCCGCACGCACGCCCTCGCCCGCAGGCGCCACGACGGCGATCGCCTGAACCGGCGACTCCTCGATGCGCACGGCGGCATCTTCTCCCCACTCAAGGCAGGACCCTGCGCCCACGCGCCCGCCATCCGCAACAAGCGACCCGCGGCAGCAGCGAACAACCACGCGGCAGCCCCCGACAGCGGCCTCGCCCGCGACGCGCGCGAGCGAGCATCTCTCGCCGGTGCCCACGGCATAAACCCGACAGCCGGCGACCGCAGGCTCTGCCGCGCCGCCGCGCGACTCGTGTACCTTGGACAAGCTGATCATCCAGGCGACCTCCAAAAAAGTGCGCAATGGGCAGAGACGAGAGAAGAAACGCGCCGCCGACGCGTCAAAGTGAAGCGTCGGCGGCGCGCCGTTAAACGATCCGGGCTAGAAAGGCGATGACTTAGGCCTCGCTCAGGCTGGTCAAGATCTTGTCGTCGGCCTTGTCGTACTTAGGAGCCGGACGGAAGAGCTGGAACAGGATGGCGGCCAGCGCGACAAACGCCACGACGGTCCAGAAGCCAAAGTTGCCCAGGACAAAGAGCTCCCAGAGCTGGTTGATGATCAGGCCCACGACCCAGCCAAAGACGCACTGGTAGGCGATGGCGAACCAGAACCACTTGGAATCGTCCATCTGGCGACGGATGGTGCCGATGGCGGCGAAGCACGGCGCGTCGAGCATGTTGAAGGCGACAAACGCGCACATGGCGCCGACGTGCATGACGCCGTTGGCATCGGTGAACATGGCGGCGAAGCCGGTCCACATGGACAGGGAGTTCTCGGTGACGTCGCCCAGGCCGTAGAGGGAGCCAAAGGTGGAGACCAGGTTCTCCTTGGCGATAAGGGCGCTGATGGAAGCCGCGGTGGCCTGCCAGTAGTCGCAGCCCAGAGGCGCGAAGATCACGCCGAGGAAGCCGCCGATGTAGGCGAGCAGCGAGTAGTCGTTGAAGTTCTCGACGACGTCGTCCATGCCGGACAGGAAGCCAAAGGCGCCGTTGCCGCCGTCCCAGTTGGCGAAGCCGAAGTTAGAGAGGAACCAAACCACGACAGCCGCGGCAAAGATGATGGTAGCGGCCTTCTTGATGTAGCTCGAGACGCGCTCCCAGACGTGCAGCCACCAGGACTTGATCGTCGGGAAGTGGTAGTTGGGGAGCTCCATCACGAAGGGAGCGGGCTCGCCCTGGAAGGGCTTGGTTTTCTTGAGCATGATGGCCGAGATGATGATCGCGGCGATGCCCATGAAGTAGAACATGGGGGCAACCCACCAGGCGTCGGAGCCGCCGATAAGCACGCCCATGACCAGGGCGATGATCGGGGTCTTGGCGCCGCAGGGAATCATCGTGGTGAGCATGGCCGTCATGCGGCGGTCCTTCTCGTTCTCGATGGTCTTGGTGGCAAGGACGCCGGGCACGCCGCAGCCGGAGCTGATCAGCATGGGGATGAAGGACTTGCCCGAGAGGCCAAAGCGACGGAAGACGCGGTCCATGACGAAGGCGACGCGGGACATGTAGCCGCAGTCCTCAAGGAAGCAGAGAAGGACGAAGAGGACGAACATCTGCGGGATGAAGCCCAGGACAGAGCCCACGCCGCCGACGATGCCCTCGACCACGAGGCCCTTGACCATGTCAGAGGCGCCCATGTCCTCAAGCCAGTTCTCGATGGCGGTCGGGATGGCGGGGACGTAGCCGTCGTAGTCGCTCATCGCGGGCTCGGCGGCGATGCCGTCGAGGGCAGCGAGGAAGTCGTCGGCGTCGACGGTGTCGATGACCTCGTCGGTCTCGTTGCCGTCCTCGTCGGTGATGGGCACGTCGGTGGCAACGACGCCGGCCTTATCGCAGGCGGCGGCGAAGTCCTCGAGGATGGTCTTGCTGTCGAGGTCCTCGGCATCCTCGGCAAGGGCGTCGGAGGCGTCGTTGACCTCATCGCTCTCGTCCTCGTCAAAGACGCCCTGCTCGACGGCGGCGGAGATGAAGCCGCTCACCTGGTCGGCGTAGTGGTTCTCATCCCAGGCCTCGTGGTCGGCGTCGTACTGCTCCTGAGAGGCGCCGTTGAGGAAGAAGCCGTCGCCAAAGAGGTTGTCGTTGACCCAGTCGGTGCCGGCGGTGCCCACGGTGGAGATGGCGATGTAGTACACCAGGACCATGATGCAGACGAAGATGGGAAGGCCAAGGATGCGGTTGGTGACGACCTTGTCGATCTTCTCGGAAGTGGTGAGCTTCTTGGGGGCCTTCTTCACGCAGGCCGCCATGGTCTCAGAGATCCAGTCGTAGCGGTCGGAGGTGATGATGGACTCGGAGTCGTCGTCGCGGGACTTCTCGACGGCCTCGATGACGGGCTCGATGGAGGCGAGCTTGTCCTTGGAGAGGTTAAGGCCCGCGATGGCCTCGGCGTCGCGCTCGAAGAGCTTGATGGAGTACCAGCGCACCAGGTTGGCCTCGCAGTCGCCGCTGATGACGGCGCAGATCTTGGACAGGGCGTCCTCGACCTCGGCGGAGAAGCACTTGGCGCCAGCGGTGGCGACGCCCTTCTTACCGGCCTCGACGGCGGTCTTCACCAGCTCGTCGACGTTGGTGTTGTGAAGGGCCGAGACCTCGATGACGGGGCAGCCAAGACGCTCGGAGAGGGCCTTGAAGTCAACGACGTCGCCGCGCTCCTTGAGCAGGTCGCACATGTTGAGGCCCACGACGACGGGGCGACCGGCCTCGAGGATCTGGGTGGTGAGGTAGAGGTTGCGCTCGAGGTTGGTCACGTCGACCAGGTCGATCAGGGCGTCGGGGCGCTCGTTGACGATGTAGTCGCGCGAGACGACCTCCTCGGGGGTGTACGGGGAGAGGGAGTAGATGCCGGGCAGGTCGACGAAGGTGACCTCCTTGTCGGAGCGCCACTTGGCCTGCTTCTTCTCAACGGTGACGCCGGGCCAGTTGCCCACGTAGCCGTTGGAACCGGTCAGCTCGTTGAAGAGCGTGGTCTTGCCGCAGTTGGGGTTGCCCGCAAGACCGATAAACGTTTCTGCCATTCCCAGCCTTTCCTTGCTCGAAAACTCAACCGTGGGCAGGTGCCCATCAGTTAGATTACAGTAACTTGATACGCATTAAAAAAAGGGTTGCTACCTGCGCAAACCCTGAGGGCTACTCGCCGTCTTTGACGTCGGCGACGTCGACGTTGGCGGCCTCGTCAAGACGAATGGAGAGCTCGTAGCCGCGGACGGTGATCTCGATGGGGTCGCCCAGGGGAGCCACCTTGTTCACGTAGACGTGGGTGCCCTTGGTAAGGCCCATGTCCATGATGCGGCGCTTGAGGGCACCGGTGCCGTTGAGCTTGGCGACGGTCGCGCTCTGGCCCACCTTCACATCCTTAAGAGTTGCCATTGAATTCCCTTCTTCCTCGCGGCCCGGGCAACTGCCACCCGGGCCACTTTAATAAAACCAAGTTATGAGGCGCCGAGAATAGCGCCAAGGGCCAATTGCGGCCTACAGCGACACCATGATGTGCGAGCTCATGGTGCGGTTAAGGGCCAAGCGGGCGCCCTTGACGTTGACGATGACGTCGCCGTTGACGCGCGAGATGACCTTGACCTCGGCGTTCTCGACCAGGCCCAGGTCGGCCAGGTGCTTGCGCAGCTCGGCGCCGCCCTTGACCTTGGCGACGGTGGCCGTCTCGTCCTCACCGAGCATGGCAAGGGGAAGAACACCGGAAACGCTCACCGGTGCCGCGCTCGTCGTTGCCACACCCTCCATTGCGCCCTCCAGAGACATAATTTCCTCCTAGCCTCAACGCTGACGGGCGATTTGCGACCACCCACCGGCAAAAAGTTGGCCCAAGTAAACAATACATACGCTAAGTAACCTAGTACTAACTCGTACTGAATTCAACCCAAACGGGCGAAAAAGTTCGAAGAGGGTGACTTTTACACGGGAGCGGCATGCCTTCCCCTAACGTTTTGGGGTTGTCGGGAAAACGACCTTATCCGCCTTTATGTTTTGCGGGTTGTCGGAACCGCGAAGCCTTAGAAGTGCACGTGATTATGGCGAACATGTGTTTGTCTCGATGCTTGTAATTTGTCCTCACGGCGCATGGTATAAAAGTACTAGGAAAAGGTCCGTCCGAGAGGAGCAGCCATGGCACCGGTAGTTCTTGATAAAGACAAAACCACCAAGCTCACGGAAGAGCAGAAAAAGGCAATCCTCGAGGCTTACAACGAGTCTCTTCACGATGACGGCGTCGATGCCGTGACCGCCCTTGAGGAGATTCGGACCGCCCATGGCCTTTGACGTCAGAATGACGGGGTACGCCCGTCACAGGCTCAGCGAGACCATTAGCTTCATTCAGCATGTCTGCGGCAACGCTTCATATGCGACAAGCCTCTTAAACGCCACGCGCGAAGTTCTAGAGAACCTTAAGACACAAGAGGGTTTCCGAATTGTTGACCACGACATCAGCGATCTTGTAGGAGAAATCGTCTATCGCGTAAAGATCGGAAAGTACAAGCTCGTCTATCGCGTAAAATCCGAGCAAAACACAATCCTTGTTTTCTTGTTCATGCATGAGTCTCAACCG
>CAVKOL010000098.1:0-9939 GCA_963658035.1 Bacteroidaceae bacterium
CTTCGAGCGCCTGCTGGATGACGCGCACCAGGATGGGGATGTTGAACATCGTGAGGGCCATGGCGCCCGCGATGATCGAGATGCCCCAGCCCAGGGTCACCACGAAGAAGAGGCTGCCGAACATGCCCACGACGATGGAGGGCAGGCTCGAGAGGGTCTCGATCGCGGTCGAGGCGGCCTTGGTCACCCAGTTGTCGGGCGCGTACTCAACCAGGAAGATGGCCGCGCCCAGGGAGATGGGCACGCTGATGAGCAGGGTGATGACCAGCATGTAGAAGCTGTCGAAGAGCTCGCTGGAGATGCCGGGGTTCTCGCTGGCGGTGGGCGCGGTGGTGAGGAAGCCCGGGGTCAGGGCCTTGCCCAGGCCCTGGAAGAGGATAAAGGCCACGATGGCGGCGAGAAGACCCAGGACAAAAGCGACGATGACGGTCAGGATGCCGGTCGCCACGCGGTCCTGGCGGCCGATGCGCGCGGCGTGGGCGTCGAGGTCGATGCCCAGGTCGAGGGCGCCGGTGGACGCCGCGACCTGCGCGGTCTTCTCGGCCGCGTCCTTCTCGGCATCAGCGAATTTGGAAGCGTTAGCCACGGTCCTTCGCCCCCTTCGAGCCAATAAGGTGGATGATCAAGATGAAGAGCAGGCTCATGCCCATGAGGAGCAGGCCCAGGGCCCACAGCGCGTGGTACTGGACAGAGCCGGTGGTCGCGTTGGCGAAGCCCGAGGTGAGGGCGGTCGTCAAGGTCGCGGCCGGGGAAAGCAGGCCCGCGGGCATGATCTTCTCGACGCCGCCGATGACCATCTGGACGGCCAGGGTCTCGCCAAAGGCTCGGGTCATGCCCAGGATGACGGCGGTCATGAGCGAGGGCAGGGCCGACTTCAGGACAACGTGGTAGACCGTCTGCCAACGGGTGCAGCCCAGGGCATAGGAGCCCTCGCGGTACTGGTTGGGGACGGCGGCCAAAGCGTCGATGGAAAGCGTGGTCACCGTGGGCAAGATCATGACGGCAAGCACGATGGCGCCCGAGAGGATGCCCGCGCCGGTGCCCGCGGCCTCGCCAAAGATCGCGCGCATGGCGGCGTTCACGACGGTGAGGCCGATCAGGCCGTAGACGACCGAGGGGATGCCCACAAGCAGCTCGACCAGCGGCTGGAAGATCTTACGGCCAAAGCCGGGACGAACCTCCACGACAAAGATCGCGCTGCCCAAGGCGACGGGCAGGGTGAAGAGCGTCGAGAGGACCATGACGCCAAAGGAGGTGACGATGAGCGGCAGGGCGCCGTACTTACCGTCGGAGGGGACCCAGCTGGTCCCGGTGACAAAGTCGACGAAGCTGATGCCGTCGACGAAAAACGCCGAGAGGCCCTGCTGGGCGACCATCACGATCAAGGTGACCACGATGATGGCAACCAGGGCTACGCAGGCACCGGTGATGCTGAGGCCCACGTTCTCCAAGCGGCGTTTTGGCAAGAGAGTTTTTGCCATTGGGCTGATTGCCCCTTTCAACATAAAAGGGGTGGAGGGCCAAAACGTAAGGTCTTGGCCTTCCACCAGCGGAAAGAGAAAGGACTACTTAGTGGTGACGTTGCCCTTGGCGTCCTTTTGGACCTTCATGTCAGAGGCGGGGATGAAGCCCTCCTCCTCGACCAGGGAGCCCTGGACCTCGTCGGACATCATGAAGTCGATGAAGGCCTGGGTGGCGGCGTCGGCGTCGGCGGCGGTGTACATGTGCTCGTAGGCCCAGATGTTGAACTTGCCGGTGACGACGTTCTCGGCCTTGGGCTCGACGCCGTCGACCTTGAGGGCCTTGAACTTGGTGTCGTCAAAGTAGGAGAAGGCCAGGTAAGAGATGGCGCCCTCGGTCGCCTGGATCTTCTCGACGACGGTGCCGGAGGAGTCCTCCTCGGCGACGGGCGCGAAGTCGTCCGGGGCCTTCTCGCCGGCCAGGACGGCGGCCTCGAAGGTGGCGCGGGTGCCGGAACCGGCCTTGCGCTCGATGACCTGGATCTTGCCGGCGGTGCCGCCGACCTCGGACCAGTCGGTGATGGTGCCGGTGAAGATGCCCTTGAGCTGCTCGAGGGTCAGGTCGTCGACGTCGACGTTGGAGTTGACGATCGGGCCCATGCCCACGACGGCGACGGTGTTGTCGACGAGGTTGGCGGCGTCGGAGGCGTCGAGCTTCTCCTCAGCGAACACGTCGGAGCGGCCGATCTGGGCCTTGCCGTCCTTGACGTCAGAGAGGCCCTGGCCGGAGCCGCCGCCGGTGATGGCGACGGTCACGTCGGGGTAGGAGTCCTCGAACTTGGTGGCGGCGGACTCGACGAGCTTCTGGAACGAGGTGGCGCCGGAGCAGTTGACGGTGCCGGCGATGGAAGCGGCGTCGGAGGAATCGGAGGACGAGGAGGCGGAGGAACCGCCGCAGCCAACGAGGCCAAGGCCGGCCACGGCAACGGCAAAGCCGCAGGAAGCGGTGAGGAACTGACGACGGGAAACGCTAGAGAGCTCGAACATGGATCTCCTTCCAAAGTGTTGGGCGCGCGGCTTGTCGTGAGGCCGCTCGCCCGTGTCAGGAAGGATGCTAGGTTGTTTCCGGGGGCTTTCAGACGTGCAATGGGGATGGCTTACGAGGGGCTGACTACGGCTTACAATAGGCTTACTTCGGCTTACAATTTTCTGCGTTTAGGGCGTTGACCTGCGGGCTTACAATTTGCGGATTGTAAGGCGTGGTTTGTAAGGCGGCTTACATTTGGGGCGCGGAGCCGCGGGGCCGGGGCGGATGGGGCGCCGTAAGGGCGGGAGGGCCGGGCGCGCGGGCTAGCTGGCCAGGGACTGCGTCGCAAAGAGGTTGTCCACGGCGGCGCGGTAGTCGTAGGCGCGGCGGACCTTGCGCACCGCGCGGGCCGCGGCCTGCGGGTCGGCAAAGCGGGCCTTGGCGTAGAACCACCACTCCTTCATGCGAAAAACGGCGTTACCGCCTATCTCGGCCTCGTAGGCCTCGAAGAGGGCATCATGGAAACGGTGCAGTTCATCGGCCGTGACGGGGGTGCCGCCCTTTATGCAGCGCGGCAGGGCGGGATCTGCAACCAGGCCGCGGCCCAGCATGACGTGGCGGGTCGCCGGATAGGCCGCGACCAGGTGGTCGAAGTCGGTGGGCGTCGCGATATCGCCGTTATAGGCCACCGGGAAGGGACACGTGGCCAGGGCCTCGCCGTAGAGGGCCTGGCGCGGGACGCCGTTATAGAAATCGGCCTGAACGCGCGGGTGCACAATGAGCTCTACCAGGGGAAACTCGCGATAGATGGCCAAGATCTGCGCGAACTCGTCGTCCGACTCCACGCCCACGCGGGTCTTGACCGAGACCGGCAGCGGCGACTTCTCGCATATCTCGTCCAAAAAGGCGCGCAGCTCGTCGGGGTACGCCAAGAAGCCCGAGCCCTTGCCTTTGGACGCCACGGTGCCCGAGGGACACCCCAGGTTAAGGTTGACCTCACAAAATCCCAGGTCGCAAAGCAACCCCGCGGCCCACAAGAACTCGTCGGCGCGCTTGGTCAAAAGCTGCGGCACCACGTTGAGCCCCTGGTTATAGGCCTCATCGACTTCCTTGAGATCGCGCTTGCCAAACGTGGGCGTGCCCACGCGCGGCGGCGTGAGGAAGGGGGTGTAGTAGCGATCCATCTTGCCAAAGCACTCGGCATGCACGCGCCTAAACGTGTGGCCGGTCACGCCCTCCATCGGCGCCAACGACAAAATCACGGCCTCTCCCCTCTTCAAGCCATCCGCAGCCCGCCCATTGTTCCATATCCCGCCCCAACTCGACCCCCAGGCACCCCGCCAAAATCAAAAACGCGACAAGTCTGCCAACGAAATCGGTTTGTACAAGTAGCAAAGAAAACCGCAAGTTCCTGACCTGCGGTTTTTATTTTGCAAATGGGCTCGATACTTCCTGACCTGCGGTTTTTATTTTGCAAATGGGCTCGATACTCGTCTTACCTGATTTTGTTGGCAGACTTGTGCCGTTTTTGCTCCAGGCAGTCCCCCGAAAGGGCGTCCAGGTCGTCGAAGAGCTTCTGCGCACGGGCCTCCTGGCGGGGCGTGAGCACGGGGGCCTTCACACCGCGCAGCATCGCCAAGGTTTCCGACACCTGGAGAAGCTTCGCACGGTCGCTCAGGTGGGCGGACGTCACCGGCAGCACCTTGATGCCGTCGCTCAAGAGCGCGGCCGTGCGCTCGGAGTCCGAGATGAACGCGAACTCGTTGTCATGGGCCATCTTGCTCTGGACCTCGAGGTCGACGCCCTCATCCCAGTACAGGTCGCAGTAGCAGCGCCGACGGCCGGCGAGCGCCTGCGACCCGCCGCCCAGCAGGACCTCGTAGTTGTGGGTCATGCCCGTGTGGCCCAGGCCGCCGTAGGTTTTGGGCAGCGCGAGCAGAAGGCCGGCCCTCGACTCGAGCGGCGAGGCCGCGCCAGGAATCACGAGGTCCGCGACCTTCTTCGCGCGGGCGCAGCCGCGAGGCGACTCGCTCTGCGCGACCGTGGCCCTCAGCGACCCGGCCGTGACCAGCGGCTCGCGCCTCCAAAGGTCGTGCAGCCTGCTGCCGATGACGCAGGGCGCCCAACCGTCGCGCTCCCCCGCCAGCCAGCGGCCGCCCGCGGTCTGCAGCCGCTGCTCGAGCCACTCGGCAAAGGCGCGCGGCGCCCGGTAGGGCGAGTACGTCCCAAACAGCTCCGAGGCGATCAGCAGGCACTGGTTGAGCGGCATCGTGGCCGCGAGCTGCAGCAGCGCGAACTCCGGCGTAACCACCGATATCTCGTCGGTGATGGCCACGGTCGACCCCGGAGGCAGCGGGTGCATGTAAAGATGCGGCGTAACGGCGCCGCTCTTGCTGCATGCCACACGACTTTGCTCCAACACGTCAATCGGCAGGCCCAGGCATTGACCGAGCAACGGGGCGGCGGCGCGTATGTTTTGCACGTGCTCGCCGGCCGCGTTCCAACGAACGCCGTCACGCAAATCCTTGACAAGCTGCGATTCCAAAACCATCTGCTGGCGCACCCGAGCAAACTCCTCGACGCTGGAAAAGCCCAGGCTGCGGTATTCCTCCTCGGGCTCCGTCATAATGAGCGAAACCCAGGGAGGCATGCGCCAGAAGCGCAACGCCGATATGCCGCAGATGATGGTGTTCATGGGCAGTTCGTACCCAAATCAACCCACAGAGAATCGCTCGAAAATTGAAAACGCGACAAGTCTGCCAACGAAATCGGTTTGGCCGGGTAGCGAGCCGCTTAACATTTGTAGAACCGCAGGTCAGAGACCTGTGCCATTCACGGTTACCAACCAAATACGATTTCGTTGGCTGATTTGTCGCGTTTTTCATATTTAGGGCGAATCAAGGGCCCCGGGACGGCAAATGTGAAGATTATTCGGTACCTTATAAATATTCGTTAGGTACCTTGAGACTGCCCGCGAATCGGCATACCCTACCAAGGACAAAAAACGCTGCCTATCCAGAAAGGAGGGGGTTAAAGGTTGAGGCTTACCGATGAACAGCTCGAGCAAATTCGCGCAAACGAGTCCGTTGACCAGCAGATTCTTAATCTGTTTGGCTTCTTTGGCCACTACATGTTCGTCTACCGCGGCGGCCTTGGGGGTAAGCGCCACGTGCTCAAGACACTGCTTGCCAAAGGCGGCAAAGCCACGCAAAAGGAGCTTTTGGGCGAGATCCACATCTCGTCGGCTTCGATGTGCGAGGTGCTGGGCAAGCTCGAGCGCGAGGGGCTGCTCGAACGCACCCGCTCGGCCGCCGATAAGCGACAGCTCGAGATCGACCTCACCGCGCGCGGCACCGAGCTCGCCCGCGAGATGCAAGACGAGGAGAACGATTTCTGCGACCAAGCGCTCGATTTCATGACGCCCGACGAGAAGCGCGAGCTTCTCGCCACACTCGACAACATCTTTAACCACTGGAGAGAAAAAGACAGAACAGAAAAGGAGGACTGTTCGTGCAGCAAGAACTAAGCAAGTCTGCCGAGAAGATCGACTACGGCGCGATCATGAAGCGACTGGCACACTCCGCCCGCGAATACAACAAGTACACCATCGCCACGCCGCTGCTGGTGCTGGGCGAGGTCGCCTGCGAGATGACGATTCCCTTTGTCACCGCCGACCTCATCGACACCATCAAGCTGGGCGCCACCGTGTCCCAGATCCTGCCCACCTCGGGGCTGTTGATCTTGCTCGCGCTGGTTTCCTTGGCCTTTGGAGCCGCGGCCGGCGTCACCTGCAGCTACGCCAGCTGCGGCTTTGCCAAGAACCTGCGCCGCGACCTCTTCTACAAGATCCAGACCTTCTCGTTTGAGAACATCGACACGTTCTCCAGCTCTTCGCTGGTGACGCGCCTCACGACCGACATCACCAACGTCCAGCAGGCGTTCATGATGCTCATCCGCATCGCCGTGCGCGCCCCGCTGGTGTTGATCTTCGCCTTCACGATGGCCTTCATCATGGGCGGCACCGTGGCCTTGGTCTACCTGGTAATCATCCCCATCCTGGGCTTTGGCCTGTTCTACATCATCCACCTGGTGCGCCCGATCTTCACCCGCGTCTTCCACAAGTACGACGCCCTCAACGAGTCGGTCGAGGAAAACGTCAGCGGCATGCGCGTGGTCAAGAGCTTCGTGCGCCAGGACTACGAGAAGGAGAAGTTCGCCGTCGCGGCCCGCGACGTCTGCGCCGACTTCACCCGCGCCGAGAAGCTCCTCGCGCTCAACAACCCCATGATGAACATCTGCGTGAACGGCGCCTTTGTCGCCATCATCTACATTGGCTCGAAGGTGATCATCACCAGCCAGGGCACCGCGTTTGACGTGGGCCAGATGTCGTCGATCTTCACCTACGGCTTCCAGATCCTGATGAGCCTCATGCAGCTGTCCATGATCTTTGTCATGGTCACCATGGCAGACGAGTCGGCCCACCGTATCGACCAGGTGCTGACCGCCACCCCCACGATCTCGAACCCGGCCGACGCCGTGACCGAGGTCAAGGACGGCTCCATCGACTTCGACCACGTGAGCTTCAAGTACTCCAAGAAGGCCAAGCGCCAGGCCCTCTCCGACATCGACCTGCACATCGCAAGCGGCGAGACGATCGGCATCATGGGCGGCACCGGTTCTGCCAAGTCCACGCTGGTCAACCTCATCGCGCGCCTCTACGACGCCACCGAGGGCACCGTGCGCGTGGGCGGCGTCGACGTGCGCGACTACGACATCGACACCCTGCGCCACCAGGTTGCCATGGTGCTGCAGAAGAACATCCTGTTCTCGGGCACCATCGCCCAGAACCTGCGCTGGGGCGACGAGAACGCCACCGACGAGGAGGTTCGCGAGGCCGCGCACCTAGCCTGCGCCGACGAGTTTGTCGACGGCTTCCCCAAGGGCTACGACACCTGGATCGAGCAGGGCGGCACCAACGTCTCGGGCGGCCAGAAGCAGCGCCTGTGCATCGCGCGCGCACTTCTCCGCAGGCCCAAGGTCCTTATCCTGGACGACTCGACCTCGGCCGTCGACACCAAGACCGACGCCAAGATCCGCGCGGGCCTGGCCAGCTACCTGCCCGACACCACCAAGATCATCATCGCCCAGCGCGTCTCGAGCGTGCAGGACGCTGACCGCATCATCGTGATGGAGGGCGGCCGCATCAGCGCCATCGGCACCCACGACGAGCTGCTTGAGAGCTCGGACATCTACCGCGAGACCTTCACCTCGCAGAACAAGATGACCGAGGAGGCCGCGGCGCCCGAGGCCGAGGCCGCCGCTGCGCCCGTCGCAGACGCCGCGCCCGAGGCCAACGCGCCGCAGGTCACCGCCCCAGTCACCACCCCGCAGGAAGGAGGCGAGGCGCATGAGTAAGGCAACCACCGCCGAGCGCGCAAAAAACCGCAAGCCCGGTACCCTGGGCCGTCTCATTAAGACGCTCTTCTCATTCTATCCCGTGCTTTTGCCCGCCGTCACCGTGGGCATCATCGCGTGCGCCCTCATCAACTCGATCGGCACGATCTTCCTGCAAAACGCCCTGCAGGTGATCAACGACTCGTGGCAGTCCGGCGACTGGTCGGCTGCGCAGCCCAAGATCTTCCAGCTCGCGCTCACGCTGGGCATCATCGACGGCATCGGCGTCTTGTGCTCGCTGTTCTGGAACCGCAGCATGGCCGTCATCACGCAGGGCTCGCTCGAGAAGCTGCGCGAGAAGATGTTCAACCGCATGCAGGACCTGCCGATCCGCTACTTCGACACCAACCAGCACGGCGACATCATGAGCCACTACACCAACGACATCGACACGCTGCGCCAGATGATCAGCCAGTCGTTGCCCAACCTGCTCATGACCGTCATCGTCCTTGCCGCCGTCTTTTGCATCATGCTGTACTACTCGGTGTGGATGTGCCTGGTCATCGTCGTGGGCGTGACCTGCATGACCCTTCTCACCAAGCTTCTGGGCACCAACTCGGCGCGCTTCTTCATCGCGCAGCAGACCGAGCTGGGCGTCGTCGAGGGCCACATCGAGGAGGTCATGGGCGGGCAGAAGGTCGTCAAGGCCTTCTGCCACGAGCGTGCCGCCGAGGCAGACTTTGACGAGAAGAACGAGCACCTCTTCGAGGTCTCGCAAAAGGCCAACATGTACGCCAACATCTTGATGCCGATCCTCATGAACCTGGGCAACCTCATCTACGTCGTGGTGGCCCTGGCCGGCGGCATCTTCCTGGCGCTGGGCACCCCCAACCTGTCCTTCTCGGGCCTGCCTTTGTCCATCGCCGTCGTGGTGCCCTTCCTCAACATGACCAAGCAGTTCTGCGGCCAGATCGGCCAGATCTCGCAGCAGATCAACGCCGTGGTCATGGGCCTGGCCGGCGCCGAGCGCATCTTTGAGCTGATCGACCAGGAGCCCGAGGTCGACGAGGGCTACGTCACCTTGGTCAACACCAAGTACGACGAGGCCGGCCACCTGGTGGAGTGCGACGAGCGCACCACCGACTGGGCCTGGAAGCACCCCCACAAGGACGGCACCATCACCTACACTCCCCTTGCGGGCGACGTGCGCATGGTCGACGTCGACTTTGGCTACACGCCCGAGCACACCGTTTTGCACGACGTCTCGGTCTACGCCAAGCCCGGCCAGAAGGTCGCCTTCGTGGGCGCCACGGGTGCCGGCAAGACCACGATCACCAACCTGATCAACCGCTTCTACGACATCGCCGACGGCAAGATCCGCTACGACGGCATCAACGTCAACAAGATCCGCAAGGCCGACCTGCGCCGCTCGCTGGGCGTCGTGCTTCAGGACGTCAACCTGTTTACCGGCACCGTTATGGACAACATCCGCTACGGCAAGCTGGACGCCACCGACGACGAGTGCATCGCCGCGGCAAAGCTCGCCGGCGCCGACGACTTCATCACCCGCCTGCCCGACGGCTACGACACGATGCTCACCGGCAACGGCGCGCAGCTCTCGCAGGGCCAGCGCCAGCTGATCTCCATCGCCCGCGCCGCCGTGGCCGACCCGCCCGCGATGATCTTGGACGAGGCCACCTCGAGCATCGACACCCGCACCGAGGCCATCGTCCAGCGCGGCATGGACGCCCTCATGACCGGCCGCACCACGTTTGTCATCGCGCACCGCCTGTCGACCGTGCGCAACTCCGACGTGATCATCTGCCTGGACCACGGTCGCGTGATCGAGCGCGGCAACCACGACGAGCTGATCGCCAAGCGCGGCTACTACTACCAGCTCTACACCGGCGCCTTCGAACTGGAGTAAGCGAGAAGAACGCGGGTTTCTCCGCAGCGGCACATAGTCCCGTCACGACAAAACGACGGTTATCGGAAGTTCGTTATTCCGATAACCGTCGTTTTTGCCGCGTATCTTCCCACAAGCGTCAAGTTGTCCGG
>CAVKOL010000099.1:0-5126 GCA_963658035.1 Bacteroidaceae bacterium
ACTACATGGGCATCATCATGAGCTCGGTCACCGACATCGTGAACATGATCAGCCTGGTGCTGATCGCCTTCGTGAGCATCTCCCTGGTGGTGAGCTCGATCATGATCGGCATCATCACCTACATCAGCGTGCTCGAGCGCAAGAAAGAGATCGGCATCCTGCGCGCGATCGGCGCCTCGAAGGGCAACGTCGCCAACGTCTTCAACGCCGAGACCTTCATCGAGGGCCTGATCGCGGGCGTCTTTGCCATCGCGGTCGTGGTCATCGTGAGCTTCCCCGTGAACGCCTACGTGCTAGAGACCAAACAGGTGCCCAACATCATGAGCCTGCCCGTCGCCGACGCCGCGGTCTTGATTTTGATTAGCGTGGTGCTTACCGTGGTTGCGGGCCTTCTGCCGGCCCGAAGCGCCAGCAAGAAGGATCCCGTCGAGGCGCTAAGAAGCGAGTAGGAAAGAAGTTTCTCTATGAGTGTTGTAGCCGAGAAGGGCGCGGGCGCGGTCGCAGACGCAGGTGGGCAGGCCGCCGCCGCAGGCGAGCAGGCCGCCGCCGCGCAGGGTCTCGTTGAGTTTGTCGAGAAGTGCCCGAGCATGTTCCACGCCGCCGCCGAGCTGGGGCGGCGCCTTGAGGCCGCCGGCTTTTCTCGCCTGCGCGAGAACGTGGCGTGGGAGGTCGCGCCGGGTGGCAAGTACTACGTTGTACGTAACAACTCGAGCGTCCTGGCGTTTGCTGTTGGCGAGAAGGTCACCCCCGCTGGCCTGCGCTTCCAGCTATGCGCGGCGCACGGCGACTCGCCCAGCCTCAAGGTGAAGGCCGTCCCCGAGCTGCGGGGCCCGGCCGACTACACCCGCCTGGACGTCGAGGTCTACGGCGGCCCCATCGACCACAGCTGGCTCGACCGGCCCCTGGGCGTGGCCGGCCGCGTCATGGTGCGCGAGGGTGCCCGCGTGGTGAGCCGCCTCTACGACTCGGCCCGCGACGTGGCCTTGATTCCCAACGTGGCCATCCACCTCAACCGCGAGGCTGGCCGCGCGCCCGAGCTCAACCGTGCCGTCGACCTGCCCGCGCTCTTCTCGGCAGGTGCGCTGGGGGAGGGGTCCTTCGACCAGATGGTGGCCGACGACCTGGGCGTGGCGCCCGCTGACGTGCTGGCCCGCGACCTCTTTTTGTACAACCGCACGCCGGCCAGGGTCTGGGGCGCGGCGGGCGAGTTCGTGAGCGCCCGGGCCTTGGACGACCTGGGGTGCGCCTACGCGGCGCTCGAAGCGTTTCTCGGTGCGCAAAATCCCAGCTGCGTCATGGTGTACGCCTGCTTTGATAACGAAGAAGTTGGCTCCAACACCAAGCAGGGCGCGATGTCCACCTTCCTGGCCGATACCCTTGAGCGCCTGGCCGCGCGTCTTGGCGCCACGCGCAGCCAATACCTGCAGGCCATCGCCCGCTCGATGCTGGTGAGCTGCGACAACGCCCACGCCGTTCACCCCAACCACCCCGAGAAGCACGACGAGACCAACCGCTGCTGGCTCAACCGCGGTCTGGTGATCAAGGAAGCCGCCAACCAGCATTACTGCACCGACGCCTTTAGCCGTGCCGCGCTGATCGCCGTGCTGGACGCCGCCGGAGTGCCGTACCAGACCTTCGCCAACAAAAGCGACATGGCGGGCGGCGGCACCTTGGGCAACCTCTCTAACATGCAGGTTTCCATGCACGGCGTCGACGTGGGCCTGCCCCAGCTGGCCATGCACTCCACCTACGAGACAGCCGGCGCCCTTGATGTTGCCCTGGGTATCGACGCCCTGCGCGCCTTCTACAACGCCAATCTGCAGATTGACGGCGCCGATTCGGTCGTGCTGGGGTAGGTTTGGCCACCCCTGGCGGAGAAATTCAACATCTTGGCCGACAAAACCGAAGTTGCTGAGTAGCCAGAAAAACCGCAAGTCTTTGACCTGCGGTTTTCTTTTTGCGCGAAGGCTTGCTACTCGTCAAACCCGAGTTTGTCGGCCAAGATGCTGCATTCCCTCATTTGGCAACTTTTCTTGTGTTCGAAAGATGGAGATTCCGCTTGGGGTCCCTCCACATACCGTTCACGGCGTTCGTTTTGTCCGGGGAGGGATAAAGTTCTACGCTGATAGCTTGAATCAATCTTAAGTACCGGGGGGTGCAACAAGTGGAGCGTAGCAACAAGACGCGCGTGGCCGTCGCCACGCTGACCGTTCTGCTGGTCGCAAGCCTCCTTGCATTGGGCGGCACCCTTGTGCTGGGCAAGTTTTCTGGCACGGCCGATGCCACGGCCACATCCTCTAACAGCCTGATTTCGGTCGGGGGGTCATCCTCAGGCCAGTCCTCCGAGGTAACCTCTAACGCAAACGGCGAGGTAACCGGCACCACGATTTCCGCCGGGGCCGCTTCCCAAACCTCAACTAGCTCGACTTCCTCGACCGCCGCGGCCAAGGACGCCCCGACCATCGAGCTCTACGCCGCCCAGCCTTTAGAGAACGTCGCTTTCCACGTGGGCAACATGCTGCCTGGCGACGCCGAGACCAAGTACTTCCGCGTGCGCGTCTCGTACCACGACACCGTGACCGTCCACTTCAAGGCCCAGGTCCAGCCCGGCTACGACAAGCTCGCCGAGGTCCTTAAGCTGCGCGTTTGCCTGGTTACTACCGGCGAGACGATCTACGACGGCCTGATGCGCGACGCCTCCCAGGCCCTGGCGTACCAGCTTACGGCCAACGGCTCCACCACCGACGAGCTGCTCTACGAGGCCACCGCCTACCTGGACACCAGCGTGGGCAATGAGTACCAAAACAAGGACCTCGCCGCCGACTTCACCTGGTGGGTGGAAGGCGACGAGAAGGGCAATCTCGAGCCCGTCCCTTTTACCGGCGATCTCTTCCGCGCGCTGCCGTGGGCCTGCATGGCCGCGGCCCTTATCTGCGCGATGCTCCTCTTTGCCCTGTCCCGCCGCGCCCGCAAGGGAGGTGAGGAGGATGGAGCAGGACGCCGATAAGAAGGACGTGCTCGCCGAGCAGGACACTGCCGCCGAGCAGGACGCCCTCGACCAGGACGCCGCCACCGACCAGGACATCGCCCCCGAGCAGCCCGTTGCCGCCAAGCAAGGCTCCACCGCCAAGAAGCTCAAGCTCAGCGTCGCCGCCGTTCTCGCCATTGCCGCGTGCCTGTGCGCCGTGACCATCGCCCTGTTCTTCTCCGCCGTCACCGTCAAGGACAACCTCTTCCACACCGGCGAGGCCAAGATCAACCTCAACGACGGCGCGTCCGTGATCGAGCCCGGCGAGTTTCTCTTCGAACCGGGCATGACCGTCACCAAGACCTTCTTTGTCCAAAACGAGGGCACCTGGGACGTTTACTACCGCCTCTACCTGGGCGACGTCTCGGGCGACCTGACAAACACCCTCGAGGTCACGATCAAAGACGGCGAGAAGGTCCTGTGCTCCGGCACCGCCTCCAGCCTTACCGCGCAAAACGTCGCCGCCTCAGACGACGTCCTGGCGGTGGGGGAGCGCCGCGAGCTCACCATCTGCTTCCACTACCCCGAGTCCGCCGGCAACGAGGGCCAGGGCAGCGGCCTGTCCTTCACCCTGTGCGCCCAGGCCACCCAGACCAAGAACAACCCCGGGAGGCTGTTCGAATGAGGGGCGAGGCAATGAAACCGGGTGAGATTATCCAGCGCGTGCTCACGGTCGTGATGGTGGTGCTCGCCGTCTTCATGATGGTGTTCACCGTGGTCTCGGTCTCGACCTTCGACCGCGCCGACCGCAACATCTTTGGCTACAAGGCCTTCATCTGCCTTTCCGACTCCATGAAGGCGACCGACTTCGAGGCGGGCGACCTGGTGCTGGTCAAAGAGACCGACTGCTCGACCCTGCAGGTGGGCGACATCATTGCCTACACCTCGCAGAACACCTCTAACTACGGCGAGACGGTCACCCACAAGATTCGCGAGCTGGCCACCACCGCCAGCGGCGAGCCGGGCTTTGTCACCTACGGCACCACGACCAACACCAACGACGAGAGCGTCGTTGCCTACGACGACGTCCTGGGCAAGTACGAGGGCCGCCTTCCGGGCGTGGGCAAGTTCTTCCAGTTCCTCAAGACCACGCCGGGCTACATCCTGTGCATCTTCCTGCCGTTCTTGGTGCTGATCTTGCTTGAGGGCGCCCGCAGCGTGCGCCTCTTTCGCCAGTACAAGGCCGAGCAGATGGACGAGCTGCGCGCCGAGCGCGAGGCTGCCGAGGCCGAGCGCCTTGAGGCCCAGCGTATGATGCGCGAGATCGCCCAGATGCGCGAGCAGATGGGCAACGCCGGGCCTCCTGCTCCGACGGGGTACCAGTCGGCGACGTACCAGTCGGCGACGTACCAACCGCCGGCGTACCAGCCCCAGCCGGTGTCGTACGAGCCCGCGGCGTACGAGCCCGCGCCCGTCGCCGTGCCGCCCGCCCCGGCCTACACGCCCCGGCCCGCCACAACCCGTGGTCGCCACTTCAAGCAAGGCTAGTCCACGGGCAACCGTGATCACATAAAGAGCCTAACCGACTCTAAACAAGGAGGAAGGAAAATGAAGGACAGTAAGAACACCAAGCGCGCGCTGGCGGCCAGCATCGGATGCGTGGCGCTGTGCACCGCCATGCTGGTGGGCACCACTTTCGCGTGGTTCACCGACACGGCCACCACTTCAATCAACAAGATTCAAGCGGGCACCCTGGACGTCCAGCTCCTCGATGCGGACGGCAACTCCGTTGAGGGACAGACCCTCTCGTTCCAGAAGGCCGAGGGAGGCTCGACCCAGGACATCCTCTGGGAGCCGGGCTGCACCTACGAGCTACCCGCGCTTACCGTTAAGAACAACGGCAACCTGGCCCTCAAGTACAAGATTCAGATCACCGGCATTCAGGGCAGCGCGAAGCTCAACGAGGCCATTGAGTGGACCATCAACGACGGCGGCGAGACGACAGACCTCGACGCCGACCACAGCCTTGCCGTCGGCGAGTCCAAGGCTCTCACCATCAAGGGCCACATGAAGGAGGACGCCGGTAACGAATACCAGGGCCTCTCGATCGACGGCGTGGGCATCACCGTCGTTGCCACCCAGGACACCGTCGAGTACG
>CAVKOL010000099.1:5946-9828 GCA_963658035.1 Bacteroidaceae bacterium
GATCTCCTAGCGTTGTCTCTAAGAGATTCCAATCCATTGATAGGCAGGTAAAACAGTGAAGGACAGCAAGAACACCAAGCGCGCGCTGGCGGCCAGCATCGGCTGCGTGGCGCTGTGCACCGCCATGCTGGTGGGCACCACCTTCGCATGGTTCACCGACACGGCCACCACCTCAATCAACAAGATCCAGGCCGGTACCCTGGACGTGCAACTTGTCGACAAGGAGGGCAACGAGCTTACCAACGGTTTGAGCTTCGCCAACAACGCGAGCTCTGCCGACATCCTCTGGGAGCCCGGCGCGACCTTCAACACCGGCAACTTCTACGTCAAGAACAACGGCAACCTCGCTCTTAAGTACAAGCTCTCCATTGACGGCGTCACCGGTGACAATGCCCTTCTCGATGCCATCGACTTCTATGTCATGCGTTCGGACGATATTGCCGACGCAGAATGCATCGACCTCAACGAATTCGAGGGCAATCTTAAGGCCACTGAGACGAGCTCCGCTTTCTACATCCGGGCAAAGATGAAGGAGTCCGCCGGCAACGAGTTCCAGGGCCTTAGCCTCGAGGGCATCAAGATCTCCGCTGTCGCCACCCAGGATACCGTTGAGTACGACAGCACGAGCAACACCTACGACCAGAACGCCGAGTATCCCACCTACGGCTACGGCGTCGTTGACGTCGTGACCGACGGGGACGGCAAGGTCGCTTCTACCGAGACCGTCGCCACCGAGGCCACCATCGACGGTGCGACCCCTCTCGCGCAGGCAACCGTCCCCGAGGGCGTCGTGATGGATAACGGCGCTTCCCAGATCGCCCTCTCCGTCGCCACCACCTCGTCTGTCGCCGAGGGCACCGTCGTGTCCGACGGCCAGGCCGCCAAGAGCTTCGAGATTTCCCTCACCGGCGTTTCTTCCCAGAACACCAAGGGGATTACCGTCGAGTTCTACACCGAGAAGAACCTCGGCAACGTGAAGGTTTTCCACAACGGTGTGGCCATGGATGCCTCCGCGTACTCCTACGACGAGTCGACCGGCAAGGTCACCATCAAGAGCGCGACCTTCTCCCCGTTTGACCTCGTCTACGATGCCGGCGCCAAGGCTGCTTCCACCGAGGCCGGTCTGGTCTCTGCCTTTGCCAACGCCCAGGGCGGCGACACTATTAAGCTGACGGACAACATCGCGGTTAGCTCTGCAAACTATAACGTCGACAAGCGTCTTCACATTGCTGCCGACAACGTCACCCTTGATCTCAACGGCAAGACGCTTTCTGTGGCTAACCACACCCTGACGATCACCGGCGAGAACGTTACCGTCAAGAACGGTACCCTCGTTGCGCCTGCCGCCGATACGGCCCGCAAATACAGCAGCTATGCGATTGCCGTCTCTGGCGTGAACGCGACCCTTGATGGCGTCACTACGTATGGCGGTGTGAGCGTGACCGGCTATGACGATGCGGATGAGGCCTTGAGGGATTGGCAGCCTTCCGCAACCATCACCAACTGCAACATTACTGCCGATAAGTATTACACCGTGTGTGCGCAGGGCAATGCATCTGCCGTCATTAAAAACACCACCCTCAACTTCTCCAACGGTACCGCGTGCTTCTGGATTGAGAACGGCAATAGCAGCATTTCTTATCAGGAAAGCACCGTGACCATGAACCCGTCTGAGGGTAAGGACATCTATCTCATGAATGAGGGCAAGACTTACGGCGTGCCCACCACGTTCTAAACCATTGAGTAGGAGATAAACAATGGCTGAAAGTAAAAACACCAAGCGGGCATTGGCGGCGAGTATCGGGTGCGTGGCGCTCTGCTCGGCCATGCTCGTGGGCACCACCTTTGCGTGGTTTACCGACACGGCGAGCACGTCGATCAACAAGATTCAGTCCGGTACGCTGGACGTGGCGCTTGTCGATAGCAATGGCGATGAGCTCACCGAGGGCTTGAAATTCCAGAACGTGAATGGTTCATCCGATATCCTTTGGGAGCCGGGCGCGACCTTTAAGACCCAGGGTTTCAAGGTCAATAACTTCGGTAGCCTTGCGATTAAGTACAAGCTCACCATCGATGGCCTTGACGGTGAGAGCGAATTGCTGAAGGCCATCGATTTCTCCGTCGTGGACGCTAGCGGCACCGCCGTTGAGCTCAGCACCTTCGAGGGCAACCTCAGCGCCCAGAAGACCAGCGACGTCTACTACATCCAGGCCAAGATGAAGGAAACCGCCGGTAACGAGTACCAGGGCATGACCCTTGACGGCATCAAGCTGACCGTCTCGGCTACTCAGTACACTGAGGAGTTCGACAGCTACAACAACACCTACGACAAGAACGCCGAGTACGCTACTCCCGTCTCCACGGTTGACGAGCTCGCCGCCGCCATCGCCAACGGCGAGGACGTCGTGCTTAAGAACGATGTTGAGCTTCCTGCTGATCTCGCAATTACGGGTGACGTTACGATTTACGGTAACGGCTCTTCGAAGTTGACCGTGGGCGACGGCTATAACCGCAATCGACTAATCACGGTAAACGATACTGATTCGGCCACCCTGACTCTTTCTGGCGTTGAAATTGAGGGAGACAGCCTCGAGCGTGGATTCTCTGTTTTCGATAACAAGAATCTCACCATCGTTATGGACAACTGCTCCACTACGGCCGATCACTATGCCTTCCTCATCGGAACCGGGAACGACAATATCAACATTGTTGTCCGCAATACCACGCTGACGGGATACGCTGCCCTTCAGACTTGGTCTTCTGGTACGAATGTTACCTTTGAAAACTGTGTTCTTGAGGGTGTGAACAAGTGGGCTGCGCCTACTTCGGGGAATAACAAGGCCAATAACGACTATGCGACGATCGTGACCGTTCATAGCCTGAATGACGAAAAAGTCGAATACGACGCGAGCAATTCTAATCTGACGTTTAAGAACTGCGTCATTTCCGCCACTGAGCAAAACACTGCAAAGGAATACTTCCTCGACATCGATGGGTCTAATAACACGGTGACTTTTGAGAACTGTCAGTTCGTCTATAACGGTAGTGTTGTGACGGGCGAGGAGAATATCCTTTCTCACATGGAGTATGTGGATGGGACGACCATCACCATTAAGTAGTTCGTACTTCTCGGCTTAAGTTCCAACCCCTCCGTCGACGGGCGGAGGGGCAATCGAAGGGCATGGGGGATTGCCTGCATGCCTTTCGGTTGCCCAAAAGTTGATTGGAAGAAAGGGGGCGTTAGGTCATGCGCCTTGCTCACAAGAACCGCTACCAGCCAAAGCACCTGGCCCGCTCGGGCGACGGTGCCGATATCTACCGCGCCCTCGCCCCGTCTGTCATAGGGATGGCCCTGTGCGCCGCTTGCCTTTCTGGCACGACCTGGGCGTGGTTTACCGCGACGGCCACTACGGAGGTCGCGACGATTCAGGCGGGCTCATATAACGTGAGCGTCACGACTGCCGGGGCTACCTCTACGGTTGTTGACGGCAGCGTTGTTTGTACCTACTCTTCTGCTACGAGCGAGACCGTGACGCTGACCCCCGACACCACCGTTTCGGCAGGATACTGCACTATTGAATTCCAGGGGAATACTTACTACACGCCGCAGCTGACCTCGGATAGCTTCACCTTCACTGTCAACGCAAACGCCGAGGATACCTTGAAAGTAACCCCGAGCTGGGGTGAGTCCAAGAACGATGTGACTCTTAGCGCTAACGGCGTGATCGGCGCGACAATCACTCCGGCATCGGTCGACGAGGGAACTACGCCCGTAGTTGAGGAAGAAGCCGAGGAAACAGCCGAGCAATCTGATTCCGAGGTTGAAGAATCCAACATCTTGGCCGACAAAACCGAAGTTGCTGAGTAGCTAGAAAAACCGCA
>CAVKOL010000100.1:0-9822 GCA_963658035.1 Bacteroidaceae bacterium
CCTTAGAAACGTGCAAAGTTGAAGGTAAATGATGCGGGTACTAGTTGATACCGGGATCGTGTGCCAAATGTTGGTGTCACAGGCCGCTTTTGAGTGGAAAGCGGCCGTTGCCTAGAATCGCATTTGCTGAATGTCAGATTCCGGAGAAAGGCAACGACCGCTATGGAGACTTTACAGGAAAACAGGGCGATGTTGGACCTCCCCCGCAGGGAGGACGGCTCGATAGACATCCTCGAGCTCGCGAGGCTCCAGCTCGAGGCCATGCTCAACCAGATAATGGACTGGCAGGCCGACGAGCTGTGCGGGGAGGGCAACAGGCGCAACGGCTACAGGGAGCGCGGGCTGCTCACGCCGCTCGGCGAGATCACCCTGCGCATACCCAAGCTGCGGGAGGGCACCTACTTCCCCGACGAGCTGATCGGGCCCTACTCGCGCGTCGACCGCGCGATGGTCGCCGTGGTCAAGGAGGCCTACGTCCGCGGCCTCTCCACGCGCAAGATCGAGAAGGCCGCCGACTCCCTCGAGTACGGGTCCCTGAGCCCGTCGCGCGTCTCGCGCATGACGGCCGACCTCGACGAGGAGGTCGCGGCCCTCGCCGCGGAGCGCTTCGAGGGCGGGGGCTTCCCGTACCTGTGGCTCGACGCCACCTACGTCAAGTGCCGCGACGCGGGCCACGTGCAGTCGAGGGGCGTCGTCACCGCCATCGCGTGCGGCGAGGACGGGTCGCGCCGCTTCGTCGGCCTCGGCGACGTCGACACGGAGTCCGCCGCGTCGTGGAAGGAGTTCCTGCTCGGCCTGCGCAGGCGCGGGGTCTCCGGGGTCAGGTGCGTCGTCTCCGACGCCCACGCCGGCCTCGCCCAGGCGATAGCGGAGGTCTTCCAGGGCGCGGCCTGGCAGCGGTGCATCGTCCACCTCGAGCGCGACGTCGCCGGCTGGTTCGAGAAGAAGGGGGACAGGGCGGTCGCCGTCGCGGCGATGAAGGCCGTGTTCGCGCAGCGGGACCCGATGCTCGTGCGCGCGGCGTACCGCCACGCCGCCGGCGTGATCGCCGAGATGAAGCCGCGCTGCGGCCGGCTGCTCGAGGACGCCGAGGCCGACGCGCTCGCCTACCTCGACTTCCCCTACGAGCACCACGTCAGGCTGCGCACCAACAACGTCCAGGAGCGGGCGAACGAGGAAATAAAGCGCAGGACCAGGGTCGTCGGGGTCTTCCCGTCGCCCGAGTCGATGATGCGGCTCGTCGGCTCGGTGCTCATAGACGTCAACGAGGAGTGGATGGGGGCGAGGTTCATCGACGCGGCCTCGCTCAGGGGCGTCGCCAGGTCGGAGGCGGCGACCGGGCCGATTCCCGAGGACGTGCTCGAGAAGGCCAGGGTCTGCGTCGAGGCGGCGGTCGCGGAAAAGAGGGGGGCGGCGTCATGATCCCGTCGTAGAATACAACCGGTTCCAGGCGACGCCGCGTTTGCCGGGCGGGTAAAGGCCCGCGCATCCCAAACGGGGCCTGACACCAACAATCGGCACACTACCGATACGGGTGGCACTTTGAGGGCTTATCTGTGGCGTATGCGGCAGTTGGAGGGGTTGTCTGTACATAAAACCCCTCGTAGTGCCGCATACGCCACAGAAAACCTCCCCAAGTGCCACCGGAGCAGGCGGTCTTCTCGGTCAATGCTGGTGATTGGTTGTTGCGCGGGAATTGAGGGTCGTCGGTAGTTTCTCGGCCCTTGACGCTCGTCTCGGCAAGGACACGATCGCAAAACCGCAGGTAGACGTCACGCGGGCTTTTCTCCGCACCCGATAAACCTCGCCAAAAGTACCGACGACCCCCGATTCCGGCGTATCGAACCGCCAAAACTACTGACGACCCCTGTTTCTGGCGCCCCGCTGTCCCTACCGCGTGTTCGTCAGCCAGTCGCTGTCGGGGCGGCAGATCAGGCGCGCGTTGGTGTACGCCTGCTCGATCGTGAGGATCGTCTGCCCCTGGTAGACCCCGGATTCCAGGAGCTGCACCACCAGCGCCACGTCGGCGACCTGCTCGTTTAGCAGGCACAACGGCAAAAGCAGGCTCATGGAGTTCGCGCGCGGGTAGTACGAGGGGATCGCCGTCTTGAAGTTCCAGCGCACGCGCCGGCACGCGATGTCGACGGCGTCCTCCAGGCGGTTGCGCAGCGTGCGGTACACGCGCGAGTCGGTCTCGATGATGTCGGACAGCTGGTCGTAAAGCGCGTCGCGCTCCGCCGGCTCGCAGCCGCGCAGTTGGTCGATGACGTCTGTGACCTCGGCGCTTCTCGACAATTCCTGCGAGAAGAAATCAAGCGGCAGGCGCTCGGCGTTGTCCAAAAGGATGTGCTCGTAGTCCACCTGCAGCTCGCGCGAGGGGTCGAACAGCAGGTCCTCCAGCTTGTCGAAGTAGCACGCGGTCTGCGGCAGGGGATTGAACGTCTTGTTGACGCGCTTCTTCAGGGCCCGGTTGCCCGAGGCGGCAAGCCCAACAAAGCGCCACTGCGGGTGGCCGGCCTGCGGCTCGAAGCACAGGTAGATGTCGTCGTAGCGGCTGTCCACCAGGCCGGTGTTGAAGGCGGCAAAGCTGCCGTCATCGGCCACGCGAATCTTGCCCTCCTGCTTCAAGCGGTAGTACGTGTTGCAGACGTAGCTCTTGAGTATGGCGTAGGGCCGGCTGGGTGCGGCGCCCGCGCCCGCGCCCCGGAACTCCCATGACTCGGGAAGGGCGACGGCGGCGAGGTCTTCCAGGAAGTCCTCCCACGGGCCCATCCAGGCAAAATCCTCGATCGCCTTGGTGGGAGAAGCGGTGGACGCCCCGGCCGGCGGCACGTAGGCGTTTACGTACGAGACGAACCACGCCCGGCCCTCGGAGCGCTCGGGGTCGCCCTGTTTGATCGAGACCTCGATGGGTGTTTGTGCGCCGGGCCGGGCGGCGTCGATGGGAAAGATCACCTTGCCCTCGTAGTAGCGCAGGGCGCCTGCCTGGACCGCGGCGGACCAGCTTGCGTCGAGAAGCTTTTCCACGGTGGCGTAGGGCGCGGCAGCCTGCGGGAGCTCTTGGCGCTTTTGGTAGGGGAGATGGACTTCTGCGGAGAAGCGCGTGGGCAGCGCGGCCTGGACGGCTACCGGGAGTTTTGCCTGGTCGTCAAGGTATTCGGCGGTTTGGGCCATGGCTTGGGCGGTTTGCAGGGCGCGGGTGGTTTCGGGCATTGGGGGCTCCTGGGGCGCGGTGGTGTGTCGGGTTGATTATACGCGGGGCGTTTATGGTTGCGGCGCCTGCTGCGCGGGATTCGGGGGTCGTCAGTACTTTCGAGCGATTTGTGCGCGGGATTCGGGGGGCGTCAGTAGTTTCTCGGTCCGTGGTGCTTGTCTCAGTAAGGCCTCATTTGCAAAACCGCAGGTAGAAGAATCGCAGGCTTTTCTCAGTACTCGGGAAGGCACGTCAAAAGTACTGACGACCCCAATTTCCCGCGCACGTATCAGTGAAAACTACTGACGACCCCAAATTCCCGCGCACCAAACATTTGCAATAACCTGCGTAACGCAATATAATGCGAAATGCAGAATACAGCGACGCGTACACAAGGGACCCCAATGAAAACGCAGGTCAAACAAAGCGCTCAGGCAGGCAGCATCATCCGCAGGGTCCGCGAGGACAAGGGCATTTCTCGCGCCCAGCTTGCACGCGCCGCGAAGGTGAGCCCCAGGACGCTATTCGCGTTCGAACAGGGCGAGAACGAGAACATCGGCCTCGCGGGGTTTCTCCGCCTGGCCTCGGCCCTGGACCTTATCGTCTGCGTGGACGACGCCTTCTCCGCCGCCGGGCAATCGCGCCCCGCCGCCGCGAAGGCCCGTAGCATCCCCAGGCCCCAATGGGATTGCCTCGGCGACGTCTGGAAGCTCGAGGCGGACAAATGAGCACCCGTCGCGCTTCCAAACTGGCCGTCTACATCGGCGACGCGCGCTGCGGAGTTCTGTCGCAGGCGACCACCGGGTCCCTGACCTTTTGTTATGACCCAGATTACGACGGCGTTCCCTTGTCCTGCTCCATGCCCGTTGGCCTAACCGTGTACGGCGACCGCGCCGTGCGGCCCTACCTCATGGGCCTTCTCCCCGACGAAGAATCGACGCGGGCGGCCATCGGGGCCAAGTTCGGCGTGTCGGGGGACAACCCGTTCAAGCTGCTTGCCCATATCGGCGGCGATTGCCCGGGCGCCGTGCGGGTGCTTTCGCTTGACGGCGAGAAGGACTTGGCGCGCAGCGACGGCTTGACGGAGCTGTCGGACGCCGACGTGGCCCAGCTCCTTCTCGACATCAAGGAAAACGCTTCTGCGGCTTGGACCGGGGAAGACGGATTCGATGGCCGGTGGTCTCTGGGCGGCTGCCAGGCAAAAGTCGCGTTGCGCCGGCGAGAAGGTCGCTGGTATCGGTGCGAGGGAGGCTCGCCAAGTACCCATATCCTAAAACCCGGGGTCACGGGGATGAAGAACCAGGCGCTTGTCGAGTTCTTGTCGATGCGCGTCGCCGAGGCGATTGGCTTGCCGACGGCCTACGCCACATACGAGCGGTTTGTCGACGAATGGGCCGTCGTGATCGAGCGCTACGACCGGCAGCTTGTTGGCGAGAAGGTCGTGCGGATTCATCAAGAGGACCTGTGCCAAGCCCTGGGCATCTCTCCTTTGCGCAAGTATGCAGACCAGGGCGGCCCAAACACGCCGCAGATAATCGAGCTGCTTAAGAACACGGGGGCTTTGGGCAAAGAGAACGTCTACCGGTTTTTGCTGTATCTATTCTTTAACTACCTCATTGGCGCGACCGATGCGCACGCCAAGAACCACTCGCTGGTGTTCTTTGGTGCCGACGACATTAGGCTGGCGCCTCTGTACGACGTTGCTTCCATCGCGCCGTATCAAAGCCTGGCCCCACGAAGCAGAAAACCCTTGCGAGCCGCATTGTCCATTGGCGGCGAGAACCGCTTTGGGCTTGTGGGGACAGAGCATGTCGAGAAAATGGTCGAGAATTGCGGCCTTGCTGCGATGGGGCTTGATGCCGATATGCTTGTGGGCCGGTTTAAGACGATGGCAAAGATGGTGCCGGAGGCTGTTGACGCCGAGGTCACGCGTGCTGTTGCGGACGGCTTGCCCGGCGCTGCCGAAGTCGGCGAGGCCATGAAGAGCGAGATCGGCCAGAACTGCGCGAGGACTATTCGCAACTTGGGATAGGGGCGTGCTGGCGCGGGGATTGCGCGGGATTTGGGGGTTGTCAGTACTTTCGAGCGATTTGCGCGCGGGATTCGGGGGTTGTCAGTAGTTTCTCGGTCCGTGGCGCTTGTCTCAGTAAGGGCTCGTTTGCAAAACCGCAGGTAGAAGGGTCGCGGGCTTTTCTCAGTACCCGGGAAGGCCCATCAAAAGTACTGACGACCCCCAATTCCCGCGCACGTATCAGCGAGAAATACTGACAACCCGCAATTCCTGCGCACGACATAGCTTCACTACCCCTGGCGCCGCTTGCGCCAGGTGCTTCTCGGCACGGAAATCCAGAAATGGGACGCAGTATCCGCTTCGTGCAAGTAGACGGGGTTCTCGCGGTGACAAAACCCCAGTTGGCGTGGCGCTCGAGACCGGGTGTACTCGGCGAATCGCTGGACTGCGTCCCATTTCTGGAATTGCGTGTTTCCAGCCCGTCAAAAAGCCGACGTTCGTCGGGTTGGGGGTGGCGATGGGCGGGGTGACAAGTACAATGAAACCCTTGGGATAGCTTAAAGGCCGCTGGAAGCGGCTTGCCAAACACGGGGAACTGCCATGAAGAGAATGACGAACGCGATTGTTTCGGTTGCGACCGCGCTGGCGATGGTGGTCGCCACGTGCCCGGCTCAGGCCCTGGCCCAGGAGCTGGGGGTCAACGAGTCGCAGGTAGATGCGGCTGTTGTTGGCGAGACGGGCGACGCGCCCGACGCCGACCCAGCCGCCCTTCTCGCCACCGTCGACCTGGACGCCTACGACGACTTCACCCTCGAGACCTGGTCAGACCAGATCGACCTCGCCACCGCCGACGGCGAGACGGTCTCGACCACGGTCACCGCCGTTAAAGAGAAGGTCCTTGCCGCCTGGGCCTCGTGCGCGACCAGCGTGACCTTCTCGTCCGCCGACGGCATCACCGTGGCCGACGCCCGCGCTGCGATGGCCCTGGCCTTCGCCGACCCCAATTACTACTGGGCCTCGTCCAGCTACTCGCTTAGCTACTACGACAGCGACGGCGACGGCTCGGCCAGCGACACCGACACCGCGGCCGGCCTCAAGCTCGCCTACGTCATCGACTCCGCAAACGTCGCGGCCGCCAAGACCGCCGTCGAGGCCAAGGTCTCCGAGGCCCTAAGCTGGGTCGACCCCGACAACATGTCCGACTTCCAGGTTGCCCAGGCCCTGCACGACTACCTGGTGCGCAACTGCGTCTACGACAGCGCCGCCACCAGCGCGACCCTGCCCACGACGTCCTTCACCGCCTACGGCGCCCTGGCGGGCGGCTCGGCCGTGTGCCAGGGCTACGCGTTGGCCTACAAGCTGCTGCTTTCGCGCGCGGGCGTGCCCTGCGTCTTTGTGGTGAGCAACGACATGGGCCACGCCTGGAACATGGTGCAGGTGGGCGGCGACTGGTACCACGTGGACGTGACCTGGGACGACCCGGTTTACCCCAACGGCACCGACGCCGGCTTTGACGTCGACGTGAGCCACGACTACTTCCTGCGCGCCGACTCGACGATGAAGAGCAGCCTGGACCACTACGGCTGGGAGGCCGCCTACACGACGCCCGCGGCCGACTACGCCAACCGCACGTACGCCGAGTACAAGGCTCCGGTGGCGACGTCGACGGGCTCTGGCGAGACGGGTGCGGGCGGGTCGGGCACCGGCTCCACCTCCAGCACCGAGAAGACCTACGCTCACACCGCGACGGCCACCAGCAACGGCGTGACCTTCTCGGTGCAATGGGACGATGCCGCGACGGCGGGGGAGTCCACGACGTTCCACGTCACCCAGACGGGCGGCAGTTCTGCCGCCAAGGCGCGCATGGACGTGCCCACCTACTGGGACAACGGCAGCCAAGAGAGCGTCTGCGACCCCACACGCAGCGCTTGGGGCACCTACTACGCTCTCGGCGACGGCTACGACTTCACCTTTGACTTTACCGCCAGCGGCACGTACCGCATCTACTTCTACTTCATGGATACTGAGAGCAGCGTCTACTACCTGCGCACGCTTGCCGAGGTCACGGTTAACGACTCCGCGCGCCCGTCGGTGAGCTCGATCGTGAGCGACGCCGTGGCCCAGGCCAAGGCCGCGACCGACGGCTCCGAGTACGCGATGGCCCTGTGGCTGCACGACTGGACCCTCGACCAGCTGGAGTACGACTACAGCCTCAACTACTGCTCGGCCGAGAGCGGCCTTACCCGCGCGAAGGGTACCTGCGAGAGCTACCAGCGCATTTACGCCAAGCTCTTGGACGCCGCCGGCATTGCCAACGGGCGCGTGACCGGCAACGGCCACACCTGGAACGCCGTCAAGATCGACGGCAAGTGGTGCCAGATGGACCTCACCTGGGACGACACCGACGACAACTGGTACGGCGACTTCGACCAGCGCCACATCTACTTTGGCCTCACCGACGAGCTCATGGCCATCGCGCACAGCGATCACGCGGCCAACTACCAGGCTGACGGCTACGCGTACCGCTCGACCGACCTCAGCAACAACTACTTTGTGCGCAACGGCAAGGCCGACGAGTGGGCCGATGCCTACGCGGCGAGAATTCAGGCAAAGCTTGACGCCAAGGAGACGAGCTTCTCGCTTGATGCCGACAACGCCAGCTACCCGCCCACGATCTGCGGAATCCAGAACGCTATCGTGGCCGCGACGCTGAGCGGCCGCACGTGGAAGGCGGCCGACGGCGCGGCGGCGACGTTGACGGCCACCTCGACCGTGACCACCGAGTCCAGCACCAAGTGGACGGCGGTGTACGACTTCACGGTTGAGTACGGCAGCACGGCGACGAGCCTCGCCGGCGCGACCATCACGGCCTCTGACCAGGTCTTTACTGGATCGGCGCTGACGCCTGCGGTCACGGTTAAGCTTGGCGAGAAGACCCTTGCGGCGGGCACCGACTACGACGTCGCGTACAGTAGCAACGTCAACGCCGGCACCGCGACCGTCACCGTCACGGGCAAGGGCGACTACGCCGGCTCCGCGACGGGGACGTTCAAGATCGCGGCGGCGGACGCATCGAAGGCCACGGTTACGGTGGCCGGCGCGACATACACCGGTGCGGCGTTGACCCCGGCACCGACGGTAACGTTGGGCAATAAAACCCTGGTCAAGGGTACCGATTACACGGTGGCTTACTCTGGGAACACCAACGCGGGGACCGCGACGGTCACCGTCACGTTCAAGGGCAACTACACCGGCACCGCGACGGGGACGTTTAAGATCGCGGCGGCTTCTGTCGCATCGGCGTCCGTCTCGGTGGCCGCGCAGACCTACACGGGCAGCGCGCTGACGCCGGCCGTGACGGTTAAGGTGGGCAACAAAACGCTGGTCAAGGGCACCGACTACACGGTGGCGTACAGCAACAACACCGCCACCGGCACCGCGACGGTAACCATCACCGGCAAGGGCAACTACACCGGGACCAAGGCGTCGATGTTCACCATTGCGGCGGCCGACGCGTCCAAGGCGACGGTCACCGTTGCCGCGCAGACGTACACCGGCGCGGCCCTGACGCCGGCTCCGACGGTGACGCTGGGCAATAAAACGCTGGTCAAAGGCACCGACTACACCGTTGCGTACGCCAGCAACACCAACGCGGGCACGGCTACGGCCACGGTGACTTTCAAGGGCAACTACACGGGCACGGCCAAGGGTGCCTTCGCTATTAAGGCCGCCGATGCGTCGAAGGCGTCCGTCTCGGTGGCTGCGCAGACTTACACCGGTGCGGCACTGATGCCCGCACCGACGGTGACGTTTGGCAACAAAACCCTGGTCAAAGACACCGACTATACCGTTGCGTACGCCAACAATACTGCTGCTGGCACCGCCACGGCGACCGTGACCTTCAAGGGCAACTACAGCGGTACCGCCAAGGGCACCTTCCAGATCAAGTCCGCCGATGCCTCGAAGGCGCAGGTCGCACTCGCCGACCAGGTCTGGACCGGCTCGGCCCTCACCCCCGCACCCACGGTGACCCTCAACGGCAAAACGTTGACCAAGGGTACCGACTATACCGTCTCCTACTCCAACAACACCAACGTAGGCACCGCGACCGCGACGGTGACCTTCAAAGGCAACTACTCCGGCACGGCCAAGGGCACGTTCAAGATCGCCACGGCCCTTCTCAGCAACGCCACCGTCACCGCCGCCGACCAGACCTACACCGGGGCGGCTCTGACGCCCGCGGTGACGGTCAAAGTAGGCGAGAAGACCCTGGTCAGCGGTACCGACTATACCGTCACGTATGCCAACAACACCAACGCGGGTACCGCCACCGTTACCGTGACGGGCAAGGGCAACTACGCTGGCACGGCCAAGGGGACCTTCGCCATCAAGGCCGCCGACGCGTCGAAGGCGAGCGTAACCGTTGCCGCCCAGACCTACACCGGCTCCGCACTGACGCCTGCGCCTACGGTCATCTTTAACGGTAAGACGTTGACCAAGGGCGCCGACTACACCGTCGCCTACAGCAACAACACCAACGCGGGCACGGCGACCGCGACGGTGACCTTCAAGGGCAACTACTCCGGCACCGCCAAGGGCACCTTCCAGATCAAGGCCG
>CAVKOL010000101.1:0-9796 GCA_963658035.1 Bacteroidaceae bacterium
CTCGTAAAGCGGGGGTCATGGGTTCGAGTCCCATTGTCGGCTCCATAGAACCGCAGGCCAGGGGTGTTGAGCCCCTGGCTTTTTTGTTTGCGCGGCTGCTAGTTTTAAGCGGCATGTCAGCGGATTTAGAGTGCGGATAGGAACCTCCCTTTGAAAACCCGCAGGTAGGCGGGGTGCTGATTTCGAGCCCCGGCGGGAAGTGACCGTCAAAACACCGACAAGGCCCTTCTCGCTAGCACGGTTTGCTAAGCGTGGGTGGCTGGCCCCGCTCAAAATTCAACGTTAAACGTGGATTCCTGAGCGCCACAGGTCGCCGGCGAGAAGACTTTCTCGCAAACCCGCAGGTAGATGACTTGCCGAGAAAACCCTTTGCTGTCTTTGGCTTTTCAACCCACTAATAACGCAGTGTCTTGAGCGTCGTCTTGCATGACGCAAGCGGAATTATTGTCCGGTGACGGTCGTAGTCTTGCCTCTGCGGTAAGCAGCTAGGAGAAAAACTACCTGAGGAGCGACGTTATGGGCGCATATACCAAGAACTGCAGGGGCGACATCAGCGAGAGCGGCCACTATTGCTGCGTCACCGACGAAAGCCGCGAGTCCGGCGTACGCACCTACGAGCGCACGGACCGCAAGCGTGCCCGCCCGCGTAAGGGAGAGTGGGCGGACGAGAACGGCGTCGTGTGGGCGCCGATGGGAAGCTTGGCGGGGAGCCCGGCGTGGCAGTTCTTCAAGAGCGTCGTGAAGATAGTCTTCTGCGCCCTCGTCTGGGTCGGTTCCTTGGCCCTGAGGGTCTGCTTCTTCCTGCTTCGCATCATGTTTTGGGCCGCCAGCTGCATGTTCTAGGTGCATGGGCGGAAGCGTTGCTATGGACTTGGTGCTTGCTACATTAGAAAGCCCTGGCCTGCGGTTTTATGGGGAATCGTCAATGGGGTTCGAACCCATGACCACCGCTTTATTGCAAGCGTGTAGCAAGGACCTCGCCCGCCCAGGAATCAACGTTAAACGTGGATTCCTGGGCGCAGCGATTTAACAGCGAGAAGTCCTTCTCGCAAACCTGCAGGTAGACGGCTTGGCGAGAAAAACAGGTGCGCTGCACTTCTCGGTAAATCCACTAACAACGCGAGAATTTGAGCGCCTGCTTCTCGATGCGGCGGATGTTGGCGGCAACGCGGGAGACGATCATGCCCACGCGCTCCTCGCTCATCGCGTCGATGCTCGACAGAACCTCGCCGACTTCCTCGGGAAAGCCCGCGAGCAGCGCCGGGTCAAACCAGCCGAAGTCGGTGAAGAGATCCAGCTGCTCCTCGGGGCGGGTGCCATGACGCCTTACCCCTACCAGCGGCTTTGGCTGGTAGTCGAAGTCCGACGCAAGGTCGAAGCTCGCCACGTTGTGCCACAAGCACGAGCCGGTGTCGTAAATGGGCGCAACCCGTTTGGCGCGCATGGTCGCGGCATCAAAAATCACACCAATGTTGTTCCAGTGCCGGTCACCGTTTGCCAGGATATAATCGCAGGTGAACATGCGGGTAAGTTCGCGCTCGGCATGCAGGCCCAGACGTTCGCAGCAAGCTAAAAGATGCATCCACATCGACTCGTGCCCTAATCGCTGGCGCGACCGGACGATATCCCATGCATGTACCAGGCACTCGTCGCTCCCGACCATATTGGGGCACACAGAAAGCGGCCGCCCGTCACGCAGCTCCAGCTCGTACGGTACGTAGTCGCTTGGGTCCATAAGCCGCGAGAAAAGACGGGTTGCAATCAGCTCGTTGTAGGGCTGCTGGTCAAACGGCGCGCGCCCGGCTTTGACCAGGACGCGGCGCCCGTCGCGAATCTCCCAGGCCTTTTGCAAGTCTCCTACCAGGGCCGCATTGGGGCTTGGCGAGAAGAACGCGCCCGGCTCGACGGTTTCTCCCAGCGCCGCGCGGCCAAGCGCGTCGCTAAAACCGTTGTCGAAGAAGTTGAGGCCAGCCCAGGTCTCGCCGCTTTCTTCTCGGCGCATCCAAAACTGGTCGGAAAGGGAAAGCCCGCGCGACTCCTCAAGAAGCGAGAGGGACGTTGCGCGGCCCGTGACCTGCATCAGGTGCCCGTAACCGTCGCGCGTGGTGGGGATCGCGCGGCGCTGCCACCACTCGTTGACCTTGCTCAACACCACGCGTGAGCGAACATCGACGCAGCCGGGCGGCACGAGGTCGGGCCGCGCGACCTCGAGGGGCTTCAAGAAGCGGTGCGTGCCAAAGTTGTACCTGCCGCGAAGCACGACCTGCTCTTGGCAAAGCAGCTCGACGCGGGCCACGTCGTCCATGCGGCTAGCCCTTCAGCGCGGCGCGGATGACGGAGGCGTCGCCGGTGTATTGGACGGCCCGCATGCCGGCGAGACGGGCGCCGTCGCAGTTGTCGGCGTTGTCGTCGACAAAGAGGCACTCCTCGGCGACAAGCCCGTAGCGCTCGCAAAGCAGCTGGTAGATGGCCGGGTCGGGCTTCATCAGACGCTCCTGGCCCGAGACCACGGCGCCGTCCATGAGCTCCCAGGCGGGCATGTGGTCCAGCTGGTCGTGGATGCGGGTCCCCGCGTTGGACAGCAGGTAGATGCCGTAGCCCTCGCGCTTGAGCTGGGCGGCCAGGGCGTTTGTCTGATCGATGGGGGTGGAGTAGGCGGCCCAGCCGACAAAGCACGCGTCGAGGTTGGGCCACAGGCGCTTTTCCAGGTGGGCTCGGGCGACGCGCAGCATCGTGTCGTAGCTCACGGTGCCCGAGTCGAGAAGCGCCCAGGTCGTGGAGCCAAAGAGCGCCCGGTTGAGGGCGGCCGCGTCGGCCTCGCTGTTGGTGAACTGCGCCGAGAAGTACGGCCCGTCGAAGCGCATGAGGACGTTTCCCATGTCAAATACGACGTTGCGGATTTGGTACGCCATGGTGCGGGAGCCTTTCTTCTCGGTGCCTGAGTGAGCTAAGGATACGGCACCTCGTGTTGGCATGCGGCGAGAATTCCCCAGGTCAGAGGCATCGGGGAATTTTTGTCCGGTGGGTTTTATAAGCTCTGCCCCAGTACTGGTCTATCGATTGGCTGGCGAGAGGGGGCGGCGCATGACGGACGTCTTCGATGAATACGGCAAGCTCGGCCAGGCGTACGAAAGCGACGGCTGGAAGCTGCTGAGAAGCAAATACTCGCGCGTCGAGGTGGCGATGCTTAATGCCGCATTTCCCGATCGCTCGAAGCCCGTTGCGTGCGACACGCTGCACGCCAGCGTTCGCGCGATGCTCACGAGCCTGCGCGAGCAGGGCTACGGTGACGGGGAAGTACCCGCGGGCGATGGGCGCGAGGTATGCCACGACCGTTGGATGAACGAGCTGCGTCTTCTTGAGAAGATTCAGCTTGAGGACGGCACGACGCAGTACCGGCTGCGTTCCTCGACCATCGCGGCGCTCGACGCCGTGCGACGCATGGGCTCGCGCGACGTCATGCTCAGCAGCCCCCGCATGGAGATCATCACCAGCGAGATCGATAAGCTCGCCGCGCTGGTCACCGGTGACGTCGAGGAGAGGCGCCGCTTGCTTGTGGAGCAGCTCGAGGCGGCCCAGCGCGCGCTCGATGAGCTCGACGCCGGTGGCGGGGCGCAAGAACCCACGCCCGAGGAGGTCGAGGCCCGCCTGGTGAACGTCGTTGACCTTCTCGAGCAGGTTCCGCGCGACATGCGCCAGATTGAGGAGGAACTCAAGCGCGAGCGCGACGGCCTCTTTGACGAGTTCCATGCCGATGAGCGCCCTCACGGCCAGATCGTGCACGACTACCTGGCCAGAAGCGACGCACTCTTCAACGGCACGGACAGCGGCAAGCTCTACAACGGCGCGCTCGAGATGTTTGCGGCCGATCGCTTTGATATCGAGATGCACCACAAGGTTCGCAGGATCCAGACGTCGTACTTGTTGGTGAATTCCCAGGTCAAGAGACGCTACGACATCCGGGCCGCCTGGGAGACCGTCTCGGACGGCATGCGGGGCATCTCGGCCATGCGTTCTAGTTGCTCGCGTGCCATCGCCAACGCCGTGGGCAGCTACGACATGGCGCGCTATCGCAAGATGACCGAGACGCTTAAACGCTTGGAGTCGCTTATGTGGGCGCGGGCCGTGGAAAGCGCCAGCGCGGGCAAGCCTGGGAGCGGCCCCTCGCTTATGGATGATTTGCTGCCCGGCCTTGAGGTTGAGCCTTTGCAGCGAAAGCTAAAGGGCCCCGCGAGCCATCAACCCCCTCCGCCTCTGCCGGACGAAGAGAAGGACGCGCCCGAGGTGGACGTGCGGGAGCTGAGGCGGGTCGGCATGCCCCTTACCGAGGAAGTCGTCGACGCCTTCGAGGCCATGCTGGCGCCCGGCGAGGCTCGGGCGGCGGCAGAGCTCTATGCACGCCTGCCGGTTGACCTGCGCCGCGACGTCGAGGTCCTTGGTCTTATCAGCGAGGCCTGCGGAGACGGGCTTGAGTTGGATGGAGCGCTTGCCGACGCCTACGACTGCGTGGGGCTCGAAGGCGAGCACAGGATTTGGCGCGCGCCCCGGGTTATGGTGCGGCGGCCGCTTGATATCGAGGAAGGAGAGCAAGATGCCTGAGGATGATGAGATGTTTGATGTACAGGGACGCACGGAGCTCTTTGACGGTGACATGGGCACCCTGCCCGAGGGTGCCCGGCGCGCACTGGTGCGCCTTATCAAGGAGCCGTACATAAGCGCGGAGAAGAACGCGGCCGACTGGCGGTGGGTCGTCGAGTGCCGCCCGTCCATCCAAAGCGCCCTTAACGACCTGTTCCTTGGCCTTGTGATCGACGAGCACAACGAGCTCGCCTATGCAGCGGCGCCCGACGGGGCGGCGGACGATTTTCCTCGGCTCAAACAGGAGCGTAAACTCACCGACCTGCAATCGCTTCTCGTCGTGTTTTTGCGACAACAATACGCAAACCAGACCTCAAGCGGCTCTGGGAAGGCGTGGGTCGACGCCGAGGACATCCATGCGCACCTGGAGCGTCTGAACTCGGGGAGGCTGGACACGACGAGGCTGGCACGCGCGATCGACACCGCGATTGATTCGATGAAGGGTAAACATTACATAGAGAAGGTCGACAGCGAAGAGAGACGCTACCGCATCATGCCCATCGTCGAGTCGGTCTTCTCGCTTGAGAAAGTGATGGCGCTTCTCGATGAGTACGAGAGGGACACGGCGGCGCATAGCCTTGCGCAAGACGATGGTGAGACAAACGAAACCCTGGTAGACGATGGCGCGGCAAGCACTGACGTCAAGACGGAAGGTGAATAAGATGGCGGCAACCTTGTTTGACGGGACGGCCCAGGAGCGCCAGTGGCAGCTCCATCACTTGCAGCTCATCAACTGGGGAACGTTTGACGGAGCGTCGCGCGTGGACTTTGCCTGCGATTTTGAGAAGCCCGCGGTGACCGTGATCTGCGGCGAGTCGGGTACGGGCAAGTCGACCATGCAGGACGCCTATGACGAGATCATGATGCGGTCGGCGAAGTACAACGCCGCCTCTAACATTGGCGGCAGGGGCAAGGGGTCACTCGATTCCTCGGGCAAGCGCACGCTTGTCACCTACGTGAGGGGCATGGTCGACTCGGTTTGTGATGATGCGACGGGCGAGCAGGTCGCGCGGGCGCTGCGCGACGATTCGTGTGCCCGCTGGACGGCCATCGGGGCGGTTTTCGTGGATAGCCTGGGCAACTGCTTCACTGCGGCGCGGGCGTACTACCTTACCCCGGGAGCCGTCACCATCGACCGCGAAAACACGTGGTACATCACGGCAAACGAAGACCTTGACCTGGCTGTTCTCGATCAGGTGGCCGGGCGCAAGTTTGACAAGCGCTCGATCGCGAGCGTGTTGCCGCGCGCTCGTCAGCACGAGGGGCGCAAGGATTTTCTCGACTGCGTGTACCGGTCGCTGGGCATCGGGGACTTTGAGCGGGGCGACGAGCTCATGAATCTTCTCGCCAAGGTCCGTGCGGGGAAGGAAATCGAGTCTGTGAGCTCGCTTTTTAGGGAGCTGGTCTTGGAGAAGCCCGCGACCTATGAGGCCGCCGATAAGGCTATCGAGGAGTTCGACAACCACACCAAGGTTTACGAGGAGCTGCGGAGAAGCGCCGAGCAGCACAGGATGCTTGAGCCCATTGTTGGGCACAGACAAGCCTATGACGAGGCGCTGAGGCTTGCCGAGGTGTGCGAGGACGCGGGGAGCCTGAGCAACGAGAACAGCCCCCTGGCGGTTTGGCTCAAGCGGCGGCAGGCACAAGTCGTGGCTGCGGTAAGCACCTTGGCCGAGGATGACCGCAAGTCGGCCTCGACGCGCCTTGAGGAAGCCAAGCGCTCGGTGCGAGAGACGGCAGCCGAGGTAAAGGTGCTTGAGGCGCGCGTCGAGGAAACCGGCGGCGGGAAGCTCACGACGCTCGAGGCCAAGATCGAGGGCGCCCACGAGCAATACGCGCGCAGGAAGGCGGCATATGAGCGCCTTGCTGGGGATGTAGTCGGTGCGGGCCTCAAGATCCCGCAGGTAGAAGAGGACTACGAGCGCCTGGTCGCGCACGCAAAGGGGCGCCTTGGGGAAAGCGAGCTGTGCCTCGACGACGCCGATAAGCAGCGCGTCCTTCTCGCCGTGCGGGAAAAGGAGCTTGAAAAGGAGACCCGCGAGGTTCGCGGGGACCTTGACTATTACGGCAAACATCGCAGCAACATCCCTCGCAGGTTGAGCGAGGCCCGCGACAAGATGGCCGCCGCTGTCGGTATGGCGCCCGAGGACCTGCCCTTTGCGGCCGAGCTCATGGAGATCGCCCAGGGCGAGGAACAGTGGCGGCAGGCCATAGAGATCGTGCTGGGGTCGCTTTCGCGCTCGGTGCTGGTCGACAAGAAACGGCTGGCGCGCTTTCGCCGCAGCGTCGACGCGATCGACGCCAAGGACCTGGGCATACGCGTGCGTCACCATGGGGTCGATCTGGAGGACACGAGCGTTTTCCAGGGTCGTGCAGGCGGTATTGCCGAGAAGATCGAGCTTGACCGCAAGAGCCCGTTTGCCCCGTGGCTCTCTCGCGTCCTGGCCGACAAGAACCACGACGCCTTATGCGTCGAGCGGCCCGACGACCTGCGCGGCGACGACCTGCGCGTCACCCGGTCGGGGCAGACGAGCCAAGGCCTTAGGGGCGCACACGGCCGCGGTGCTACGGACACCAACGTTATCGGGTTCTCCAACGAGGCCACGGTCGCACGCCTGACGCAGCGCCTGGTTGAGCTGGAAGGCGAGGCCAGCCGGTTGCGCGTGGAGATCGAGCAAAACCTTTTGCGCCGTAAGGAGGCCCAAGACTTGCGCGACGCCTTGCAGCGCATCATTAAGACTCCGTTTGTCGAGGTAGATGCGACTGGGGCACATGCCGAGCTGGCGCAGCTGCAGCGGGAGCGAGAGGAGTTCCTGCGCGGCAACGTGCTTCTTGGCGAGCTAAAGGGGCGGCTCTCGAAGGCGCGGGAGCATTGGGAGGAGCTCGCGAGGGTCGAGGGCGCCGAGACGAGCAGCCTCAAGCGCGCCGAGGAGCGCCTTGCTGTGCTGAAGTCCGAGGCAGAGAGCCTTACCGGCGCCGACGAGGTGGCAGCAGCGTTACCGCCGGAGGTCGCGGCGCATATCGAGAAGATCTCCTGCGAAAAAGAGGACTCGTACGACGAGACGCGCGACCTGCACAAGAACTTCCGCGAGTTCGCACGCCAGGTCGATGCCGAGAACAAGTCTGCCGGGGTCAAGGCCACCCGCACGGCCGAGACCGAGAAGAAAGCCCTCGAGGGCATCTTCACCCAGTTTCAGGCCCGTTGGAACAACCCCAACCGCGGCACGGGCATCGACTCTTACGACGAGTACGCGGTTATTCTCGAGGAGCTTGTCTACCAAAACATCGGCGAGCAGGAAGACGTTTGGAAGGCCCGGATGCTCAACTGGATCCGCGCGGACTTGGTGCCGCTGCGCCAGGCATTTGACCTGGGCCCCATGAAGGTGCAGGACAGAATCGCCCCCATCAACGTCATCCTTTCTGGCCTGCCCTTTGGAGCCGACGGTGGCAGGCTGCGCTTGTCGGCACAGGTGGTGGAGGGCTACTCGGTCAAGAAGTTTGGGAATGAGCTCAAGGACTATGCGGGCAGCGCGACTCGCGAGGACCTGCCCGAGAACTTCGACGCGGCGAGTTTCTGCGACGCCGTCGGCGCCTTGCTGGACAAGGTTCGCCCGGGTGCTCCCGATCGGGACGTCCTTCTCGACACGCGCCGCCACGTGAAGGTAACGGCAAGGGTGTCTTGGCCTGCTGAGCTGGGGCGCAAGGATAGCTACTACGACTCGCTTGCTGGTAAGAGCGGGGGAGAGGTGCAGGAGCTCGTGGCGTTTCTCTCTGTGTCCGCCTTGCTGTACAAGCTGGGAGCCGAGGCGGGGCGCAAGCCGGTGTTTGCCCCGGTCATGCTGGACGAGGGCTTTTGCAAGGCCGACGGCAAGTTCACTGCACGTGCCGTAGCGGCGTGGAAGGGCTTTGGGTTCCAGCTGCTCGTGGCCACGCCCCAGAACATGTACCAGTCCTTTGCCAAGTTCATCGCTGCGTGCGCGTATATGACCAAGGGTGCAGACGGCGTTTCGCGGGTTTCTCAGCTGGTCGTGGAGGAGGGCGAGACGCGTGCTTAAGACGGTCGACGAGGTCAAGGAGCTGCTGCGCCGCCGCTACGAGAAGGTTTGGGCCGAGGAAGCGGCGGGGTGCGGCGGCGATGCGTGGCCGCAGCGCCTGGCCGTGGGGAGCTGCACAAAGAAAGAGCTGGAAGAGCGCTTTGTCGAGACGTGCGAGAAGGCCGATGACCTGCGCCGGCTGGCCGTCTCGCTGGGGCTTGAGCTTGAGTGCGCAACCAGGCTGGTCGGCGGCAGTAAACAGAGGATCCCGACGCATCTTGTGGTTGCGAGCGTAGAGACGCTTGCCTCGGCGACGAGAAGCGCGCGGGCGCTGGCCGACGCACGGCGACGTGCGGCGCGCTTGTCTCGCGACTTTCCCGAGCTGGGTGCCGAGGAGACGGCACGGCTGCTGCGCACGATGCAGCGGGTCGTTGCGGATGACGTCGACTTCGACCTGGCCTGCCGCGCGGGCGCCTGGTTTCGCCAGAACGATGCGCGGGGCCTCACGGCGCGGCAGGTCCCGCTTGCGGGGTTCCATGCCAAGTGGCTCGACGTCGCTGGGCGCCGCGCGGTGGTCGCGCGGTTGGCCGGGGTTGACGAGTTGCTCCTGGTAGAGCGCCCGGCGCAGGTGCGGTTCACGTATCTGGACCCGGCGTACCTGGCAGCGGGAGGGCGGCGCCACGATTCTTGGGTCGTGGGCGACGCGTGTACGCTGCCGTATGACCCGGCGGTTGTCGTTATCTGCGAGAATCGTGACTCTGCGTTGTGGTTTGGCCAGGTGGCAGGCGGTATCGGGGTCATGGGCGACGGTTTTGCCGCGGTGCATAACCTTGCGGCGCTGGAGTGGTTGCGCCGGGCGCCGCTGATCGTCTACTGGGGCGACATGGACGCGGCCGGTCTTGAGATTCTGGCCATGTGCCGGCGGGCGGGCATCGACTGCGAGAGCATGCTCATGGACCTTGCGGCCTTCGAGAAGTATCGCGCGTTTGGGACCAGCATCGACAAGAACGGCCGCGCGATCGCGCCCAAGGATCCTCTCGACTTGCCGGAGCTTTGCGAGAACGAACGGGCCCTCTACCTGCGCCTGGTTGACCCCACCTGCCCCGGCCCCCGCCGCATAGAGC
>CAVKOL010000102.1:0-9730 GCA_963658035.1 Bacteroidaceae bacterium
CAGTAGTCGTTGCCGCCGTCCTGGCCGTCGATGGCGTTCCAGGTGTGGGGCACGTCGACCTGCTCGACGGCGCCGGTGGGGCCGCTAAACTGCCAGCCCTTGTTCAAGTTGGTGTAGGTGCGCATGGGTCGGGTCCCCTCTACTCAAAGAAACCAAAGTACGAATGTGCGTTGTTGTAGCAAATGTCCTCGACGATGCCGCCCAGGTAGTCCTCGTCCTCGGGCAGGCGGCCCTGCTCGACCCACTCGCCCAAAACGTGGCAAAGCACGCGGCGGAAGTACTCGTGGCGCGGGTACGACAGGAAGCTGCGCGAGTCGGTGAGCATGCCGGTGAAGTTGCCCAGAAGCCCCTGCTCGGCGGCCATCGTGAGCTGGCGCTTGATGCCCGTGAAGGTGTCGTTGAACCACCACGCGCAGCCAAACTGGATCTTGGGCGCGCACGGGGCGCACTGGAAGGCGCCGGCCAAGGAGGCCAGGCCCATCCAGTCGGCCTCGTTTAAGCTGTACAGGATGCACTGGGGCAGGCCGTCGGCCGCCTCGGCCGCGTCGAGAAGACATTTGACCTGGTAGACCATGTCGGGCTGGTCGCCCACGGTGTCAAAGCCGGCGTCTGCGCCCAGGGCCGCGAAGTTCTTGGACGAGTCGTTGCGGAAGCAGTTCATGTGCAGCTGCAGGGTCCAGCCTCGGGCTGCGTACTCGCGCATGAGGAAGAGCGTGAGGGCGCTTTGGTAGGCCGCTGCCTCGGCGGCCGTGCAGCCCTCGTCGTTCAACACGCGGCAGACGATGTCGTCGATGACGTCGTCTTCGGCCGGGCAAAAGACAAAGGAGTTCATGCCGTGGTCGGCCAGGCGGCCACCCACCTCGTGGAAGGCGTCAAGCCTCTGAGCTGCGGCGCGTTTGAGGCTGGGCCAGTCGACGACGTCGATGCCCGAAGCGTCCGAGAGCTTATCGGCGTAGGCGACGAAGCCCGCGGCGCCGATGCCCATCAGGCCGTCGGGGCGGAAGGTGGGCAGAACCTTGAAGCCGTTCTCGGCCTCCTGGGCCGCCAGCAGCTTGTGGTAGGCCAGGTCGCTTGCGGGGTCATCGGTCGTGCAGACGCACTTCACGTCCATGCGCTGGATCAGGCGGCGGGCGCAAAAGTCGGGCGTGGCGAGAAGGGCGTTTGCGCGCTCCCAGATCGCCTTCGCGTTCTTGCGGCAGATCGTGAGGTCGATGCCAAAGAAGCGGCGCAGCTCCAGGTGGCTCCACTCATAGATGGGGTTGCCCACCGCGCGCTCCACGGCGTCAACGAAGGCCAGGTACTTGGCGTAGTCGTCGTCCCCGCGAATCACCGACTCGGGCGTGCCGTTGGCGCGCATGAGGCGCCACTTGTAGTGGTCGCCAAAGCCGTTGTCGTAGAGCCACACCTGCGCCAGGTTCTCGTAGCTGCGGTTCTCGTAGATCTCGGCCGGCACCAGGTGGCAGTGGTAGTCGATGATCGGCATCTTCTCGGCGTGCCCGTGGAAAAGCCGGCGCGCCCACTCGGTGGTAAGAAGAAAGTCGTCGTTGAGAAGCATGGCAGCTACTCGCCCTTCTCGGCAGAAACGGTGGCATCGGCGCCGGTGGCCTTATCGAGGGTCTCCCACACGCCGTTGATGTAGGCGATGCCCAGGGCGCGGTCGTAGAGGCCGTAACCCGGACGGCCCGTCTCTCCCCAGATCATGCGGCCGTGGTCGGGGCGCATGTAGCCGTCAAAGCCGTTCTTGTGCAGGACGCTCATCATGCGCACCAGGTCAAGCGAGCCGTAGGCGCTGGGGTGCGGGGCCTCGTAGAAGTCCTTGTTGCCGGGGACGTCGGGGCTGATGTACTTGATGTTGCGCATGTGGACAAAGTGGATGCGGCCGCGGGCACTGAACTCGTCCAGGATGTCGTAGACGTTGTTGGCGGGGTCCTCGGCGATCGATCCGCAGCACAGGGTGATGCCGTTGTAGGGGGTGTCCACGGCGTTGCAGAGCCAGTCCAGGTCCTCGCGGTTCTTGATGATGCGGGGCAGGCCAAAGAGGGAATACGGGGGATCGTCGGGGTGGATGGCCATCTTGACGTCGCACTTCTCGCAGGTAGGCATAATGGCGTTGAGGAAGTAGACCAGGTTCTCGCGGAGCTTCTCCTCGTCGACGTCCTTGTAGGCGTCGAGAAGGGCGCGGACCTGTGCCAGGCGCTCGGGCTCCCAGCCGGGAAGCGTGAGGTCGCCGGAGCCGTTGGCCACGCGGTCGATGATCTCTTGCGGGTCGTCGGGGATGTTGGCCTTGACGAAGGCGAGGGTCTTGGAGCCGTCGGGCAGGGTGTAGTCAAGATCGGACTTCACCCAGTCGAAGACGGGCATGAAGTTGTAGCAGATGCACTTGATACCCTCGGCGGCCAGGTTCTCGATGGTCTCTTTGTAGGCCTCGATGTGAGCGTCGCGGGTGGGCAGGCCGATCTTGATGTCGTCCGAGACGTTGACGGACTCGATGCACTCGAGCTTGAGACCCGCGGCCTCGACCTGCTCGCGCAGGGCGTGGATGCGCTCGCGGGGCCAGACCTCGCCGGCGGGGATGTCGAAGAGGGTGCCCACGATGCCGCGACAGCCGGGGATCTGGGCGATCTGCTGCAGGGTGATCTTCTCGGACTCGGGGCCGTACCAGCGGAAAGAGAGCTGCATGGTTGGTTTCCTTAATCGTTGGGCGCGGGCGGGGGCTCGCGCGGGTTTTGGACGGGGTTGCGGAGAAGCGCGCCGGGCCGCGGGGGGCGGCCGGTGCGCGAGCGGGCCGCGGGGTTACAGGTACTTGTGGATCGTGGCGGCGACGGCGCCGGGGCCGGCCAGCATCTCGGCCAGGTAGCCCTCGATCTTCTCGCCAAGGCCCGCCGCATAAAGGTCAAGGGTGAAGATCTCGGTGTTGGAAAGGATGGGCTCGGCGGCCGCGTGGACGGCGGCGGGGTCAACGACGCCCAGCTCAAGGCCGGCGACGTGGGTCTGCAGGACATCGAGCAGCGGGTCGGGGCTGCACTCGAACTTCTCGCCGTCGTCGTCCACGGCCATGAGGTAACGCAGCCAACCGGCGATGGTCAACGGGATATAGGTGAGGGTCGAGACGTCCTTGCCGGCGGCCAGGTAGGCGTTCAAGGTGTGGCCGTAGCGGATGGCGACCTTCTGGGAGGTGTCGGTGGCGATGCGCTGCGGGGCGTCGGGCAGGGCCTTGTTGGTCAGGCGCTGGCTGGTGAGCTCGTCGATGAAGGACTGCGGGTCGATGACCTTGGGGTCGACGACCACGGGCAGGTCCTCGTCGTAGCCCAGGTGGTGGACAAGGGCCGCCAGGTCGGGGTTCTCCATCTCCTGCCAGATGCGGTCGTAGCCCAGAAGGCAGCCAAAGACGGCCAGACAGGTGTGCAGGGGGTTAAGGCAGGCGGTGACCTTCATGGTGTCGGCGCGCTCGGCGGTCTCGCGGTCGCACAAGATGACGCCGCCCTCGTCCAGGGCCGGGCGGCCGTTGGGGAAGGAGTCCTCGATCACCAGGTAGTGGCAGGCCTCGGTGTTGGCGAAGCCGGCGAAGGTGGGGCCGGAGGTCTTGATGAGGTCAAGGTCGCACCAACCCTGGGCCTTGAGGGCGGCCTCGGTCTCGGGCGAGGGGTTCGGGGTGATGCGGTCGATCATGGACCAGGGGAAGCTCACGCGGGCCTCGTCGCCCACGTAGTCAACGAAGGCCTGGTCAACGTGGCCGTTCTCAAGCCAGCCGCGGGCAACGGTGAGAATGGCCTCGCGGAAGCGCGCGCCGTTTTGCGAGAAGTTGTCGGTCGAGACCATGGCGATGGGGGCGGCGCCGGCGTTGAAGCGGGCAAGCAGCAGCGAGGCCACGATGCCCATGGTGCTGGCCGCGGCGGCGGGGCCGGCGGCGAGCTCGGCTGCGACGTAGGGCATGAGGTTGCCCGCGGCGTCGCGCAGGCCGTAGCCCTTCTCGGTGATGGTGAAGGTGGCAAGCTGCAGGTCGGCCGACTCGAAGTAGCGCTTGGCGCGCTCGAGGTCCTCGGGGCGCTGGGCGTTGGCAAAGACGCCGCCGGCGGTGGCAGCGATGAGGTTCTCGTCCAGGGTGCCGTCGGCGTTCATGACGACCTGCAAGATGTCGTAGTTGTAGGGGGCATAGACCTCGTCCAAGGTGAAGGGACGGAAGGTCTCGGCAACCACGACACCGCGGGTGAGCAGGCCTTTGTTGGCCAGCGCGTTGGCGATCTGGGCATGGAAGGCGCGGTAGAGGTTGCCGCCGCCAAAGTGCATCCACACGGGCTGCTCGAGGCCGGCGGCCTTGACGGCGTCGACGTCGTAGGTGGGAAGCGCGACGCCCGCCGCGGCGAGGTCTTCCTTGCAGTCCTTCCAGTTTTTGAGCGAGAGCGTTGCCATGGCAATCCCTTCTTTGCTGGGCGCCGCCTGGGCAGACGGCGCGCGACTATCTTGGTTTACGTAACTGGTATATCACTTCTGGCGTTTTTGGGATACGGGCAGGCGGCGTAGGCGGTCACGTTCTATCGGTGAACGTAAGGACGCGTTGGATAAACGTGGCATTTAGCGGCGGTTTATCCAACGCGTGGCGGATTATGGGATTGTTCGTGTGCGGAGAAGTACTGGTATGTGAGTGGCGACGGCCGGTCGGGCGCGGCCGGGCGCGCCGCCCGCGGCACCCCAGGCTAAAACTCGAAGTACTCCGGGTACTCCGCCGCGATCCTCTCGCCGTCGTAGCGCGACTTTTGCAGGTGGTTGCGCACGAGGTAGCTCGCGTGGTTGGTGTCGCCCACGTGGATGGCCTGGCACATCTCGCTGTGCTGGCCGATGACCTCCTTGGGGTCGACGCCCAGCGTGTTGGCCGAAAGCCAGCGAAAGCGCTCGAAGTGCGTGTTGGTGAGGTTGAGCCACTGCCAGATCACAGGGCGACCCGCGATGATGTAGAAGAGGTGGTGCATCTCGTTGTCCTTCTCAAAGAAACGGCGGGTGTCGTTTGCGAGAAGGGCGGCGCGCTGGTCGTCGATGACCTGCTCGACGCGGGCGACGTCGGCGGCGGTGGCCTTGGCGCAGGCCTCGACGATTATCTCGGACTCAAGGCACTCGCGGGCAAGGCGGGCGGCCTCGGCGTAGCGCATGTTGATCTTCGAGACGTAGGTGCCCGACTGCGGCACGGTCTCTACCAGGTCTTCTTGCTGCAGGCGAAGGAAGGACTCGCGCACGGGGGTGCGGCCAAGGCCGAGGTTCTCGCACAGCTCCTTGACGCCGAGCTTGGTGCCGGGCTTGTACTCGGCAAAGATGATCCTCTCGCGGATCATCTCGTATGCCTGATCTTGCAAGCTGTCGGTCTGCTCGGCCATCGTCTTCTCCTGTCCTACGCGCGGGATTTTGGAACGCCAGTATACGGCATTTATGTGTGCGCGCGGTCAAGGCGGCTAGTCGATGACCTGCACCTGGCAGCTGCGCATGGTGGCGAGGGCCGCCTCGTGGGAGGCGGGGGTCACGCCGGCGCAGAGGCTGGCGTCGACGGCGACGGGGACCTCGGGAAGGAAGGCCTTGACCATGAGGGCGTTGCTCACCACGCAGATGTCGGTACACAGGCCCGCAAGCTCGACGGAGTCGATGGGCTCCTCGGCGGCTCGGGCCACGAGCCACTCGGCCAGGTCGACCGAGCCAAAGGTGGGCTTGTCGAAGATGGGGGCGTTGAGCTGGGCGGCAACGGCCGCGATGGCCGGGGCAAGCTCCCACCCCGGGGTACCTGCGACGCAATGGGTGACGGGCAAGTTCTTGCCTTCCTGGGTCTCGAGGTAATTCTCGCCGTGGGTGTCTCGCGTGAAGGCCACGGTGCCGTCAAAGTCGTGGGCGTGGGCGGCCACGGCCTCGACGATGGCCTGGGCCTCGGGCGTGCCCAGCGCGCCGTTGACAAAATCGTTTTGCATGTCAATAACCAGGAGGTATTTGCGCGCCATGACGGCCCCTTTCGCGTTGCGGGTACCCCTCCATTATGCCCCGCGAAAACAAAGTTGCTCGAATCAATGTCTTAATTCAAGGGGTGTGGGTAGCCGGGGCTTTCTCGCCACGTTTACCCAGTTGGCAGAAGCCAGAAACGCCGCGCTACTCAGGCAAGTCGAATTAAGACATTGATTGGGCGAAGTTTCTTTCAAGATGCACGGTACGAAGGGGCAGAAAGCGAGAAACTACCTGGTTGCGTCTATGTGGGCCAGGCCGATTGTGGGATACTCGCAGGACAACGACGTTACAAAGGGGTTCCCATGATTCTTACCGAGGCCAAGGCCAGGCGTTTCTTCACCATCTATGACCCGCTGATCCTCTTCACCGACAGGTTCCTCAACCTGGGAGAACTCGAGTTTGAGGCCGACGGGTTTCCCACGGACGCCTCCCAAAGCGAGGTCGCCTGCGAGCTGTGGCGCAACCCGCAGCCGGTCATCGACGAGTTCGTGCGCAGCAACCTGGCGCGCCTCTCGCCCCGCGACCTGGCGATCGCCGCGTCTTGGAAAGACGCCCTGTTTGGCCACATGCCCTACGCGACCCAGCCGGACGGCTCCGTCGACTTCATCTACGAGGGCCGCATCTTTAGGCCCAAGGGCCTCACGCGCGAGATCGCGGGGATGCTCACCGACAAGTGCGGCACGGTTGAGCTGGCGCTTCTCCCCTTTGAGGACGACTTGATCTACGCGGGCCAGATCAGCGAGATCAGCGTCTCGATGGGCCCCGGCATGCGGGCCGCCCACGAGGGATGGTTTGCCGAGGCGCGCGAGAACGGCGACGTCATCACGACGGGCCCCGAGTTTTTGGCCGTCGCGCCCGGCTTGAAGAAAGCGGCGCTGGACCGCGAGACCAGGAAGTTCATCGAGGACACCGAGTACGACATGAACCCGCCCACCTCGTGGCCCGGTTTTCACCGCGGCGTGCTGGCTGACGTGCCGCACGAGGAGCGCGAGGCCCTGATCATGGAGGAGGCTCGCCGCCAGTTTGGCAGGGCCAGCGGCAAAGAGGCCGAGGTCTTCATGAAGGGTACCCTGCAGTCGTATTGCCAAAAGGGCGAGGCTACCTGCGACTTTGCGGTCCTGGCCTCGCTTGAGAAGAACGCCGACCTTGAGTGGTATGCCAAGGAGCTGGGGGCCAAGCGCTCGAGCGGGCTTACCAAGAAGAAGCTCGTCGAGACCTGCGCAGGCCTGTTGGCAGAGCCCGAGGTCGACCTCGAGCCGATCATGTGCGACCTTGCTCCGGGCCAATTCCCGTTCATAAAGCGCCTGGTAGAGGCAGGCGGCCGCATTGAGGTTCCCTACGAAGGGCTGGGGTCTTTGGAGGGCCTGGCGGAGCCCCTTCCCCTGTTGGCCTACTGGTTTGACGAGGGCGACCACGCGACCTGCGTCATGCCCGATCTTGTGCGCGACCGCCTGGCGGATCTCGACCTCGAGAGCACTTCTCGCCGCTACAAGGCCATCTCGGACCTTTGGCACGTCATCGATCTGTTGATCGAGACGCGCGGTATCGTGGCCATCGACGAGGCCGGGATGGAGTTCAACCGCCTGTACCCCGGCACGCTTGGGCCGCGCGAGCTGGTGGAGGCCATCCTCAATTACGCCGTTGGCGATTACGGGAATTGCGAGGCGTACCGCGACAAGAACGGCACCAGGAGCTACCTTGTGGAATCCAGCCTCCTTGACCAGGTTCAGGCCAGCGGCATCAAGATCATGATGAAGAGTGGGATCTGCTTTGGCGAGATGGGCCCGCTGCAGAACCTGCTGGACATGCGAGAGGGCAAGGAGCCCTGGCCGCTGCCGGCCGAGCTCGTTGCCAGCCCCTGCCTGGCCGACTGGGCGCAGGACCTGCCGAGCGGCCGGACGTTCTTGCAGTTTGTCAACGAGAACATTCCCGACGGCAAAAATGACCTGCTCTTTGCCGACAACGTCTTTGAGAAGGTCGTCTTGATGTTCTCCAGCGGCGTGAAGCCGGCGGCTGTCGTCCAGTGGGTCTCGGACCAGGGGCTGGGCTTTGAGGACATGCGCCAGGAAAACAAGATGATCGGCTTCATGTTCACCCTGTGCAACGACTTGCCGTGCTGGTACAACAATGGCTGGCCGCCCGCGACGCTGCACTCCAAGCTGACGGGCGCGCCCGACTTTAGGAACGAGGACGGCTCGCGCAAGAAGGTGGGCCGAAACGACCCCTGCCCCTGCGGCAGCGGCAAGAAGTACAAGAAATGCTGCGGGCGATAGGGGTCGCGCGGCCGTTTTGAGGCCTGCGGGAAAAGAAACTTCGCCGAATCGATGTCTTAATTTGGGAGGCCCCGGTATACGGGGCCTTTCTAGTGACGTTTGCCCAGTTGGCGGGTGCGAGAAACACCGCGATACCCGGGCAAGTCGAATTAAGACATTGATTGGGCGAAGTTCGTGCGCGAGAGGGCTAGGAAAGCAGGGTTCGGACGCGGGCCAGGACGTCCTCGAGGCGCTGGGCGCGGTGTCCCAGCAGGCGAACGCAGACGTCGCCGGTGGCTAGGCGGGTGATCCCACCCGAGATGGCCTCGCTGCCGGTGGCCGCGCCCACCGGCGAGCCGGCCGCGGCGCCGATGACGCCGGTCTCGTCGCGCAGGTAGTCGCGGGCCGCGGTGAAGGCGGCATCCCCCACCTGGCAGTTGATAAGAACCAGGTTGCCCAAGTGAGAAAAGCCCTCGTAGAGGCCCAAATCTTCCATAGGCATGATCGCGGGGTCGAAGACGACGTTGTCCAGGTAGACGGGGCGGCCGACAACGTCGACGCGCACGTGGTTGGTGAAGCTGCGATAGCCAAAGCGCTCGCCGCGGGCGGCACGGCCGCAGGACAAGATCTCCTGGTAAACGAAGCGGGAGTCGGGACCGGCAAGGTTGACCCGGGTGGTTGCCGAGAAGGACGAATCGGCAAAGGGAATCATGGGCTGGGGGCTGTAGTCCAGGTAGCCGCCGTCGGCCACGGTGAGGGTGGTCGCGCGGGAAGCGGCCCGGCCTTCTTCCATGCGGTGAATCTTCTCGAAGGCTTGGCTCGTGACGGAAAGGGCGGCGCCGGCACCCACCGTGACGTCAATGCGCTGCAGGTCACCGGCCATGATGCCCGCCGAGGCGCTCATCACCATGACCTCGGCGGCCCGCGGGGCCAGGCCCGTGGCGCCCGCCGTGGCCACAAGTCCCGCCGTCGGCACCTCGAAGGGGTGCATCACGTGGAAGGGCATGGTGGCGTGGACGTCTGCCAGCACGGTCTTCTCGCCGCGTGTCTGGGCAACCAAGCGCAGCTCAGAGACCCGACCAAACTTGTTGTCGGCACCCTGGCTCACGAAAGGTCCTCGAGCAGGACGTTCTTCTTGATCCAGGCCACCACGTCGTCGACGCCTTGGCCCTCGCGGATGTCGGTGAAGACGAAGGGGCGCTCGCCGCGCATGCGGCGCGAGTCGCGGTCCATGACCTCAAGCGAGGCGCCCACGTACGGCGCGAGGTCGATCTTGTTAATAACGAGCAGGTCGGAGCGCATGATGCCAGGGCCGCCCTTGCGCGGGATCTTATCGCCCTCAGACACGTCGATGACAAAAATCGTGGCGTCGGCCAGCTCGGGCGAGAAGGTGGCCGAGAGGTTGTCGCCGCCGGACTCGACGAACATGATCTGGATATCGGGGTGGGCCTCGACCATGGCCTCGACGGCCTCGAGGTTCATGCTCGCGTCCTCGCGGATGG
>CAVKOL010000103.1:0-4524 GCA_963658035.1 Bacteroidaceae bacterium
ATCCAGGTCTCCGCGCTCTGCGGCATCATGGCCTCCGAGCTTGGCCTTGACCCCACACAGGCAAAGCGCGCCGGTCTTCTCCACGACCTGGGCAAGGCCATTGACCATGAGGTCGAGGGCCCGCACGCCGTGATCGGCGCCGACCTGGCCCGCCGCTACGGCGAGCGCCCCGAGATCGTCCACGCCATTGAGGCCCACCATGCAGACGTCGAGCCCGACACCGTCCTGGACGTCCTGGTCCAGGCCGCAGACGCCATCTCTGCCGCCCGTCCCGGCGCCCGCCGCGAGTCTGCCGAGAACTACATCAAACGCCTTGAGAAGCTCGAGGAGATCTCCAACGCCCACGAGGGCGTCGAGCGCACCTACGCCATGCAGGCCGGTCGCGAGCTGCACGTCATGGTCCAGCCCGAGAAGATTTCGGATGCCCAGGCAACCGTCCTTGCGCACGACATCGCCAAGCAGATCGAGGACGAGATGGAGTACCCCGGTCAGGTGCGCGTCGTTGTTATCCGCGAGTCCCGCGCCGTCGATATCGCGAAGTAGGCAAAGATGGCTCAGGGTCAACAGGACCTTGCGAACTTTGTAGCCAACATGGGAGGCGAGCGTGCCCTGCGCGTCGAGGAGAACCTCGGCGAGGGGTACGTTCGCCTTCGTGTTGCCGAGGCAGAGCGCAGGCAGGCAAAGCACGACATCCGTTGCGCCGAGGACATCGTCATCGAGATGCTGAGAAACGCGCGCGACGCCGGCGCCAAGAACATCTATGTCGCCACGGCTCGCGAGGGCAACGTGCGCACCATCACGATGCTCGACGACGGCTCGGGTATTCCCCAGGACATGCAGGAGCGCGTCTTCGAGGCCCGCGTCACGTCCAAGCTCGAGAGCGTCCACATGGACCGCTGGGGCGTCCACGGCCGCGGCATGGCGCTTTACTCTGTGAAAGAAAACGCCCTCTCGGCCCAGGTCATGACCAGCGACCTTGGTAAGGGCTCGGCCATTCGCGTCATGACCGACACGAATTCGCTCGACGAGCGAGCAGACCAGTCTAGCTGGCCCTCTACCGGCGAGGACGAGGACGGCCAGTTCACCTGCGTTCGCGGCCCGCACAACATCGTGAGGACCTGCTGCGAGTTTGGCCTCGAGGAGCGCGGCCGCTGCGAGGTCTATCTGGGCTCTCCGGCAGAAATCGCCGCGACTGCCCGCGCCCGCGCCAACCAGACCGTCGATAACTCGAGCCTGCTCTTTATCGACGACATCGCCGAGCTGCCTGTTCTTGAGCGCTTTAAGGTCGCAGCAGATGCTGCCGAGCTTCTCAAGGTCTCCAAGGCCTGCGGGCTCGAGATGTCCGAGCGAACTTCTCACCGCATCGTCTCGGGTCAGATTCGCCCGTTGAGAAGCGTCGTTGCCCGCCTTACGCACAAGGGCCAGGCCATCGCCCCCAAAGAGGTCGATCTTTCAAAGGACCACCGCGGCCTTAAGCTCTCGGACAAGGACCTCAAGGAGTTCGCGCAGGTCCTGGAGCGCGACTTCTCCTATATCACCCAGCGTTATTACGTTGATTTGGCCCAAGACCCCAAAATTCGCGTGGGGCACGGCAAGATCACGGTAACTTTTGAACTAAATGATGCCGACTAACACCTTTGGCTTTTATTTAACTGCCATTATCCGTACAATCTTTCGAGTACCTAAAACGCAGGATTCACACGTCTTAACTGCACCACACAGGAGTCTCAATGGACTTTCTCAAAGTTTCTAGCAAGTCTTCGCCCGCATCGGTCGCCGGCGCCATCGCCGGCATGGTGAAGGACGCCACGCCCGTCAACATCCAGTGCGTGGGCGCCGGGGCCGTCAACCAAGCCATCAAGGCCATCGCCATCGCCCGCGGCTTCCTTATTCCCACCGGCGTCGACATCTCCTGTGCGCCCACGTTTTCTGATATCTCGATCGGCGGCGAGAACCGCACCGCCATCCGTATCGCCATCTATGTCCACCGCATTTCTGCACAAACCGCAAATGCCCAGGTAGAATCTCTGGTTTCTTAATATGAGCAACATTTCCACCCTTGTTGGCAAGACCTTCTTCGTCCGTACCTTTGGCTGCCAGATGAACCTGCACGACTCGGAGCGCGTGAGCGGCCTTCTCGAGTCCTGCGGCTGCATCAACGTTGCCGAGCCCGAGGAAGCCGATATCGTCATCTTCATGACCTGCTGCGTGCGCGAGAACGCCGATCAGCGCCTCTACGGCCAGGCATCCGCCATGGTGAGCGCCCCTAAGCCTCCCTGCGGCAAGCGCATCGTGGCCATCGGCGGCTGCATCGCTCAGCGTGACGGCGAGAAGATCAAGAAGCAGATTCCCGTCACCGACGTCGTCTTTGGCACGAGCGCCCTGGCGTCTTTGCCCGAGCTTCTCGCCGACGCCTTTGGCGACGACGAGAAGGCCATCGAGGTCGACACCATCGAGGAAGGCCGCGGTTTCTCCACCGAGCTTCCCAGCCACCGCGCCCAGAGCTTCCACGCCTGGGTGCCCATCATGACCGGCTGCAACAACTTCTGCACCTACTGCATCGTGCCGTACGTGCGCGGCCGCGAGAAGAGCCGCACCGTCGAGGCGATCGTGGGGGAGTGCGAGAAGCTTGTGGCCGACGGCGTGAGGGAAATCACCCTTTTGGGCCAAAACGTCAACTCGTACGGCCGCAACATCTACGGCGAGCCGCGCTTTGCCCAGCTCTTGCGCGAGGTGGGCAAGACCGGCATCGAGCGCGTGCGCTTCACGTCCTCTAACCCGCACGACTTGGTGGACGAGACGATTGAGGCCATGGCCCAGACGCCTTGCGTCATGCCGCAGCTGCACCTGGCTGTGCAAAGCGGCTCTTCTCGCGTGCTCAAGGCGATGAACCGCAAGTACACGCGCGAGCAGTACCTGGAGCTTTGCGAGCGCCTTCGCTCGGCCATGCCCGATATCGCGCTTTCGACCGACATCATCGTCGGATTCCCCGGCGAGACCGAGGAAGACTTCGAGCAGACGCTCTCGCTCGTCGAGGAGGCGCGCTTCGCCTCTGCCTATACCTTCATTTATTCGCCGCGCCCCGGCACCCCGGCGGCAAAAATCGTCGACGACACGCCGCACGAGGTCATCCAAGAGCGCTTCGACCGCCTGGCCGACCTTGTGGCTAAGCAGTCCCGTGCAGCCAACGAGCTCGAGGTCGGCAAGGTCGAGCGCGTCTTGGTCGAGGGCACCTCAAAGCGCGACGACTCCATTATGGTCGGCCACTCCGAGAAGAACCGAACGGTTCACTTCTCCTGCCCCGAGGGAACCGCGCCTTTAGACCTTGTTGGCAAGATCGCCGACATCAAGGTCGACGAGGCCATGACCTGGTATCTCAAGGGCACACTCGAGGGACAGCCCAGGTAATGGTCGAGGGTAGCGTCGTCTCTATTGTGGGGCCCACTGCGTCGGGCAAAAGCGCGCTCGCCGAGGTTTTGGCGAGTGAGCTTGGCACGTCCGTGGTGTCGATGGATTCCATGCAGGTATATACCGGTATGGACATTGGCACGGCCAAGACGCCCGTCAACGAGCGCAAGGCCCCGCTTCTTATGGTCGACGTTGCGCCGGTGAGCAAGGACTACTCGGTCCAGCTGTTCCAGACCGATGCCCGTCGATGCATCGACGGCCTTCTCGCCCAGGGAAGACCTGCCATTCTTTGCGGGGGCACTGGTTTTTACCTTAACGCCGTCATCAACGACATGGATTTTGTCCATGGCGAGAAGGGCAGCTCAAGGCGCAAGGGCTACGAGAAGATGCTTGAAGAGCAAGGGAGCGAGGCTCTCTACCAGCTCTTGGTTTCCCGTGACGAGAAGAGCGCGGCGCTTATTCACCCTAACAACTCGCGTCGCGTCATCAGGGCCCTTGAGATGCTTGACGAGGGCGACCATTACAGCGAGCAAAACGCCGAGCTCCATAACAAGCAGCCGTACTACGATGCCAAGATCTGGGGTCTTACCATGGACCGGGCGCGCCTTTACGAGCGCATAAACCAGCGGGTCGACCAGATGGTCGCCGCGGGGCTGGTGGATGAGGTGAAAGGCCTTGTGGGCCAAGGCCTTACGCGCGAAAGCACTGCAGGTCAGGCCATTGGTTACAAGGAAATCCTTGACGTTTTCGAGGGCGAGTCCTCGCTTGAGGACGCGATTGAGGCTATTAAGCAGCGCTCTCGTCGCTATGCTAAGCGGCAGCTTTCTTGGTTTAGGCACGACAAGAGGGTCCAGTGGATCGACCTTGACGTGACGTCGCAGGATGAGGCTGCAAGGCAAATCCTGGCCTCGTTGGCTCATTAAGGCTCGAGGGTATACTCATGGCTTCATCAAGGTTTAAACCGTTTTCCACGGCCCCAGTACCCGAGAAGGCAATTCTCGTTGGTGTTGACCTGGGCTCTTCTCGCTGGTCCTGCGACGATTCCTTAGCCGAACTCGAGCGCTTGGCTCAAACCGACGGCGCCGAGGTCGTCTGTGTCGTAAAACAGCGCCTGGA